>DBZV01000116.1:21750-30258 GCA_002311865.1 Dehalococcoidia bacterium UBA1151
GTCATCACGGCGGCGATGTCTGCAATCGACATTGCGCTGCACGACATTATCGGTAAGAAGCTGGGCGTGCCGGTCTACCAGCTCCTTGGCGGCAAGCAGCGCGAGTGGGTTCCATGCTTCGCCACCACGAACGGCGTCGACGCCGGAGCGATGCTGCAGAAGGCGCAGGCGCTAGTGGACGACGGTTGGGAGTGCATGCGGCTGAGCGTGGCGCCAGGATTCGAAGACGGTAATATTTTCGAGCCGCGCCTTGATATTCCGTTACAGGTCGACGCGCTTATCCGGGCGCGTGAGCAGCTCGGACGGGAGATCAGGATTGGCATCGATTACCATCACCGGCTGAGCGTCGCAGAGACTGCCACGTTCTGCCAGTCGATGCCGCCGGGCACGCTGGACTTCCTGGAGGAGCCGATTCGCGACGAGACGGTCAGCTCATACGAAGCATTGCGTCAGATGACGCCTGTCCCATTTGCGCTTGGTGAGGAGTTTTCTTCAAAGTGGCAGTTCCTCCCGTATATCGAAAAGGGGCTTACCAACTACGCCCGCGTTGACCTTGGCATTGTTGGCGGATTCACAGAGGCGCAAAAGGTCGCCGGGTGGGCTGAGGCTCACTATATCGATCTGATGCCGCACAACCCGCTGGGCCCCGTCAACACAGCTGCAAGCGCCCACCTGGCAATGGCCACGCCCAACTTCGCGTGGCTGGAGATGTTCCAGAGAGGCGAGGACGCTGAAGTGGAGGCCGACAAGCTCTATCCGGGCAACTTCAGGGCAAAAGGCGGGCGTATGGAAGTTCCAGATGCGCCTGGACTGGGCATCGACGTTGATGAGGACGCCATCGCAAACAGTCCGATGCACGAGGACGCCTGGATTACCACCATGCTCCGGCGAAGGGATGGCTCAGTTCAGAACTGGTAGGCTCTGACCAATGCAAATTGGCGCTAGTAAGTACGAATAGATTCGCTACTCAGGACCGGTGCAAATTGAAATTTGATCGTGCAATTATCGAGTATCGCCTGGGGATCGCGACGCTATGGCTAGCCGCGGTCCTTCTGGTGGGGTTTCTTGGGCTAATTCATTTTGCTGCGATCAGTTTTCTGGTGCCATCCTGGTACGACATGCATATAGCGGACCGTATCTTCGCATTTATGCTGATTGGGCCATTCGCCATCGCAGCAGACTACTTCGGGTATCGCTACGTCAAAGGCCGCATGGACCATTCGCGATGGACGGCTGAGATCAAGCGCGAGCATGAATCTCGCAACGCCTAGCGGTCATCCTGGTGCGCATCCAGGATTTCCGGTATCTCACTCAACGATCTGATCTCGTAGTCCGGACGCACACCTAAATCGTTCTCAAGGCCAGCGGGATTAAACCATATGCTCACCGCTCCTACACCGTTTGCACCCGCGACATCAGACTCCAGCGAGTCACCAACATGCATCATCTCCGTGACATCGCATCCGGCTAGCCTGGCAGCATGCTCAAAAATCTCCGCGTCCGGCTTCCCAATCCCAATATCCTGCGCCATGACGATGAAATCGAGCTTCACATCTGATCCAAACACCGCTGGCGAATGGTTTCCATTGGTTATCTCACCAACCCGAAAAGATGCCCGAAGTTGTTGGATGACAGGCTCGACTTCCGGAAACAGCGTCCCTACTTGGGTTTTTACTTCAAAGTAGTGCTCGGTGAGCTTGTCCCCAGAGATCTGGCCGTCCAACCCGGACAACTTCGCAACGCGTCGAAACGACTCTCTGCGAATGCCCTCCACCGTGTTTCGCGGATTCAACGGCCCTCGTTCAGCCTCAACGCCGTTCCTCAACATTATTACCTCGCCCACGGTGAAGATAGATTTTTTTTTCGTCATCTCCTCAAGCAGCGTGAGGGTAGAGGCCAGCGCCTGCCGCATCATATCGTCGAATGACCAGAGCGTATCGTCGCCGTCGAATGAAACAGCTTTAATCATGTTGGTGAGGTGGCGGGCGGGCGGGTTAGCCTCGCCCTATGAAGAGCTGGGCCACCGGTAGAACGCTCATCTCCAGGGTGTACACGTCTGGCGGCAGGGTTGCCATATACAGTGCCGCTCGCGCCATATCGGCCGTCTCTACCTGCGCCTCCGGTCCCGTATCCACTCCGCTTGCTGGACTGCCCCCCGCCGCAACACGCCGCTCAACCGCAACGTTGCCAGGATTGAGCTGCCCGCATGAGATTCCAAACTCGCGTCCGTCCAGAGCGGTGCACTGTGTGAGACCCCAGAGGGCGTGCTTGCTGGTTGTGTATGGCGCCGAATGCTGCCGAGCGCGCTGCGAAGCGATGCTGCCAATGTTGATTATCCGGCCGCCCCCGGCATTCTTCATTATCCTGAACGCCTCGCGTGTGCAGATAAACGGACCAGTCACGTTGACCGCCATCACCATGGCGAACGTATCAAGGCTCAGTTCGTCGATGCGACCGCCATCGAATCGTCCAGAGTTGTTGACGAGAATATCCAACCTGCTGAATCGCTCCATTGTCAACTGAAATAGGCGCTTGACCGCGGCCTCGTCCGTAACATCTGTCTGTATAGCTACGACCTCTGAACCGGTGTTGGCGGTGATCTCTTCCGCAGTCCCATTCAGGCGGTCGATATCTCGGGCGGCGATAACGACCGAACATCCTTCGCCCGCGAAGGCAGCCGCTATCCCTTTGCCAATTCCGCTGCCACCACCGGTAATGATAGCCACCTTGCCATCAAGTTGGCCCACCTCAATCCCCCGTGGATTTGGTAGTCGATTGGCTTTCCGTTGGGAGGCCGCTTGCGATGGATGCATTCGCCAGGGACTGGGCGGTGGACTGTTCTGTTTCACGTCGGGACGTGATCACTGGATTACTGGTCTTCATTGCCGCAATAATCGCGAAGAAAGAGACGCCAGCGAACGATATGAACGCGATCCGCATGCCAGAGACAAAAGCGGCCTTTTCTTCAGTGCCGGATCCATCTTTGATGGCGCCCAGATCAGCATCCACTCCATTAGAGGTCATCACCCCAACAACTATTGCTGTGGCTACTGCGATGGAAATTGCTGAAGCCGTATTGCGAACCAGGTTGATGAATGCCGATACGACGCCGAATGACTGAGATTGGACCGCACCGATCGCAGCGCTCATATTTGGCGCGACCCACAGCCCCATGCCAAGGCCCGTGACAAGCAGAGCAGGCATGATGATGTAGAGTTCCGACTCCTCGTTGAGAGACGCCAGCACAAGGCCGGAGATAGTGACTAGCGTCAGGCCAATCACCGTGAACGGTTTTACACCCAGCTTGTCGGAGAGTCGGCCGCTGATGGACCCCATGATCGCGAACCCAATAGCGCCGGGAATGAGTATTGGTCCCATTTCACTGGGAGAGTAACCACGTACTCCCTGTAAATAGAACGGCATGAGGAAGAACCAGGGTGAGCTGCCCACAAACCCCAGAAATCGTGCTGTGATCGCCCAGGAGAATTGCGCATTTTTGAACATGCCTAAATCAAACATTGGGACGGCAATTCGAGACTCACGCCATATGAACAGATACAGAAGAATTGCGGTGAGGCCAAATGCTGGGCCGATAATGAACGGCGATAGATCCGTGCTGAACGTTGCTGCAAGAATTAGCACTGTGAGCCCCACCGCGGATATCAGCGCACCGGTCCAGTCGTAATTCCTTATAGATCCTGTACGCGGGCCCCCAATCTTTTCCTCGTCCAGGATTATCGCGGCCCATACCACCGACACGCCCGTTCCAATGGCCAGGAGAACGAAGAATGATCGCCAGCCCAGACCGTCAACCATCTGGCCGGCCACCAGGGGACCGGCGATCGCCGCAAGTCCCACTGCCGATGCGATGAGTCCCATACCCTTGCCACGTTCTTCGGGTGGGAACACCACGGCAACAATCGCCATTCCGTTTGCCATCACAATCGCGGCTCCGATAGCAGAGACGATGCGGGCCGCGACAAGGAATGAGATATCTGGTGCGGCGGCAGCCCCAGCAGCGCCGAGCGCGTAGATGACACCCCCCGCAATAAATGATCGTTTGCGTCCGACAAGATCTGAGAGGCCGCCCACCGGCAACAGCACAGCACTGATGGCTATGGCGAAGCCCAGAGCAATGAGTGATGCCTTACCAAGCGCCAACCCAAATTCATCGGCAATGGTTGGAATTGCCACGCCGGTTCCGCCGAAATCCATGACGCCGAAAAAGAGTCCCAGCGCCATCACTGAGACCGCCTTCCACTTGTAATTGTCGGAAGGCGCGGCCGTGGGTATTTCTTTATTGGGTTGAGTCATACTTACTGTGTGATGCGCCGATACGGATTCCGCCGCACTGAGTACCTGGCCCAACTCTGCGACCAGTGTGCATGAATTGACTTATCCTACACGTTCCCGCCCCCGTCCCGGCAGTTCAAATCAGGAGCAATCGACCTGTCCTCTCAGCCCTTTGACCGCCCCCTCAACGTGCTTCGTACAGCAGCACCTCCAAATTCCAACGGCCAGGACGTGGAACGACCCAAAACGTACAGGCCGTTGGAAGAATTTGTAACTACTCCCGTCAACTGGTCGTACGTCGACCCCAATGACAGCGCTGCCATGATGAAGGCTCTTCCGGGTCAGGATGTGCTTGTCGGTGTTAAATTCACGCCGGACATGACTTCTTCAGCAGATAGCCTGAAGATGATTGTTCTTCAGGCTGCCGGATTCGAAAAGATCGTGCCATCGGCCGTCCCAGAAGGGTGCGTTGTAGCCAACGCGTACGAACATGAAGCACC
This sequence comes from Dehalococcoidia bacterium UBA1151, assembly GCA_002311865.1. Lineage (GTDB taxonomy): Bacteria > Chloroflexota > Dehalococcoidia > Lucifugimonadales > Lucifugimonadaceae > UBA1151. The sequence goes on from DBZV01000116.1 coordinate 26,544, forward strand.
AATTGCGGAGTGGGTGATGATGGCCGCAGAGGTACTGGACCACGAGGTTTTCAAGGCCGACCAGATGCTCAGAAAGAACGATTGGGGCATATGGATATACCGCCGGCCGCCATATCGGGAGCTATTTGGCAGAACGATGGGCGTGATTGGACTGGGCCACATTGGCCGACGCGTTCTAAAACTGGCACGCGCCTACGATATGCGACTGATCGCAGTAACCAGAACACCTCCGGGCGAGAAGGAAGCACGCGGTCTTGGGCTGGCTTGGGTTGGCGATCCGAGTCGACTTGACGATCTGATGTCAGAGGCCGACTTTATTGCCATAACAACCCCCCAGCTACCCAGTACAAAAGGTCTGGTGGGCGAGCATGAGATTTCGCTGATGAAGTCTGGCGCGTACATCATCAACCCCGCCAGAGGCCCCATCATCGATGAGACTGCGCTGTATGAGGCACTGCGCGACAACCGCATCGGTGGAGCAGCTATCGACGTCTGGTGGTTCTACCCGTCCGGCCTTGACGACCACACAACGCGACCTTCGAAGTACCCATTCCACGAGCTAGATAACGTCTTGATGACGCCGCACATCTCCGGTGGAACGTATGGGACTGCGGAACGAAGGTCGCGTGTGGTCGCTGAAAACATTGACCGGTTCTACCGTGGCGAACCGCTTGTCAACGTTGTGACGGAGTTGTCCCGAAACTAAACGCCTGTCTCGGGTTTAGGCGGCTATTCCAGAGTCTGATTCGTTTTCCACGTAGAAAAAACCGTCAAACGGAATCGGCATGCTAAATGTTAGGGTTTGCGGTTCCGGCAAACGGGGCTCTGTCTCTGATGTGTCGTGCTGGTCGCCGGTGTTGTGCTGATTCGTGCTCATGATGCTCCCCCCGCTTGTGTCCTGCACCCAGTCTCAGGCCCGGCACTGAAACCGGGAATAGGGCCTATGACGCGCTCTGGTGTCTCGCTGCCGACAAAGTTTGTGAGCATAGGCCGTCATACTCGTGTGGCTGGAAGCACCTACGGGTTCCGCTGCCGCAACGCCTCATAAAGCATGATTCCGGCTGTGACAGAAGCATTCAGAGACTCTATCTGTCCCCTTAGAGGCAGCGATGCGAGGAAGTCGCACTTCTCCCGGATTATGCGGGACATTCCGTCACCTTCTGAGCCGATTACAAGTGCAACCGGGCCCGTCATATCAATGTCCGTGTAATTCTGATCGGCGTGATCATCCAGGCCCACCGTCCATAGACCCGCCGCTTTGATCTCATCCAGCGCCCGAGAAAGATTCACGACCCTGGAGACCGGCACGTGTTGCAGCGCTCCAGCCGATGCACGGATCGCGCCCGGCGATACGCCGGCCGCCCGACGCTCCGGAATGACCAACCCATGTCCACCCGCGCCATCAACAGAGCGTGCAATCGCACCCAAATTCTGCGGATCCTCAACGCCGTCCAACACAACGATGAGCGCTGCTTCCTCGCCCCCGGTGGCATCGAGCAGCAACTGGTCCAGCGCTATGTAGTCCGGATCTGGAGCTAGTGCGATCACGCCCTGGTGCTTGTTGGTGTTGGACTCGCGATCCATCGCCCGCCGACCAACCATTTCAACTGGCACGTTGCGCTCCTGAGCACCTTCAACGATCGACCTGATCTGCGGCCCTTGCTCAATATCCTCTTGCAGCAAGATCCGCTCCAGTCTGGAACTGGAACGAAGCGCCTCAAGCACTGCTCGTCTTCCTTCAACGGTATGTCGATTACGGCCCGGACGGTGTTTAGGCATCTAGATTGAAGTCCCGCAGTATCTCTGCCAGTTCAGCCATGTCAGATTCCGATAGCGACCAGTCTGCTGACGCCGCGTTCTGAATCGCCTGCTCAGGAGTCTTGGCGCCAACAATGCAACTGGCCATACTTGGATGAGCCAACGTCCACGCAACAGCTAGATCGCCACCAGATCGCCCGTGATCCCCGGCCCAGCCGAGGAGTTGCGTAACAATTGGCATGATGCGGCTGAATGCATCATCCTGGAACGCCGCCATCCCCGACCGCTCATCACCTGCGTCGAACCTGTGTCCCGGACGGTATTTGCCCGTCAGCATGCCCTTCGCCAGCGGTGAGTGTGCGATAACGCCAATGCCAAGGTCCAGACAGGCAGGAAGTACATCGGCCTCCGGGTATCGGTAGAGCATGTTGTAACGGGGCTGGCTGCTGCTGATCAGACCGTATTGTGCAGCCTCACGGTGCTGATCCGCGGTGAAGTTTGAGACGCCAATATGCCTGATCTTGCCCGCCTCCTTCAACGCCAGAAGACCTTCCATCGTCTGCTTGATCGGAGTCTCTGGTCGCGGGCTGTGGAGTTGGTAGAGATCAACGTAATCCGTCCCCAGGCCCGCCAGACTATTCTCGATGGCTGAGTTCATGTGCTCAAGAGTGTGATCGCCAGTGAGCTTGGTCGCCAGAAACACGTCCTGCCGCTTCCCGCGCAGCGCTTTGCCCAGTACCGACTCGCTGGTGCGGTACCCCTCAGCCGTATCGATAAACGTGGCTCCAGCCTCAATGGACGCGTGGATCGTGGCGATGGCCTGATCGTCCGGAATCTCGCCCATCCCGCCGCCCAGAGGCCATGCCCCCAGGCAGACCGCTGAGACCATCGGACCATTGGTGCCAAGTTGCCGACGTTCCACTATTCGCCCCCTGAAAAAGATAATTCCGCCCGCTCGATACATAATCAAGGGTATCGCCAACTCGCACACCCGGTCGAATACAATCGTCGCAATTCAGGAAACACTCGAGGCGAGGATATCTATGACCGAATCACGCACCGCCAGACTTGGGTTCATTGGAGCTGGCTGGTGGACCACTTCCAACCACATGCCAGCACTGCGAGATCGCGATGATGTTGAGTTCGCAGCGGTATGCCGCATTGGCGCCGACGAGTTGCAGCGTGTCAAAAGCGAGTTCGGATTCGAAGTGGCCACAGAAGACTTCGAGAAGCTCCTGGAGATTCCTGATCTGGATGGCGTGATTGTCTCCTCCCCGCACGGTTTTCATTACGAACACGCAATCGCGGCCCTGCGGCGCGGCCTCCACGTGATGTGCGAAAAACCCCTGACAACGAACGCCGATCACGCCCGCGAACTTGTTGCCGAAGCAAAACGGCAGGGTGTTCACCTGCTAATTCCGCACGGCTGGCACTACTCGCCGTTCGTCCAGGAAGCAAAAGAGCGGATGGACCGCGGCGAAGTGGGCACCGTGGAGTTCGTCCAGTGTCACATGGCGTCACCGCTAAGAGGCCTGCTCACCGGCGGGAAGTTTGAGTACGACCCGGCCAACATGTTCATGCCTCCGGAATCGTCAACCTGGGCCGACCCAAACATCGCGGGCGGTGGCTATGGCTTCTCGCAGATGACGCACTCCGCGGCAATGCTTTACTGGCTAACGGGTCTCTCGCCACAGAAAGTCTTCGCCGTGATGTCGGCGCCGGGTTCGCAAGTGGAGCTGTACGACGCTATGAGTGTCCAGTTCGATGGCGGCGTTATCGGATCGTTTTCCGGCGCAGGTACGGTGCCAGCCGACCGGGGATTCCAGCTTGATATCCGAATCTTCGGCACTGAAGGCGTGCTCAGCCTCGACTTCGAGCGTGCCCGACTGCAAGTCCTGCGAGACGATGGCAACCACTATGAATCAGACCTCGCCACCAACGCCGGTGATTACGCGTG
>DBZV01000116.1:30365-39306 GCA_002311865.1 Dehalococcoidia bacterium UBA1151
ATCGAAATGCTCGACGCGGCGTACCGATCGTCGAAGTCTGGGAGATTCGAAGAGGTGTAGTTAGCCCGTAGGCCTTAGCAGCACAACCCGCATCTCAGGGGGCAGATTTGATCGTGTGATGCTGAGGCGCGGAATTGGATCCCCGGCTTCAACAGCAATCTCGGCCAGCAAACGCTTCAGTGCCTCCTCAGCCTGTGCGCCAGACTGATCGCCACCATAGACCGGCAACACAATCTTCGGATCGAGTTGACGTATCGTCGTCGCCGCCTCTTCCGGGCCAATCGTCCCCTCGCCACCCGCGGGCAGAATGAGAATATCTATTGCACCAAGAGCCTGACGTGACTGTGCCGCCATCGGGTCTCGCAACTGGCCGACGTGGCAGACCGAGAGTCCCTCGGTTTCCACTACGAACACGGTGTTGATCGCCCGATCAACGCCCTCCTGGCTCCTCGGGGTTGGAATCCCCTTGAGCGCTAGACCACCAACCTCGTACTCGCCGGGTCCGTCCACAACGAACGCCGCTTTATCAACCTTTTTTGTATCGATACGAGCAGGATCAAAATGGCTGCTTGTAACAATTAGCGAGCCATCCCATCCTGGTGTTGGTCCCGGCGACTTGGGATATGGATCAAAAATGACCCGTGAGTCGCCAGTTGCGATTTCAAACGTTGTTTGGCCCTGCCAGCGTATATCCATTTAATCCGTTATCTGTTGCTCAAATAAAATGCCGATTGTTGCGGGATATCCAACATGTACACCTTAGTATCTGCGTTATGGGACGCATGCAGTTGTGTCCATGGGGATATCATCACTCTAGCAACGTGCTAAGTTGGCCGTCAATTTGAGATTCAGGTGCGGACAAGGCTCCGCACGCAGATTTCCGATTTGTGATTACAATTGAGTTGCGAGCCTGTGACCACAAAGCCAGTTCAGAATTCGGGTTCCAATTGTGTTGACCCTGACTGACAGAACACAGCAGATTCTCGACCTAATCGTTCGGGATTACATTGAGACGGCATCTCCCGTCGGCTCTCGCACGCTCTCAAAGAACCCCCAACTGAATGTCAGTCCCGCCACCATCCGCAACGAGATGGGCACGCTGGAAGACGCCGGCTACATCCTTCGTCCACACAGCTCCGCGGGCGGCGTGCCATCAGATAAGGGGTATCGATTTTTCGTTGAGGCGTTGCCCAGCACCGATAATCCCCCGGGGGAAGCGCGCGAGACCCTTGAGATTGAAATCGCAGCCGTACGCCAGAAGGTTGAAGAGTGGGCAAAAACGGCGTCTGCCACCCTCTCAGAGCTGATTGGCGCCCTGGCTTTTGTCTCACCTCCCAGAACACAGACGTTCAGAGTCAAGCAGATTGAACTTGTCCGAATCCAGGAGTCAGCTGCGCTGCTGGTGGTGATCCTGCACGGCGCGGCAGTGCACAAACTCATGGTCCAGCTGGAGGCGCCAACACCGGCAGAACAACTCGAACGCACCCGCAACCGCGTTGCCTCTGTAGTGGCCGATAAGACCGCTCGAGAGATCGTCAGCACCGCCCCGCGCACCGCCGACAAGCTTGAGTCCGATGTAATTGGCGGCACGGTGGGCCTGCTCCGCAGCGAGGAAGCGAAGTCAGTGCCTGAGTTTGAGTTCCACGGCCTTTCCGAGCTCTTCAGCCAACCAGAATTCTCAGACGGTGCACTGGGACGCGACCTGGTCGATCTGCTAGACGATAAGGCGCCAATATCCGATCTCGCGGCCAGCGCCCCGGATGACGGAACGGTTGGCGTCTTCATCGGCGCAGAGATGGACCACGGCCCGCTCAGTGAGTTCAGCGTGATCGTCTGTCGGTATGGTGCGATGGGCGAAACGCTTGGCACAGTAGGCATCGTCGGCCCCAAGCGACTGCGCTATGAATTCGCTATGCCAGTCGTTCATCACACTGCCAATCTGATGAGCGATCTGTCCGAACCGGTCGCATTCGCGTAGAAAACCCCTTTTTTCTGCCGCCCCAGATCCTATAATTAGAGGTTGTGACCATTTTTCGCGCTGCCAAATGACAGCATCAGCAACTTCACCGGACGGTATTTTTAACTAATATGGCAACTAAGGCCGACTATTACGATGTCCTTGGAGTGGCGCGCTCCGCCACCCCGGAGGAGATCAAGAAGGCATACCGTCAGAAGGCCCTGAAGTATCATCCTGACCGGAACAAAGAGCCGGACGCGGGCGATAAGTTCAAGGAAGTTGCTGAGGCGTACCAGATCCTCAGCAACACAGAACAACGAGCTGCCTACGATCGATATGGTCACGCGGGGGTTCAGAGTGGCAGCGCACAGGGCTTCTCTGGCTTTGAGGGCTTCGGTGGGTTCGGCGACATATTTGATGCGTTCTTTGGTGGATCTGGCAGGTCCGGTCCAGGGGCTGGCCGCGATCTTGAGTATGAGGTTACGATCGATTTTGAGTCTGTGGTGTTCGGCTCAGAAGAGTCCATCACGATGGCCCGAGTCGAGGTCTGCGACCGTTGTAGCGGAACGCGGGCCGAGCCGGGCACTGAGGTTGAGCGCTGCTCAACATGTGGCGGCTCCGGGCAGGTCCGGCGCGTACAGAAGAACATCTTCGGTCAGTTCCAGCAGGTCACGGCCTGCAGCACATGCAATGGCGATGGCAAAACAGTCCGCACGCCCTGCCGTCAGTGCCGTGGCCAGGGCAGATTGCGAAACAAGCGCTCCATTGCGGTCACCATCCCTCCTGGCGTAGACAGCGGCACTCGGATGCGAATTCGCGGCGAAGGCGAGGCCGGTGAGCCCGGCGCACCCAACGGTGATCTCTACATATATCTCACCGTTCGAGACCACGAATTTTTCCGTCGCTCAGGCAATAACATAATCGTCGAAAAAGAGATCAACCTCGCCGAAGCCTCACTTGGCGCGACGGTGGAAGTTCCAACACTGAAAGGCGTCCGCGAACTGAAGATCCCCCCGGGAACCCAATCTGGCCGCCCCTTCAGGCTCAGGAACGAGGGCATCGCAGATGTCAATTCAGGAAAACGCGGCGATGAGATCGTTGAAATAATCGTCTCCACACCCACAAAGCTATCATCGCGTCAGCGGGAGTTGCTTGAAGAGTTGAATGAGACGTTTTCCAATGAAGATCATGACGGCGGAATCTTTGGCAAGATCAAAGACAAGATTTCCGGCGAGCCTCGCTAAGTGACGGCTCCCCAAACGGGCAGCGTTTGGACTGAGATCAGCATCGACGCGCCGGGTGAATACGCCGAAACCCTGTACGCCCTCTTTGGACGGCACGCAGACGGTGGCGTCGCCATCGAGGAGAGAGGCGGCTACAACCCTGATGAGGGCGAGTCTCCCGACCCTAACGCGCCGGTCACCGTGCGCGGATACCTGAGCAACGACGATACGACGCCTGATCGCATCACCCAGATTGAGGTTGGCCTCCGCCTGATCTCGCTCCTCTATCAACTGCCTGAACTAAAGATTGGTGAGGTAGCAGAAGAGGATTGGCGAAAACAGGTCTTCGATCCGATTCGCGTGGGCAAACGACTCTTCATCGCGCCAGCCAACTCCACGGAGGAGCCCGGACCCGGTGAAATTCACATTCCGCTTGAACCCGGAATGGCCTTCGGAACCGGCCAGCACCCCACAACTCGCACATGCCTGCAGTTGATTGAAGATGCCGTTTCAGGTGGAGAAAAAGTCCTCGACGTAGGCTGCGGATCTGGCATCCTCTCTATCGCCGCACTCCTCTGCGGCGCTGAATCGTCCCTTGGCCTCGATGTAGAAACTGAAGCGGTCGAAGCCAGCAAGGAGAACCTTGCCCGTGCAGGCGTGGCCGACCGGGCAAAAGTGGTGCTTGAGAGTCACCCGGGAGAGGTTGCCCCAGACGGCGAGTTTGATCTCGTTTTCGCCAACATATCCAGCAAGATTGTTATTGAGTTGGCTGTGGAACTCACCCGGCCAGCTACAGAATCCGGTCAACTGATTCTCTCTGGCTTCATGGCCGAACGGCTGGACGAGGTCCGAGAGGTGTACACGGCCCTGGGTTTCGAGTTCACAAAGGTGCAGCAGAGTGGCGACTGGATGGCAGTCGTCGCATCACGCCGTAAGTAGCCATGCACAGATTCATTGTCCCTGGAACGCCGGAAATTGGTGAGGACCTCACGCTGCCTGCTGATATCTCTCATCAGATCGCCAGGGTCCTCCGGCTTCACGAAGGCGATGAGATCAGACTGCTGGATGGCGAAGGTGGTGAATGGACGGCAAGCCTCACCCGCATCGACCCCAAACAATCTCTCGCCCACGCCATGTCTGCGTTCGAAGGCAGCCCAGAGCCAATCGCTCAAATAACGCTCTACGCGGCACTGATCAAATACGACCGGTTCGAATTCATGCTCCAAAAAGCGACCGAGCTTGGAGTCAGCCGCCTAGTTCCGTTCGTGTCCGCGTACACAAACGCCAGACCACCGTCCGATAACCGCCTGAGCCGCTGGAGACGCGTGATTGCAGAGGCCGTTGAGCAGTCTGGTCGCACCGAACTGCCAGAACTCGACCCGACGGTGAATTTTACCGCGGCCGTGGCTGAAGTCGGCAGCTCCGGAATTCTTCTGTGGGAGGCTGAGGATCGGCTCTCCTTGCGCGACGCCCTCGCCCAACACGACGGCACAAACTTGGGCCTGTTCATAGGTCCCGAAGGTGGCTACAGCGCCGATGAAGTTGAGGCTGCAAAATCTGCCGGACTGGCGCTCGCAGGCATCGGTCCGCGCGTCGTCAGAGCCGAAACTGCAAGCATCGCCGCATTAACCATGGCGCTGGCTCACTTCGGCGACATGGACCCAAGGTGTCTGCCACACGGGCATTGAGCGCGGGGCGCTGAAGAGACCGTCTTGGTTCCGGGATGACGCAGCATTGCTGGCGCAGGGTGCAGGTTGGTGGGGTTGGGGTGTCGCTAGGGAGACTCAACCTGCGGCGCTCGGCTCATCAGTTGAGCAATCGCTGTCTGGGCGTCAACCTCGCCCGAAAGCACCTGTGCCGTGGCCGCAGCAATCGGCATCTCAACCCCCACGCGGCGCGCCATCTCCAGCGCGGCGCTGGTGGTGTGCACCCCTTCCGCGACCTGACCCATTGCCGCAAGAATATCGGGCACACTCTGCCCCAATGCCAGCCGCTCGCCAACCTGCCGATTCCGGCTCAACGGCGAAACGCACGTGGCGAAGAGATCGCCCAAACCAGAGAGGCCGGCAAATGTCTCCGGCCGCGCGCCCATCGCCACGCCCAGACGGGTGATCTCGGCCAGACCCCGGGATATGAAAGCAGCCTTAGCATTATCGCCAAGCTTCAGTCCATCGATCACTCCCGCGCCAATCGCAATAATGTTCTTCAGCCCGCCGCCAAGCTCCACGCCCACAACGTCATCGCTGGCGTACACCCGGAACGACTGCGTGCTGAGGATCTGCTGGGCCTGGTTGGCCTGCTCAAGACTTTCGAAAGCCACCGTGGCCGAGCTGGGTTTGCCAGAAGCGACTTCTGGTGCAAGGTTGGGGCCGGAGAGAACGCCCACGCTGCAGTTCGCATTGTCACCTGTTCGTGAAGTGATGATTTCGCATGGTCTGCGAGCGGTGCCTTCTTCCAGTCCCTTCGTAGCGCTCACTACAAGAGGGACATTGGCGAGATCCGAGGCGACGGAATTGAGATTCTCCTGCAGCGATCGGGATGGCACCACCACCAGTGCCAGATCTGCTCCATCAAGAACGCGCTCAGGTGAGGCGTCGATCGATATTTCGTCTGGAATCTGAATATCTTCGAGGTGAGGGTGGACCCGAGTACGCCCCAGTCGCTCTGCCTCCTCCTCCGAGCGCGCCCATACCGAGACCTCATGGCCGCGTTTGCTCATCAGCATCGCCAGCGTCAAGCCCCACGTAGTGGTGCCGATCACCCCAACCTTCGCCGTATCGCCAGGCATTAGCTCTGGGTTGTCTCAGGCTGTTGTATTTCCGCTCGCCGTCCCAACTTGTTCTCCTCACCCTTCAGCAGGCGCTTGATGTTGGCAGAATGCCGCCCTAGCACAAGCGGTCCACCTGTGAACACATAAACGAGATAGGTAAGCTCTCCGTAGTCGAACGCTACTACCTGAACAGTCAGGAATATCAGGCCTGCTCCCGTCCCAACAATCGACCCCAGCGACACATACCGTGTGCCAGCAACTACTGGGAGTGCGATCGTTGCGGCCAGACTTGCCCACGGTGAGATCACGGTCAGGGCGGCCCAGCCAGCAGCAACGCCTTTACCGCCCTTAAAGCGGGTGAATAGCGGCCAGTTGTGGCCCATGATCACCAGCAATCCGGCAAGCGCTTCCACAAGATGAGGCTGACCATCTGCCAGTTGCCTGGCGATCAACACCGCAACCGCGCCTTTGCCGCCATCCAACAGTAGCGCGGCAACACCGGCCTTAGTTCCGGAGGTACGCATGACGTTGGTTGCGCCAGTACCGCCACTGCCAACCGACCGCACGTCAACGCCGCTCACGAATCGACTAATGATTACGCCAAACGGGACGGAACCCAGCAGGTACGCCGCTGCAAGGGCGATGATCCAGCTCCAGGGGTCGTTCATACGCGCGTTCGGAAATGGAGCCTCAATGGACTACCTTCAAAATGGAACTCCTTGCGGATTCGATTTTCCAGGTATCTCTTGTAGCTGAAGTGTATCTTCTTGGGCTGATTCACCTTGAACACAAAGCTGGGTGGGGCCGCCTTCGTCTGGATAATCGACTTCAGCCGCACATCGTCTTTGCCGCCAGTGGGAATCGGGTGCTCAGCCAACGCGTCCAGCAGCATCCGTTGCAGATCGCCAGGATCCACTATGCGCGTCCAGTTCTCATACACCCGAAGCACCGCATCAAGCATGCGGTTGACACCGCTCCGTGAAATGGCCGATGTGAACACAATCGGCGCGCCTTCAAGGAACTGTAGGCGACCCCGAATATCGCGCTCCACCTTCTCGCGCTCAAGCTGCTTTTCATCGGCCAGATCCCACTTGTTCACCACAATCACGGCACCGCGCGCAGCGTCCTCCATCAGGCCCGCGACATGCGTATCCTGCGCCGTCACAACCTCCGTGGCGTCCAGCAGCAGCAGAGCCACGTGCGACCGTTCTATCGACCGCATTGTTCGCAGTACGCTGTACTTCTCGATGCCAATGCCCGCCTTGCCACGTCGGCGCAGTCCGGCAGTATCGATCAAAGTGATTTCGTGCTCTTTGTACACGTACCCCGTGTCCACCGAGTCACGTGTCGTCCCGGCAACGCTGCTCACAATCGCGCGTTCCTCGCCCGAAATCGCGTTCAGCATGGCCGATTTGCCAACATTCGGCCGACCAACAATGGAAACTCTGATCGAGTCATCAGTGACATCCTCATCACCTGTGTCCAGAGGTCCAAGCACCGCATCCATGAGTACTGACATGTTCAGATCGTGGTAAGCGCTGAATGAGATCGGGTCGCCAAGTCCCAACTCGTAGAACTCGGAGACGGTCATCTCCCGCTCAAAGTTGTCCGCCTTGTTGGCGGCCAGAACGACCGGTTTCCCAGATCTCCGAACGATATCCGCAGCTTCAATATCTTTTGGTGTGACACCTTGCGATGCATCCACCATGAATATCAGGACATCCGCATCTTCCAGCGCAGTAGATGTCTGCGCCTGGACCTCAGAGAGCAGCGTCTCGGTGGCGCCCAGGCCGGTTACCGACTGCGGATCGACCTCATCCTCAGCCTCGATGCCCGCCGTATCGACGAGAAGAAATCGCTCATCATTCCAGCGCGCGTCGCCGGACACCCTGTCGCGGGTTGTTCCGGCGATGTCACTGACAATCGCAATCCGCTCACCGACAAGCCGATTAAACAGTGTGGACTTGCCAACATTGGGTCGGCCGACGATTGTGATGATCGGAAGTGGCATCTCGTTTATCCGTCGCTGAGCAGGAAGTCCATCAGGCCCATCTGGGCGTGCAGCCGATTCTCCGCCTGATCGAACACGATTGACCGCGGCTCATCCAACAAACCAACTGAGACCTCTTCGCCAGGGTGAGCGGGTAGATCATGCATTATCTTGACCTCAGGAGCAGCGTTCTCCAGCAGCTGTGGGTTGACCTGAAAGCCAACGAAATCTTTCTTGCGAACCCGGGATTCGGCTTCCTGGCCCATACTGGTCCACACGTCTGTGTAGACGATTGACGCATCGCTCACAGCCGCCTCAGGCGATGTGACCTGCTCAATCGTTCCGCCGGTCTCTGACGCGATCGTCTGCGCCTTCTTCAGCACGTCTTCAGGTAGCTGATACCCCTCTGGCGAGCCGATAGTCAGGGAACCGCCCACTGACGCCACAGCCAGCGCAAGACTCGCCGCCACGTTATTGCCATCGCCAACGTATGCGGTCTTGAAGCCCTGGTACGAACCTTTGACTTCCCTGATCGTCTGAAGATCCGCCAGTGCCTGACAAGGATGCTCGCCGTCCGTTAGCGCGTTGATCACCGTTATCGAAGCTGCCTCCGAAAGGCGCTCGACCTTCGAGTGATCGAATGTCCTCACCACAGCAAAGTCACTCATCCTAGAAACCACCCTGCCGATATCCTCCGCGGTCTCCCGGAAATCCATCCCGATCTCTTCATGCGAAAAGTAGATCGCACGACCGCCAAGTTTGCCAATGCCCACGTCAAAACTCAGTTTTGTGCGCAGTGACGGCTTATCAAAAATCATCACGCCAACTTTGCCCGCCAGAGCGTTAGAAGACGCACCTTGCTTGAACGCACTGGCGCGCTCAACTACAGAAATGATTTCGTCCGGAATCAGGTCCGTGACGGAGAGAAAGTTCCGCAATATTCCTGCCCTTACATCAGAAGATGTGGTGAAGGCATCTAGTTTCGGCTATTTGCATGCGAA
>DBZV01000116.1:39395-45645 GCA_002311865.1 Dehalococcoidia bacterium UBA1151
GAAAGAACCAGATCATAATGTTGAACGCAGGTGTTGGACGGAGTGATATTACGCCGCCGGTTGGGATTGCCCATGCAGGTTGGGGTGCGGCAACGCATGAGCGGGCTGAGGGCGTGGACATGCCGTTCTATGCCACGGCGCTCTACGTGACCGATGGCGATATTGAGATTGCGATCGTCGATCTGGATATGGGGATCCTCACTTTCGACATCGATACCCAGATTCGTGAAGCCATCCTGGCCAGCACTGGAATCGACCCTGACAACCTGAGGCTAACCGCCACCCACACGCACTCCGGACCCATTGGGCTTGGGAGCTGGTTGGAAGAAGGTAAAGAGCTGATTGGCCCCTACCAGGACTCGCTCGCCGGACGTGTCACAGAAGCGGTGGCATCAGCCAAGTGGGCGGCGAAACCGGCTTACGTCGGCGTTGGCAGTGGCGAGTGTGCAATCAACGTCAACCGCCGCCCCGCTCTGCCAAACGGAGAGCTGTTCACTGGTCGCAACTGGGAAGGCTTCGTGGATCGCGAAGTTGGCGTGATCGGCATCGACGGCGTCGATGGCACACCCATCGCGACAGTCGTCAACTACACCTGCCACCCCACAATTCTCGGCCCGACCAACAAGCTTCTCTCCCCTGACTACCCCGGCTACGTCAGGAAAGTAGTCGAGCAGCACGTCCCCGGACTGTGCCTTTTCCTCCAGGGAGCGGCAGGCAACTGCGGCCCGACTCATGGATTTATCGGTGAAGTCAAAGTAGCAAAGTGGCTTGGCACCCGGCTGGGGCTGGAAGCCGCAAAAGTACGACTCGAAATCGACCCCGTACCGCGCAAGGAGCGACTGATCGAGGTGGTGGCTTCAGGCGCCGATCTCGGCATGTACGAGGACGAGCCGATTGGCGAGCCCGACGATACACTGCGCATCGTCAATCACTTCGTGGAGCTTCCGGCGATGGATCTGCCGACGGTCGCGGATGCTCAGGCCGACTATAACGCGCTGGAAACGAAGCTTCACGAGGTGCGGAAGACCGGTGACGATGACGCCATAAAAGAGGCCGTCAAGAATGCCAAGCGAGCCGGAATCACCCTCTCCAGCGCCCGAATCGGCGAGACCGGTATGGTGAACATGCGCATACAGGCAATCCGCATTGGTGTCGCCGCGCTGGTTGGCACGCCTATCGAGGCGTTCGCTGAAATCGGCGCCGCGGTCAAAAAACGTTCGCAGGCTGCCCAAACGCTCTTCTCCGGCTACTCAAACGGCTACCAGGGCTATATGCCCATGGCCGACGCCTACGAATTCGGCGGCTACGAAGTCAACACCACCCCCTACGCAGCCGGTGCGGCAGAAGAGACGATCGAAGCGTGCGTGGAAGCGGTAAACGCCCTCTGGAGGTAGTCATTTCACTATGCGAGTAGTTCAGTTTGAAATACCGGGCGTCGGCAGAAAAGTCGGCGTCGTCGACGGCAACGAAATTGTCGATATCACTGCGTCGCAGCCAGCGCTATCAACCGTGTACGCGGTGTTCGAAGCAGCGCAGGACGAAGGCATAGGCTTCGAGGAGATCCTCGGGCGCTCTGCATCAGATTCCTCAACCCGCCTCCATTACGGATCGCTGTATGAAGCTCCCGTTGGCGGCCCTGGCCCGTTCCTGCGCGCCCCATTGGACCACGAAGACCCGCACAGGGTGCTCATCTCCGGTACGGGTCTCACACACACCGGCAGCATGGAGTCCAGGGATCAGATGCACTCCGATGGCGATGAAGAGCCATCACAAGAGCCAACCACGGACTCAGCCAAGATGTTCCAAATGGGCCTCGATGGCGGAAGACCGGCGGCAGGCACCCGCGGCACGTCCCCGGAGTGGTTCTACAAAGGCAACGGCACATCGCTCATGGGCCCGGGTGAGGGGCTGGAAAAGCCTGCTTTTGCCCTCGACGGCGGTGAAGAGCCGGAGCTGGTCGGCTGCTACATCATCGACCGCAACGGCGTGCCGCGCCGACTCGGCTTCGCCCTCGGAAATGAGTGGTCCGACCACGAAACTGAGCGGATCAACTACCTGTACCTTGCGCCATCAAAGCTTCGGTATTGTTCGGTGGGCCCTGAGCTGGTGACCGACTTTTCGTTCGATGATTTGAAGCTGGAGTGTTCCGTAACTCGCGACGGCCAGCCAATCTACGAAAGCGGCACACTCTACTCAGGCGAAAAGTACATGTCGCACTCGCTTGCCAACTGCGAGGACCATCACTTCAAGTACCCGCAACATCGGCAGCCTGGCGACGTCCACCTCCACTACTTCGGCACCAGCCAGCTCAGCTTTGCCACCCGCGAGTGGAAGTTCCAGGCCAGCGACGAGATCACGATCTCAGCAGAAGACTTCAGCCGGCCTCTACGAAACACGGTAGTGGATGGCCCACCAGACGCCGGAAGAGTGATTCAGGTGGTGAAGGCGTAGCCCAGAGCGCGACAGCCTTGCCGCATAGGATTGTCTGCTATAACTACTCTCCGGCGTTCGCACCCACCCACGAGGTGTTCCTTAATCGATCTCTGCGGCCTTGCACCTCATGATTATGTCCGTTGTGGAAATACCCTCGGAGTACTTCACCGTCTTGAAAATCCCCATCTCCCTGGGTACCGAATAGCAGAGGTCAATAAGTTCTGGTGAGAAATCATCACCGTGAAGAATGAGATCGATATTGTGCTCTTCAATCCACTCACGCGGTATCGAGAGTGGCGCATCTGGCAACACCTCATCGACGTACCGGCATCCGGCAACCGACTGCATGCGCTCTTCCATCGTCATGATCGGCCGACGCTTGTAGCTCATCACGGTCTCATCGGAGTGGACACCCACCATCAGATGATCACCAAACTTGCTCGCCAGCCTTAGAAAGTTCACATGGCCGTAGTGAAATAGATCGGCCACCATGTCTACATATACGCGACTAATTTTCTCAGCTCCTTGATTCATGTGTTGGGGGGACGCCTGTTGAGAGGCACGTGCAACGTGCTGCTATGGAACACTGGCGAAAATTATTCCGGAACTAGTACGTTGTACCTGCCGTCGCTATTCTCAGGGTCTGCCTTGTAGACGTAGTTGATGCCCGGCGCCAGCGTCTCCATATAGAGAATTTCTTCATGATTGCCATACGTGATTTCCAGGACGTAGAGGGCCTGCTCAGGTAATAAAAACTTTGTGAAACCACTCGCATCGGTCACCGAGCGCTCAATGCCAGAGAGCACAGTCGTTGGCGCGACACCCACATTCGCACCCTCGATTGGTCGCCCGTCTTGGTCCAGCACTCTTAGACCGCCGGCCCGATGCCACGGCAGCATCGCTGACAACCTGGCCATGATGCCGCCTTTGCGCGGCAATGGGCCATCCGGCATCAGCGCCAGAACTTCCCTCTCGAAGCCTGTCTGTTTTGGAGTCCGCCAATCTGGACCGTACTTGAGTTCGAAATACTCCTCCGGTGGATTCGGCACGTGAAACGTCTCGCCCAGGAAATCAACTTCCGCCGGGGTTTCGTAAAGCCTGACTGGAATCTTCACCGCCGGCCACTGATAAATGTGATCGCCGATTATGCGATAACACGTCCAGTCAAACTGGATACCAGACTTCTTCATATCAACGCTCAAGTGGAGTTCACTGTCGATTACCTCAACGTCGAAATCGTTCTGCCTGAAAACTTCGGCAGTGGCGTAGATCATCTCTTCCGTGAGGCCGTGCATGCCGATGATTGAACCAGTATCAACATCATCATCCCAGCCAATAAACGCGTGGTCTCGGACGGCGCCAAGACACGTTCCATGCCGCAAAAAGAAAATCAGACCTCGATCGTCGAGGATCTGTTTTACTTCTTTAAGGACTGCCTCAGCGGCGGACAAGTCCATCGCCTGAAATACCGATGCCTGCATTCTCTGACTCCGACTGGATCCCACCCCTCTGCCGGAGTCAATAACGCGAATATCAACTCCGGTCAAAGGCAAAATGTCACCCAGTCACTGTACATGTCTGACGATACTGAGTTCGATTGCATGATCGTATTTTCATCTCAGCGCACTCATGCGTAGCCATCAGTAATCGGTCATTGCATGGCCAGTTTTGGTCACCAGGGCGACATCGCTTCTACATTAATTCGACAACCGCGGTAGTATGGGTTCCCCCCCCGGCGAGAGTTCGGCCCTTCTGTGTATCAGGCCGCCCCGGGAATTTGATTGAAAACTACCGCTGCCAGTGCAGTAGAGGTGATGCCCATTTTAGCCACGACTCCCACTTTGAAAATCAGTTCTCATGAACGAGAACAGATCCGGCGACTTTCTGAACTGAAAGCCACTTCAGGCTCCCATTCGCCAAGCCTCTCAACAATGCAAGAATTCCTGCCCGACATCAATGTCGAGATTGATGCTTGCTACCTCTCAAACCCCCTGGCAACTGACCTCTTCTGGAAATTCTTCGATTCCGATGTCCAGAAGGATGATCAATTATTTCGCCGCCTGGTTGAGGCATACCCCGCACAGAACGCAACAATCGCTGAACGACTGGCGCCGGCAATTGGGGTCGATTCAAGCCGCATCTTGATGGCCAATGGCGCCACCGAGGCGATTCAGGCAATCCTTCACAACTATGCCAGACACCTTCACGTGATCGTGCCAACGTTCTCGCCTTACTATGAGTTCGCAACCCCAGATCACCAGGTCACCACCTTCAGGTCGCACAAGGAAGATGGATTCGCGCTTGATCCTGCTGAGTATGTAGATTCAGTCAATAAGAGCGGCGCAGACGCGGCAATATTAATCACGCCCAACAACCCGGACGGCTACATGATTCCGCGTGATGACCTCACATGGATTCTCGATCGACTCTCGCATCTGCGCACCATCGTGGTGGACGAAAGCTTCCTCCACTTCGGAATGGACTCAGTCGCGGGTGAACTACCATCGCTCGTCAGCATCACTGATGCATTCCCAAATGTCTCAATCGTCAAGAGCATGTCCAAAGATTTCGGCATCGCGGGAATCCGTGCCGGTTACGCCATCATGTCGCCGGAGCGCGTCAAGGATCTACTGGCCCACGGGTATCTCTGGAACATCAACGGCATGGCTGAGTACTTCTTCTCCTTGCTGGCGCGACCAGACTTCATCCCGGCGTACCTGCCCGTATTGAGTGAGTATCGGGATGCTGTCACTCGGTTTACAGACACAACTTCCAGAGCCAACTACCTTACGGCCTACCCAACAAGCGCCAACTTCCAACTCATGGAACTGCCGCCCGGGTTGCCTGCCGATCTAGTCACCACGCTGATGCTGTTCCGATACGGCATATACGTGCGGAACTGTGATGACAAGGTTGGCCTTGATGGCGAGTTCATCAGAGTGGCCATTCGCACAGAATCTGAGAATGTCAAAATCGTCGCCGCATTGGAAGACGTGATCAGTTCAGTCTGATCTGTTGACTCTGGCATATGCGCCCGATCATTTCGGTGCATATGCCACGGTGATGGTAGTTACAACACCGCTCTGCTGCTACTATCGGGAGATCGTTAATGACTCTCGCAATCCAAACTGGTCGCGCCTGTGACACCTGCCAGCGGCACCCCGATAGTCCACATTTCTATCGATGAAGAATTCGAAGAGATGTTTGAAGTCGCGCGTGTCGAATCGGCCGCCACCGAAGCAATTCTCCGCGAGCTGGTTGAAGGCCCCAATGAGGCGACCCTATCAATCACAAACGACGAGGAACTTCGGCGCCTGAACTTGCAGTTCCGCGGAGTGGACAAGCCCACCGATGTGCTCTCCTTCGGCAGCGATGAGGCCAGCAACGGCACCGTTCCTGCCAGCGACCCCGAATTCGTCTCCGGGCCTGATGAGTCACCATCGCTCGGTGAAGTGATCATCTCGTTCGATCAGGCAAAACTCCAGGCCGATGTTGCAGGCCGGCCCGTTGAGCATGAGCTAGCTTTGCTGGCAGCCCACGGCATTCTCCACCTGCTCGGATTCGATCACGCAGACGCCGATTCTCAGCGTGTCATGTTCGGCCGCACTGACCGTATCCTTGAGGCCGTGTTGGGCGCCGACGCGATGCCAATCATGCCGGTGATGGATTCGCTGGATGATATCGCAGCCGCACCAATGGTCGGAGGCCAGGCATGACTGCGGCATCGCAAGTTCTCTACCGCAAATGGCGCTCCGGAGCTTTCCGTGACCTCGTCGGCCAGGATCACGTAACGCAAACCCTCCGGCGAGCGGTTTCT
>DBZV01000116.1:45706-45988 GCA_002311865.1 Dehalococcoidia bacterium UBA1151
ACGTCGCACGCCTACCTGTTTACTGGTCCGCGCGGCACCGGGAAGACGTCAACCGCTCGCATTCTGGCGAAGGCGCTCAACTGCCTGAACCCAACGGATGGCGAGCCAGATGAGGTCTGCTCCAACTGTGTGGCGGTCACCGAAGGACGCAACCTTGATGTGATCGAGATTGATGCCGCGTCCAATAACGGCGTCGACAACATTCGTGACCTTCGTGACAAGGTTCAATTCACCCCCGGCACTGGCCAGTACAAGGTTTACATCATTGACGAGGTCCACATG
>DBZV01000116.1:46060-51321 GCA_002311865.1 Dehalococcoidia bacterium UBA1151
CAACGCCTTGCTCAAGACGCTGGAAGAGCCGCCCCAACACGTAATCTTCGTGATGGCGACGACCGAGAGCGACAAGGTTCCTGCAACCATCATCTCGCGCTGCCAGCGGTACGACTTCCGCCGTATCGCCAACCAGGACGTGGTCGACCGACTGAAGCACATTGCCGATGCCGAAGGATTTACGTACGAAGAAGACGCCCTCCAGATGATCGCCCGCGTGGCATGGGGTTCGCTTCGTGATGCACTGAATCTGCTTGAACAAATTGCAATCTCATATCAGGGCAACGTCACTGCTGAGTCAGCCCAGGAGCTGCTCGGCCTTGGCGACACCGGCGCCAGCATCGCCCTCGCAAAAGCTCTCCTCAATCGCGACGCCGCCGCCGGACTGGCTACGGTCAACGAGCAGGCATCTGCGGGCCGCGATCTGAAAGCGCTGCAGTCGGCAACCATCGAAACATTGCGCGCTGCTCTGCTGATCAAAACCGGCGTGGACGACGCGCTGAGCCACCCCGTTGAGGTTGTTGACGCAATGCGCGAGGCCACGAAGAGCGTCGATCTTGACCTCGTGCTCCAATCTCTCTCAGCAATCAGCGAGACGAAATTCCGCGACGACTCTTCTTCACCACTGCCACTGGAACTCGCGGTCGCCAGAGCCGTAGCGACGCCGAAGTCCGACGGATTGCCGGAGCGCACAACTGCCGCGGCACCAGCACTAACCTCTACGCCAACGCCTCAACAGCCCGCTCGCGCCACGGCAGCAGCCACGCAGCGAACACGGCCCCCCGCTCCACCAACCCAGCCAGCTACCACTCAGCAACCGGCTACAGAGCATTCACCAACGACCACACCCTCCACGGCCTCACCAAAGAAGGCGGTCGACGAGCGATGGGATCAGGTATTGCGAGCCCTCGCCAGGACGAAAGGCAAGAAATTCGTACTCGGCGGACTTTTGCGCGGGGTCGCTTCCCACGAGGTGGTCGGAGAGGAGATGATTCTCCGGTTCACCCACAACTCCAATGCCGAACGCATGGCGGAGGAACTGGCCGACCCACGCGGCAGGACGGCCGTTGAAGATGCGGTAGAGGCGGCATTCGGCGTAAAGTTGGCCGTCAGAGCACAATACGGTACGGGCGATTCGCACGGCGAGGGAGCACCTCCGAAGCCGACCGATAGCCCGCTGGTCAGGGCGGCAATGGCGATGGGCGCCCGCATAATTGAAGACAGCAACGCCGATACAAGTCAGTAAGGCAAGCCACTATGAACAAGAAAATGATGTTGCAGGCCCAGCAGATGCAGGCCCGCATGGGAAAAATCCAGGAAGAGATCGCTGAGTCGCGCACAGTGGCATCAGCTGGCGGTGGCGCGGTCAAAGTCACCGTTATAGGTGGCACAAGGTTGGAGTCAATCCAAATCGATCCTGAAGTCGTTGACGCGGAAGATGTTGAGATGCTTGAGGACCTCGTACTCGCCGCCGTGAACGAAGCTATGGATGCGGCCCAGGCCAGCGCATCTGAAAAGATGAGTGCAATCACCGGCGGCCTCAACATTCCAGGATTGAGCTTCTAGCCCCGCATGCCGTCAGATTTCGCACCATCCGCTTCGCCGGTTGTTGCTCGCCTCATCGACGCGTTTCGCAAGTTGCCTGGCATCGGCCCAAAAAGTGCCCAGAGGCTTACATATCACATGATTCGCATGCCCCGTGAAGAGGCGCAGGAGCTTGCGGAGGCGCTCGTGGCCGTCAAAGACAAGATCGTGCTCTGCGAAATCTGCCAGAACATCGCTGAACAGTCGCCCTGCGACATCTGCTCCAATGACCGGCGCGATCAGACCCGCATCTGCATCGTCGAAGAGCCGCTCGATGCACTCGCAATCGAGCGGACGCGGGCCTACTCCGGTCTCTACCACGTGCTCCACGGTGTGATTTCGCCGGTGAATGGGATTGGAGCCGACGACCTCAAGTTGAAAGAACTCCTCGGAAGATTGCGCGATGGCATCGTGGTGGAGCTGATCCTCGCGACCAACCCGAACCTCGAGGGCGAGGCGACGGCGATGTACATCCAGCGCCTGATCTCACCATTGGGCATCACGGTAACCCGCCTCGCCCGCGGCCTCTCAGCCGGCGCCGATCTTGAATACGCAGACGATACAACTCTGACCCAGGCGCTTGAAGGCCGGTCGGAAGTCGTGTCCGGCAAGGGCTAAACCCGCAGTAGATTGTTCACGGGTACACCACCTGTGTTGAAGATGCGTCTGCAATCCTGACTCTCCCACATCCTTTTAGCTGAGGGTGTGTTGGGGAGAAGGTTTCCTGAGGCTACTCGAAGGGTTCGCTCTCCCCAACACACCATACATCATCCGGATATGAATCCCCACGGAGAGCCCCATGCCCGACTTCCCAACTGTGACAGACGCTCAACTCGAAGGCCTGCGACAGCTCGACACGCCAACGATCTCAAACTGCCTTGAGCGACTGCCTCTCCGGGCATGGACCGAGGGCTACATGCGCCCTGAGATCCGCTCCATTTACCCAAAGCAACCAACCAGAGTTGGCTATGCCGTCACCCTGACGATGTCCGCCGCCCGGCAATCCACCAACCCAACATCACGCCGCGACTACTGGGAAGGCATCCTTGCCATCCCCGCACCGCGCCTGATCGTCGTCCACGACCGTGACTACCCCAACCCCACCGGCTCCTACTGGGGCGAAGTGCAGGGCAACATCGCAAAAGCGCTGGGAGCGGTCGGAGCCATCACCGACGGCGGAGTCCGAGACCTCAACGAGGCCGAAGCGATCGGCTTCCCTTTCGGGGCCAAGGAAGTGCTCGTCTCGCACGCTTACGTCACCCCGAGCTGGCCAATGAACCCGTCGACGTAGGTGGAATCACCGTCAATCCCGGTGACCTGATGGCTGCCGACCTCCACGGAGTAATCAACGTCCCCATCGACGCAGTAGCCGATATCCTCAAAATCTCTGAACTTGAAGCCAAACGAGAAGTCTACGTGATCGGCCTGTGCCAGAGCGGCGAAGAAGTAACCCCCGACAAGCTAGAAGAAGCCTTCGCTAAAGGGAATGCAGTCTTCGAGGGGTCAGGCGCGGCGTATTAGATGGACGCAACACGACGTGATCGACAATGTGCTTCCCCTAGGGGCAACCCCGGTAGTTGCCCGGTTCGGAAACGGCAGGGACCCTACTCCCCCTCCAGTTCATGCAGATAAACCAGATCCTGCCCGAACGCCTCCGACTCACCACCCACCAGATCCAGCTGCCCGCGTCCCATCACCGCCTGTGTTGAGCCGTCGCGCTCCGGCTCGGTGTAACGGTCGAACCACTCCTGTAGCTGGGCTCGCAACGCATCAATCGACCGCTGAAAAGCAGGGTTATCGATCTCATTGGACGTCTCATCCGGGTCACCTTCAAGATCGTAAAACTCATTCGGACCTTCCGGATAGCGATGCACGTACTTCATCGCGTCAGTGCGGATCATGCGCGTCGGGCCGTACTCGTCCAGAACCACCACCGGCCGATCTGGGCCCAGCGACTCGCCACTGAGCAGCCGAGCAAAGCTTCGGCCCGGTAGGCTCTCCGACTCTGGATTCGACAGGCCAACGTAGTCCAGCAGCGTCGGCATCAGATCGTAGTGGCTGAGCAACTCAGAATTCACCTCGCCCTCTGGCACATGACCCGGACGCGACACCAGCGTTGGCACTTTGGTGGCGGTATCAAACATGTTCGGTGGGTACGTCCCGTTGCCCTTGCCCCAGATGCCGTGGTGGCCCATATTTATACCGTTGTCCGCAGTAAACACGATTAAAGTGTTCTCCCTTAGACCGTTCGCCTCCAGCCAGTCGATCAGCCGCCCGATATTGGCGTCCATCGCGGTGATCGCAGCGAAGAAGCCGCTCAAGACCACCCGCCGTTCTTCCTCCTTCCCGCCTATCTGTGGGTACTCCTGCTTAGCGAGTTGGTTCGGGTGGAGCGGGTCCCACCGGACCGACTCAAATGCGCAGTTGTCGTAGTAGTCGTCATACAGTTCAGCGGGGTGCTCATGGCGCTCCCACGGTGCATGCGGCGCGGTGTAGTGGACGTTGAGCGAGAATGGCGTTTCTGAGGCACGCTGCGACTCCAAATAGCCGAGCGCGTTGTCCGTAATCACATCGGTCACATAGCCTTCGGCGGTATACAGATCATCGTCCCGAAACATGGGAGCACTGTAGTAATTGCCCGCTCCGGTGGCGTGTACTTCCCAGAACGAGAACCCGCACTGCGGCGTGGCTGAGTCGCCGATGTGCCACTTACCGCTTAGCCCGCACTCATAGCCGCCATCGGCAAGGATCTCCGTGTACGCAGTTCGGCCAGCAAGATACTCGATGGTCTTGCCATCGTCCGGCAGCTTCGTTGAGTTACCAGCCCTCAGAAAATCCAGCACACCGTGCTGCGAAGGAATCTGTCCGGTCAGTATCGACGCCCGCGCAGGCGAGCAGACGGGTGACGCGCAGAAGAAATTCTCAAACCGAATCCCGGTTGCGGCCAGCCGATCGAGGTTGGGCGACCGAAGTTCAGATGTCCCTGCGCAGTTCATCGCCCACGCCCCCTGATCGTCGCTCAGAATGAACAGAATGTTGGGTCGATTGGGATTAGTGCTTGCCACAGAATCTCGCGATCGGAATGGTGATGAAATATCGTCAAGGCGATGATTGTAGCGGTTAGAAGAAACGATGTGGCGGATCCACTTGTAAGGTTTGCCACGGCGCTCTTAATTTTAGTGGACAGACGTGCAACACTGCGCACAAATGCACGACCGAAAGCGTTATTACGTCTACATTCTTGCCAGTACATCTCGCACAATTTACGTGGGAGTAACGAGTAATCTCACAGCCAGGGGCAACGCGCATCGAACACACGTAATACGTGGCTTCACATCCAAATACAACGTGAATCGGCTCGTCTACTACGAGGAGACGACCGAGAGGGAAGCCGCGATCGCCAGGGAGAAACAGCTCAAGGGGTGGCGGAGGGATAAAAAAACAAAACTCATTCAAACCATGAACCCTGCGTGGCATGACCTGACGACTGAGTTGCTCACGGGCTGAGATTCTTCGGCTCCGTTCCGGCTTTCGCCTTCACTGCGCTCAGAATGACGCGGCGGGGAGGATAGGCGATCCTCATTTCACACTGCCCACTCAAGATGCCAAACGGATCCACACACAATCGCGTCATCCCAGCCGCTGCCGCCACCAACCACCCACCACCGCGTCATCCC
>DBZV01000189.1:0-286 GCA_002311865.1 Dehalococcoidia bacterium UBA1151
CGCTCTTCATCGAGCCTGGTAGGCCCTGGGAGAACGGATACAACGAGAACTTCAACGGGAAGCTAAGGGACGAGCTGCTCAACGGTGAGATCTTCTACACGTTGAGGGAAGCGGAGGTGCTTATCGAGGAATGGAGGCAAACGTACAACCAGGTCAGGCCGCACAGTTCGTTGGGCTATCGGCCACCAGCACCAGTTGTGACGACTGTCCCGGGCAGACAACATCCCGATGCCTGGCGCAGACTTCAGAACTTGCGTCCGGTACTAACATAGCGACTGGTACAACT
>DBZV01000189.1:396-7929 GCA_002311865.1 Dehalococcoidia bacterium UBA1151
GTTCCAGGACTCTCATAGGGAGTGGTACCACTATTTGGGGCAGGTCACTTCGGCAGGCTCAGGAGAACCAATGTGCCGCTACGTGGGGACGGGCGCACGCCATGCGCCGCTATGGTGGGACGGGCGAAGGACGGGCGCATGCCATGCGCCACTACGGTGGGACGGGCGAGCCGCTAATCCAGCTGTCGGAGCTCTCCGACGAGGTCTTGGACTGACTTCTTGGCGTCGCCGAAGTACATTGAGGTGTTGTCCAGATAGAACAGATCGTTATCGATTCCCGAGAAGCCGACCGCCATGGAGCGCTTTAGTACGACTACCTGTCTTGCGCTGTCCACGTTCAGGATTGGCATGCCGTAGATGGGGCTCTCCGGGTCGGTTCGCGCTGCCGGGTTTATCACATCGTTTGCACCGATCACGACCGCCACGTCCGTTCGCTCAAACTCCGGGTTGCTCTGATCGAGGTCCATTAGCTGGTCGTAGGGCACGTCGGCCTCGGCAAGCAGCACGTTCATGTGGCCCGGCATGCGCCCTGCCACCGGGTGGATGGCGTACTTGACCGATATGCCGCGCTCCTGCAGCAGCCCCGCTAGCTCCTTCACGGCGTGCTGTGCCTGCGCCACCGCAAGCCCGTAGCCCGGTACAAATATGACCGACTGCGAATAGCCAAGAATCATCGCCGTATCTTCGGCAGTAACCGAGCGATAGGGCCGCTCGCCAGCCGCGGGCCCGCCAGTTGAACTTGATCCCTCGGCGCCAAACCCGCCGAGCATCACGTTGGAGAGCGAGCGGTTCATCGCCTTCGTCATGATGCGAGTGAGAATGAGCCCCGAAGCTCCAACCACCGCGCCGGCCACGATGAGAATGGTGTTTTCCAGCACGAATCCCGTAGCCGCCGCCGCAATGCCGGAGTAGGAGTTCAGGAGGCTGATGACCACTGGCATATCGGCCCCACCAATTGGCATGACCAGGAGTATCCCGAACAGGGCGGCAAGGATGCCAACCAGCGCGTACAGCTCAGGATTGTTCGGCTCGAATACCAGGTACACAGAAATTGCGACGATCGCGATCCCAAGCAGCGCGTTGATGATATTCCTGGCCGGCATCAGAACCGGTCGCGTGGTGACCAGGCCCTGAAGTTTTCCGAAGGCGATTAAGCTCCCGGTGAGGGTCAGTGCCCCAAGCACCGTGCTGAATATAGCGATCGCCGCAACGTCTTTCGGCACACTGGCAAGCTCGCCCACAGAAACGAGATCGTTGATCCGAATGAACTCCGCCGCCGCTACGAGCGCCGAACCGCCGCCGCCGAAGCCGTTGAATATGGCGACCATCTGTGGCATCGCCGTCATCTGGACGGTGCGCGCAAGAACTATCCCGATCACCGAACCGATCGCCACCCCCAGGATGATCCACTCGAATTCGATGATCTCTTTGCTGATCAGCGTTGCGCTAATAGCGATCAACATTGCGAGGGCCGACAGGGCGTTACCCTTCCGCGCCGTGCGCGGCGAGCCCAGGAACTTGATGCCGAGAATGAACAGGACCGCGGCCACAATGTAGAAGCCGTTGATTACATTGATCGTTACCTGTTCGCTCACTTTGGCGATTCCGAATCAGGCTTTTTGCTGCCCGGACGCTCGCGCGGACGGAACATGCGGAGCATGCGGTCGGTGACCAGAAATCCACCAACCACGTTGACCGTGGCTAGCGCAACGGCAATGACGCCCAGCACAATGCTGAGGCTGGAATGACCCTGCCCAGCAATAACAATCGCACCGATAACGATGATCCCCGAGATCGCATTGGATCCAGACATCAGCGGCGTGTGGAGCGTTGGCGGGACTTTCGTGATCAATTCATAGCCAACGAATATTGCGATAACGAAGATCAGTACAGAGATCAGAAGCGGATCAGCCACTTGTAGTCCCTTCAACTGGTATCAGTGAGTCCTGATCGTCCAGCACAACTCGGCCGTCGTGCGTCACGCAGGATTTTCGGACCACCTCGTCGCTGAAATCGAGCGTCAGTCCGTCATCGCCAATGATCAACTCGAATAGTGCGGCGAGATTGCGCGAATACATCTGGCTGGCGTGATACGGCATGGACGACGGCACATTGCGCGGCCCAATAATCAGCACACCGTTATGGTTGACCGTCTCGCCAACCTTCGTGAGTGCGCAGTTGCCACCGGACTCGGCCGCGAGATCGACAATCACACTCCCGGGGCGCATGCCGTCGACGGCAGCTTCGGTGAGCAGCAGTGGCGCTGGTCGATTCGGTATCTGGGCAGTCGTGATCACCGCATCGGAAGTCGCCGCGTGCTCGGCTATGAGCTGACGCTGGCGCTCCTGATCATCTTCGGTAAGTTCGCGTGCGTAACCACCCACCTCCTGCGCATCGCCGGAGTCCGACTCCACGAACTTCGCACCAAGCGACTCCACCTGCTCCTTGACCACCGAACGCACGTCGAATGCCTCGACTACCGCGCCCAGCCTGCGAGCGGTTGCAATCGCCTGCAGGCCCGCCACCCCAGCGCCAAGAATCAACACGTGAGCCGGCGGAATCGTACCTGCTGCCGTCATCATCATCGGCAAGAACTTGCCCATCGTGTCGGCCGCCATCAGCACTGCCTTGTAGCCTGCCAGCGAGGCCTGCGACGAGAGAACATCCGCCCGCTGAGCACGCGCGATGCGAGGTATCAGCTCCATCGAGAACGTCGTAACGCCCTGGTTCGCCAGCGATTCAAGCAGATCTGGATTAGCTCGTGCCTGGAACATCCCAACAACCACTGCGCCGGGTTTCAGCGCCGCTATTGTGTCCGCTATCGGCGCACCAATTAGCGGAAGCACCTCGGCGTCATTCAAGGCCGCGGCAGCGTCTGGAACACTATCCGCGCCAACATCGCCATAGGAATCGTCGGTGAATCTAGCAGGTGTGCCAGCGCCTGATTGTACCGAGATGCTGTGATTGCGGGCAAGTCGCCCGACCGTCTCTGGGATGAGTGCCACCCGGGACTCATCGTCCGCGGCTTCCTTGAGCAGTGCAAATTTCATAGAGCATTAATCATATGCGTCCCGGCTGGATAGAACGTCACGAAATGGGTAGTGTAATCGGGAAAACGTGGGATCGCCGCGATAACCTCACCGCAACAACCACTTAGACAACAGAAAACAACGAGAAAACCGAGCACATGAAGATAGTCAAAATCGACGCTTACGCAATAAAAGTTGGTGAACGAACGAACGAAAAGGCGTCAACCCGAGAGGGAATCGATGAGTACGGGGACTACTTCATAGATCGGGACGCATGGACGTCCATCTACTCCCGCCACCATGAGACCGCGCTCGTCCGCCTGGAGACCGACAACGGAATCGTGGGTTGGGGTGAGGCGCAGGCACCGGTGTCAGGCAGGGCTGTCAGGGCGATTATCGAAGATCTCTGCGCGCCAGTTCTGATGGGGAGCGACCCGTTCGACGTGGAGTACCTCTGGTACCGGATGTACAGCTCAATGCGAGAGCGCGGCCATATCACGGGCTTCTTTGTTGATGCCATCGGCGGCGTCGATCTTGCGCTCTACGACCTGCTGGGCAAGGCGCTCGATAAGCCAGCGCATCGCTTGCTTGGCGGCAGATTCCGAGACAGCGTGAAGGTCTACGTCGGCATGGGCGGCACCGACCCCGACAAGGTCGCCGAGACTGCGGTCGAGCATGTTGGCTACGGCTACAAGGCGATCAAACTCCACCTGAGATCACCCAACCCTGAACTCATCGAGATCGTGCGAGCCGTACGCAGTGCCGTCGGCGAGCAGATCGAGTTGCGAGTGGACATCCACACCACGCGAGATGTCTCCGGCGCGATCAAGCTCGGCCGCGGTCTTGAGGCTCTCAACGTGCGATGGCTTGAGAGCCCAACCGCGCCGGAAGACGCGCGCGGCCAGGCCGAGATCGCCAGAGCGCTCGATATGGAGGTGGCCACCGGAGAGTGGCTGCGGACGGTCTGGGAGTGGCGGCAGTGGGTCGACTATCGCGGCTTCGATACGGCGATGCCCGATATCGCGCGCACCGGCCTCACGGAGGGCAAGCGCATCGCCGCGCTGTGCGACAGCTACAACCTGCCAATCGCGCCACACGTGGGTGGTGGCGGGATCCTGTCCGTCGCGGCCTCGGTCCAGTACTCGCTCGCCATCCCTAACTTCCAGATTCTTGAGCACTCACACCACGCCCACAAGACCAAGGGCCTCATCGCCGTGAGCTACCCGGAGCCGGTCGACGGTGCCTTCCCCGCAACGGACGTCCCCGGCCTGGGCGTCGAGATCGACGAAGAGGCCGTCGAAAAGTATTCGGTGGAATAGTCAAACTTGCCTAGCTTCGGGCCGACAGCGCTCGCCGATTCCATCAGGCAGACGGAGTGGCTGAAACGGGATGCCGCGCTCATCATCGCGGCCCGTTCGCTGCGTGCCGCCGGCATGGGAATTTTGATCATCCTGATCGCGCCATATCTCGACCTGATCGGCATGAGCGCGCCTCAAATCGGCCTCGTCTTCACCATCAGCCTTATCGGCTCAATGGCGCTGTCAGTTCCCGCAACTTTTGTTGGCGATCTGATCGGCCGGCGCAGGCTATTCGTTGTCATGAGTCTACTGGTATCCGTGGCGTCGATTGCGCTGGCGGTCACTGACTCGTTCGTATGGCTGGCTGCCGGGTCGTTTTTTGGAGCATACGCCGCCACCGGCATGAACCATGGCCCGCTGCTGCAATTGGAACAGGCGTCGATGGCCGAAGTCTCTGGCGACAAGGACCGTACCGCGGCGTTCGCCTGGCTGGGCATCGTGTCATCGGCCGCGCGTGGCGTGGGCAATATCGCAGGCGCTCTGCCCGCGCTAGTCGTTATCGTGCTGGGAGCCGATGATCCAGACTCCTACAAGATCACCTTCGGGCTATACGCACTGCTCAACTTCGGGGCTACCGGGCTCTACCTCTTTTTGACACCCGCGATAGAACTCGCCCGCGGAGACGAGCGCCCGAAGGCCATCAACCCGCTCAAAGTCAAATCCCGGAACCGCATCGTAGGACTCTCACTGCTCTTCGGCGTCGATTCGTTCGCCGGCGGGATGATCGCCGACACGTTCGTATCGCTGTGGCTGGTGAAGCACTTCGGCATGGGCGTTGAAGTCATCGGCGCAGTCTTCGTGGCGGTTCAGATCCTGAACTCGTACTCACTGTGGGTCGCGGCCCGATTAGCTGCGCGCTGGGGTTTGCTCAACACGATGGTGTGGACACAAACCATCGCAAACCTGCTCATCCTGGCGTTCGTCTTCTCACCGTGGGCGTGGCTGGCGATCATCTTCTGGCTCATGCGCGGATTCTGGAACGAAATGGATGTCCCTACGCGTCAGTCGTACTCGATGGCCGTAGTGCCATCCGAAGATCGGATGCCTATGGCGGGCGCTGCAAACTTCGGCAGGGCGGCGATGCGCGTGCCCAGCCCCGCGATAACCGGCGCGCTCTGGGCCGCGTCCATCACCGCCACACCATTCGTGATCGCGGTAGTGGTCAAGCTCGCCTACAACGTAGCCCTTTGGCGCACCTTCAAATCCATCGTCCCGCCAGAAGAGCGGTAGCTATTTCGGGTATCCCTCCGGGGGCATTCCCTGATCCGGCGTCCAGAGCTCGGTGGGATCAGGATCCCCCCGGTCGAAGCGCTTACCGTACTTCCAGGCGTCGATGCACTTGGTGATGTGGAATCCGGCCTCACCCTCGTGAAGCTCACTGATCGGGAAGCCTCCCTGGATTGGCGACGACTGGTAGGAGTCCAGAAGCATACGCACGAAGTTGGCGTCGATACCCGCCATCTCGCCCTCTTTTATCTGCACGATATTCTCGTTCGCCAGCGGAACGGCATTCTCCCTGCAGAACGTGATGATGGAGGCCCAGCGAATGTAGCAGTCGTCGGCCGCGGGCTGGTCGTATTTTTTGCGGAAAAAGCTGTGCGCCTTGAGCAGCAGATCGTCCGAGTCGAGCACATAGACATCGCCGCGAACCCTCACGGGCATCTGGTCGCCGGCGGACACCACATCCTCCGGCCTTGAATCGGTCTCATAAAGACCGATCGCGAGTTCGCGACCATCGTCATCCCACATTTCGTACGTGTAGACCATCTGCGCCCTAAAACCGCCCGCTATCGCTGGTACCCAGATCTTCCTTCTGCCGTAGCGCGCGGACCTGGGATATCGCCGAAAGACGCTCGTGAATATCGTCGTACAGGTCGTCCGAAGGAGCCTTATCGAGGGGCATCCCTAACGCATCTTCCATCCACGACGACAACTCATAATGAGCGTCGCGCAGTTCCGTATCGCTGAGCGAATCCAGTTCAGTATCGGTGTAACCGGGCGGGGGTGTTCTCATCGGCGGACTATCGGACGACTTCAAACTTCTGGATGCAAGGCAGGTCGTTCGGAATCAGTCCGCGGCCTGCGTCTCCAGAGACGGTCACCTCGGCCACATAGATCGAGCCATCAGCATCGATGGCAATCCCGTGCGGAGAGAAGAATGCGCCCGGAAGCGTGAAATCATCATCACCCCACTTTCCGACCAGTTCGTGATCACGCGTCCAGATCGATACCGACGGAATGCCCGGATTATCGGTTGGTTTGGCAAGCGCCATGCCGCCTTTGTGGCCAAGCTCGGCCACGTAGATCAGCCCATCTTTTGGGCCAATGTAGACGTCGCAAGGCCGTGAAACGTCGGTCCACTCTTCAAGGAAATTCCCATCCTGATCGAATAGCTGCAATCGTGAGTTCTCACGATCACACACGATCACCGTTCCATCGGGGTGGATGGTAAGCGAGTGACACAGGTCAAAGTGCCCCTGAGCCTCGCCCGGCTCGCCCCACGAGTTGACCAGTTCACCTTCGGCCGTGAATCGATGGACCCGTGCGTTCATGTAGCCGTCGGAGACGAAAAGATCGCCGTCGTTGTTCAGTACTGCCTTCGTGGGCGTGTAGAACGGCCCAGCACTCTGCTTGATCGTCCGGTAGTCGGTGGTCGCGCCAGTGTCGCTTGGGACGCCGGGCATGCCAAGCGTCATGAGCAGTTCTCCGTCCGGGGTCAATTTACGGGTAGTGTGATCGCCAGCATCAACCGCGTAAACGGAGTCATCTGGCCCTATGAATACGTTATGCGCCCGCGTGAAAATGTCTCCGCCCCAGCTGCTCAGGAACGTGCCATCCGGCTCAAAGATCGCCATTGGCTGGTCGCCACGATTGAAGACATATACGCGGTTATTGGAATCGACCGCCACGCCAGCGACCTCAACCAGCTTTGGACCGTTAGACAGGTCAGGCCAGCTCGGATCGACTCGAAGCGTCAGGTCACCAGCTTGGATCAAGTTGTCGCTCATCAGGGGCTCCCGGGAATAATTGTTGGCGGAGCATGATCATACCTAATTTGGGGTGGTTGAAGTAGTGAGCACTCCCGTGGTCACTTCCTCCCTTCGAATCGCCTCAGGCCAGATTCACGTGGGGCGATAAGAGCAGAT
>DBZV01000189.1:8041-19708 GCA_002311865.1 Dehalococcoidia bacterium UBA1151
AGCCCCGCGTGAGGGTCTTTGCCGCCTATGGACTGCAGCAGTGGTCGAGCAGCCATTGAAATCTCTTTCGGAGCGGGGTTTTCGGTTTGATGTGACGTTGGTGACCTTGGTGACTGGCAGAAACCCTCACGTCACTTCGTTCCTCAGAGTGACATTCCGAGATGCCTTCCGCACGAGCTAATTAGGAGCAATGCGTCTGGACGAATCAAAGCGTCGCGATAATTCGTTCCGCCTCGCCAATCACGTCCGACGTATCATCGATCACCCACTGGTTCGGCACCGGCTCGCGCTCCGCCAGCACCTTCTCAGTGAACGCATTCGGCACGACCAGGCATGTCATCTCGGCAGCGGTGGCTGAGGCCGCACCAAGCGGCGAATCCTCGATCACCAGACACGCCTCCGGCGGCTGGCGCAGCAACTCCGCTGTGTGGAGATAGATCTCTGGAAGCGGCTTGGCGTTAGTCACCTGATCACGCCCCACCAGCGCTTCCAAAATATCGAACACGCCAATCGCCTTGAGCACGCGCGACGCCTCATCAGTCATCGAAGAGGTGGCTACTGCGACAATCCTGCCGGTCGACTTGAAGTGCCTGAGCAACTCAACATTGTGCGGGATCTGATTTTGCGCAATCACCTCCGGCTTGCCGTACGTGTCCCGATAGTAGGCAAGGCGGATCTCGTGAAGCGCTTCCCAGGCAGCAAGAACCTCCAGTTTCTCTACATAAGGGGTGAGCGGCTCCACCAGGCCGAAGCGGTCGACCATCGCTTCGCATAGTGCGCGGTCCGTGTTGCCCACGTAGGCTGTATACAACGGCAGAACCCGAGGATCGGGGTCGGGGAGGTCCAAAATCTCCTTCAGGCAGTCGGCGTAGGCCATCGCCTTCAGACGCTCGGTATCAGCCAGCGTGCCGTCCATATCGAAAATGACGGCCTTGATTCGGCTGCCTGTGCTCACGATGACATCGTCTACGAGACGTCCAGCGCCGTGCCTGCCTCCACGAACCTGGTTGCAATGGAAGTGATGATCCCCGATAGTGCGTCGACCGCCTCTGGCCCCGTCATCTCACCCGACATATGTGCCCTCAGGGTCGGTTCGTAAATCGCAGGGCCAAGTACCAGTCCGTTCACTCCAGCCGTACGGGAGGCGATTCGGATGGCGGTATCCCGGGCGTCCAGATCGGGCTTGTTTGAGCGCTCATTGCCAATGGCAAATAACACTCGCACATCCACGCGATCATCCACATACGCCTGCGCAGCAACAGCACTGGCGGGAATTGGCTGGTCCGGCGCATCCAGAACCCATATCGCAGGCTCAACGCCGTCGTCCTGAAGCGAACGTATCGTCTCGAGCAACACTGCTGGCTGGAAGTCCCGCTTCCACTCGTCCAGATCGTCCAGCCGCGCCACCTGCTTTTTGGTCGGCGGCACGCTCAGCTCTAACATCAGTGGTGGGCCTTCACTGCGAGCGATCTCACTCAGCCTGCGCAGCGACTTCAGATGCGCCTCGCTCTCTGCCAGATCGCCTTCAATGTTGTGATTGATCCTGGCTCCGGCGTAACTGGCGCCAACCAGTTTTAGTTCCTCCGAAAATCCCAGCGCGTTCTGGAATTGGAAGTGCTCAGGGCCATCGCGCTCTACGGATGCGACCGTCGTGATTGACATGCTTCGACCGCGCAGCAGCACTGCCTCGCCAACCTCTGTGTCAGTCCAGATTGCTACCTGAGATTTGGGCAGGCCAGACTCGATTGCTTCCGCAATCGCGGCAAACACAATGCCCTTCAGGTCGGCCGCTTTTTCGTTACTGGCAGCCAAGGGTACCGGACCTTCGTCGCCAACAAGATCTTTGATGAAATCGATTCGGTGATCGATTGCCGCGACGAATATGAAGTCATTCTTATCGGTGATCGACATGCTCATACTCCGAATTACGAGGCACCAGGCTTGTTGGCCTCGTATGGTTTTCGAATTATGCGAACTTCACGGGAAACGGGCTGTTGCCCAGCGTTCCCGGTGGATTCGCAGTTCACTCGGCCACCTCATCGGGCGACGGGAAGTATATCCGGAGTAGCTTGCTAGATACTCACAGGCAGGCTACCTGGCGTCGACCAAGGCGTCGCGTTTCGACCGGATGTCGCCCAGAAGTTCTTCGAACGAACCGGTGAACGACGCGACACCCGCCGCCAGAAGATCGTCGGTCACCGAGTCAAGCGATACACCGGCTGAAGCTAATCCAGCGAGGGCGTCCCGGCCCCCGTCAACGTCCTGGGTGAGCGTCGCTGCGGGGGTGCCGTGGTCCATGAAAGCCTCGAGCGTCGCTGGTGGCAGCGTGTCTACCGTGTCTTTGCCAATCAGGCCATCCACGTACATGAGTTCTGGATACGCCGGGTTCTTGACGCTTGTGCTGGCCCAGAGCGGACGCTGCACACGCGCGCCTGCTTCGGCCAGCTCGCGAAATCTGCTGCCGTAGAAGATGCTCTCAAACTCGACATAAGCCATCTTGGCGTTCGCAATGCCAGCTTTTCCAGCCAGATCAGATCCCTCAGGCAACTGGGAGTCCACTAAAACGTCCACCCTGGAGACGAAGAATGATGCAACCGATGCGATTCGGGAAATGTACCTGCCGCCGCGCTCTTTGTAGTCGTTGAGTCCCTGAACGTATGCGTCCGCGACATCCCTGTATGAATCAAGCGAGAAGATCAACGTCACGTTTACGCTGATTCCCTGGCTGATCAGCGTGCGAATTGCGGGAATACCCTCAGGCGTCGCGGGGACCTTGATCAGCAGGTTTGACCGATCAACCGATGCCCACAGCTTCTGTGCCTCAGAAACCGTACTTTCCGTGTCATTTGCCAGTTGAGGATTAACTTCAAGGCTTACGAAACCGTCTGCGCCATCAGTGGCGTCGTAAACGCTCCGCAGAATATCCGCCGCGTCCTGAATGTCTTTGACGGCTAACCCCTCGAAGATTCCATTCTCATCGTGGCCCTGACGCGCAAAATTCTGCAGGTCGGCGTCGTACTCGGAGCCTTCAGAGATCGCTTTCTGAAAGATCGTGGGATTGGAAGTCAGCCCACCAATGCCAGCGTCCACCAATGCTTCCAGCTTGCCGGATAGGAGCAGATCGCGATCAATAAAGTCGAGCCACATCGACTGGCCCAGCTCGCGCACCACCTTCAGGTTGTCATTCGTTTTTGCCATGCCCGTTTGCCTCTTTCGATCGACTAATGGGATTCCAATTCAAGTGAAATAACTTTTTCCAGTCGACGCGCGAATCGCGGGTGAGGATCCATTACCGCACCCATGAACGCCCTGGTTACCGCACGCGCCGTTTCTGGGCCGATCACACGACTGCCAAGGCAGATGATGTTCATATTGTCGTGCTGAACGCCCTGCGCCGCCGAGTAGGTATCGTGGGTGACGGATGCGCGGGCGCCGCGAATCTTGTTCGCTGCGATCGCCGCTCCAACACCGCTTCCACATAGAACAATGCCGCGATCGGCCTCGCCGGAACTGACCGCACGTGCAACCGGAGCCGTGAGATCCGGGTAGTCGTCATCCGGGTCGAATTCGTATGCGCCAAGATCCAGTACTTCGTGGCCATCGGCCTCCAGCACCTCCATGATGTCGTCTTTGAGCGGCAAACCTCCGTGGTCGGCCCCAATCGCTACGCGCATGTTGTTCCTGCAACTAATCGAATTGAATCTGGACCTATTGTGCTTGAGTCGGAGGCAAATCGCCATATTTTCGAATTGGGAGTGAGCATGAGCCGTCGATCAAGTCCCAATCAGCCGCGCATAGAGATCTTGCTGGCGCTCCATTGCCAGACGATACGTATCGTGCGCGGCGGAGTCCGGGTGGTACTCCACTCTTTCTCCGGTTGCGGGCTCTACATCCAGCGAGTCCATGAGCTCAAGCGCGTTCAGCGCAAGCACGGCAATCCCGCGCGCCGTGGTTCCCCGTTCCGGGCTGGCCACCACCCTCTTCCCCGTCGCATCTGCCACCATCTGGAGCCACGTTGGCAGCCTGAGAATCGCGGCACCGCCTACAATGATCTCCGTAAATTCGGTGCCAGACCGGTCCAGAAGCTGCGCGATCAGTGCGAAGCGATATGTAATAGCTTCAATCGCCGCCCGCCCCATATCCGCCGGCGTCGTCGATGCATTGATTCCATGCCACGTGGCACTGGCATCGCTCGCCCACCCCGGACTGCGTTCGCCCCGCAAGAACGGCAGAACCGTCAGCCCGTGCCCATCCGGCTCAACCGTCTCCAACTCCACGTCCATGATTCGTTCGCCAGTGAGCCGCAGCGTCTGGTGCAGCCAGTCCAGCATGCTCCCACCATCGGTCACAGCGCCGCCAAGCAACGACAACTCACGATCGATGCGGTACGCCCACAAACCCGGTGGGATTGGCGAGTCCTCCATTCGCACCACCGCACGCATAGCGCCCGTGGTGCCAACGGTCAGGACCGCCGTGCCCTGGGTGCAGCGGCCGGAGCCAATATTCGCCCCCGCGCCATCGCCCACGGCCAGGAAGAACGGCACATCCGCCAGTGGTCCCCAATCAGATCGATGCGGCTCAGCCAGTCCCTGCAGCCCGTCCGAGTAGTCCGCCAGCGGCGGCAGCGTCGCGGCATCTAGCCCTATCGCTTCGATCAGCGGCTGATACCACTCCAGCGACTTCCGGTCCAGCATGCCGGACCATGAGGCCACCGAGTATCCGCTGGGAACCTCCGAGGCGCCAAACCAGCGGCGGTACAGGTACGCGCCCAGGTCAATCCACCGCGCTGCTCGAGCGAACTCCTCCGGCTGGTGGTTTTTGATCCACAGAAGGCGCGGCGCCTGATACGACGTATGCAACGGGGCACCAGTCGCCTCATGCGTTGCGTCAACATCGACGATCTGCTTGATCTGCTCCACCTCTGTGCCAGAGCCGGAGTGCGCGTAGGTATACAGCGGCGTGACAGCATTGCCCGCTGCGTCGACCCCAACAACGTTCCCAACGAAGCAAGCCATCCCCACACCAGCAATGTCCGAGCAGGCTGGTCCCGCCTCTTTCAGGGTCTTGGAGATTACGGTTTCGCACATCTGCCGAAGCTGCTCAGGATCCTCCAGTCCGTTGGTTGACGCGCTTCGACGAATCTCGTGGCCTACCCTCTCAATGAGTTGCGCGTGTGAATCGTAGAGCCGAGCGCGAATGGACG
Organism: Dehalococcoidia bacterium UBA1151; assembly: GCA_002311865.1. Classification (GTDB taxonomy): domain Bacteria; phylum Chloroflexota; class Dehalococcoidia; order Lucifugimonadales; family Lucifugimonadaceae; genus UBA1151. The sequence continues at coordinate 13,245 of DBZV01000189.1, forward strand.
TGCTGCCCACATCCAACGCCAAGACGTACGGAGGGATCGGCGGCATCTACAGCGCCCTTTGCACTGCCCGATCAGGCCCGACGGGCGTCGACTACCCGCGTCTCGATCGAGTAGAGCGATGTCGAGGCTGTGATGAACAGCGTAGTCCCGGCCGGGCCGCCAAACTCGCAGTTCGCAGTCTTCTCCGGCACCTTCACTTTTCCAATCAACTCGCCATCAGGCGAATAAACGTGAACTCCATCGCCCGCAGAGGTCCAAACGTTTCCGTACTGGTCCACCCTCAAACCATCAGATCCGGGCGGGTCCGGCGCGGCGAAAAACTGCAGGTTCGAGAGATTTCCATCAGCAGCAACATCCATAGTCCGGATGTTCTGAGGCTCGCCGGTGTCCGCAATGTAGATAATCGACTCATTGGGAGAGAACGCCAGGCCATTTGGGTGATCAAACTGATCTGCGGCCACCATCGTCATTCCAGTTTCAGAATTGAGCCGGTAGACGTAGTTCTCACCAATCTCGCTATCGCGCTGGAACCCCTCGTCATCGCTCAGGATTCCGTATGGCGGGTCCGTGAAATAGAGTGTGCCATCGGATTTGATCACCACATCGTTCGGCGAATTGAGCCTGCCACCCGCAACATTATCCACCAGCGTGGTGTATGTGCCGTCGGGCGTCCTTTTGGTGACGCTGTTCGAACTGTGCTCGCAAGTGATGATGTTGCCGTCGCGGTCCAGCGTGTGACCATTGGCGTGATTCGACGGCTCACGAAACACCGCCGCGCCGTCCGCCGCCGTCCACCGCCACTCACGATTGCTGCGAACATCGCTCCACACCAGCGCACTCTCCGCGGGAATCCACACCGGCCCCTCAGCCCATATGCAGCCGTCAGCCAGCTTCACCAGATCAGCATCAAAGTCGACCAGGTCCCGAAACGCATCGTCAACCAGCACATACGAACTTATCATAGATACTCTCCCTGGCTGCCTATGGCGCCGCTGCTGGTCTTTTCGCGCCCGCCGTCAGGACCGGAATGGACCACACAGAAGCCATAGCGGTGATGAAAAGCGTCTTACGATCTGATCTTCCAAACGAGAGATTTGCGGCCACCTGCGGCGTTTTGATCTTGCCAATCAGCCGACCTTTTGGATTGTGGCATTGAATGCCGTCTCCCGCCGCGATCCACACGTTGCCCTTCACGTCTACCCTTATCCCATCCGGCACCCACGGATCAACCTCCGCGAATAGCCGGCGATTCTCCAGTCGCGCACCGTCGACTACGTCGAACGCCATCACATGGTGGTTTAGTTCTTCGCCGTGCGTGCGAGCAGTGTCGCCAACATACAGAATCGATTCGTCTGGCGAAAAAGCCAGCCCATTCGGCTTATCCATATCATCTATAACTGATCGCACACGCCGCGTCTCAGGATCAAATCGGTACACCCGATTCGCGTCCTGCTCTGATGGCTCACCGTGGCCAAGTTCAGGATGAAGCGCCCCGTAATCCGGGTCAGTGAACCAGACCGACCCATCAGATTTCACAACAATGTCGTTTGGGGATGTGAGTTTTCGGCCACCGTACTGGTGAATATAGGGATGAACAGTCCCGTCCAATTCCGTCATGGATACCTGTCTGCCACCGGTCTCACACGAGAGAATTCGGCCTTCCAGATCGACAGTATGCCCGTTTGCATTTCCGGACGGCTCACGCAGCACTGACACGCCGTCCGCTTCCGACCAGCGGTGAACGCGATCGTTGGAGAGATCACTCCAGATGAGGTAGTCGCCGGTAGCCACATAGCAGCACCCCTCCGTGAACCCCATTCCGTCCGCAATCAAAGTCAACTCGGCATTTTCGTCAACGAGTTTTTTGAAGGCGGGTTTAATTACTTCTACTACAGAATTCGGCATGCTTCTCCTGGGCTGTGGCCCGCTATCCGTCGGTTCGGGCGAACGCCGATATTACCCGACTGGGTGCAAAGGCCCAAATCTGCCTCGTAAACCAGTTCGATTCGAGGACAACAATAACGCTAATTTGGGGAAGGCGTGCTAGCCGCGACGTAGTAGATCGAAAGCGATATCCGGGCCGTTCTTCTCTACGTATGCAAGCCGAATCCACATCAACGCCATCGGCTCCAACAATCGCGCCGCACTGAGCGGTCCGCAATCCACCGCATCGAACCCAATCTCGCTCGCCAGCCTCAGCGTCAGCGACTTAGCATCGGCATCATCGCTGCAAACAAATCCCGCCGCCTTCTGGCCGCCGAACTCAAGGTTTGCCACATTGCCCATGCCGATGGTGTTGAAGGCCTTCACGACCCGCGCCGAGGTAGCGCTGGCGATGCTCTCTGCCAGCGACTCGCCAGCGTCCGTGAACGGCATCATGTCATCGCCAATCGGGTTATTCGCGTCGATCAGCACCTTGCTCGAAAGATCGCCCGCGTTCGACGCGATCTCAACAGCGTTCCGACCCGGCACCGCCAGCAGCACCGCATCAGCCCCGGCGTGGCAGCGATCAACCAGCGTCGCCGCCGCCGACGTCCTGGACGCCTTCACCATCACCGATATCCGATCAGCCCCAGCTCGCGCATGCCAAGCACAATCTCGTGACCATTCGCCGCCCACGCCTTCCCGAGGGTCTGACCAACGATGCCCGTGCCAATTACTGCAATCCTCATCTGCGAACTACTTCATCCTGTTGTCGGAGTTCCACATATCCGGGTTGGAGCCAATTATCTCTTTCACACGCTCCGTAATTGTCGAAAGCTCGGCCGAAACGTCCGGTGGCAGTTTCAGATCGATCGCCGGAATGTTCCAGCTCAACTCCTCGGGATTGCGCGCCCCTATTAATAGAGAGAGCACCGCCGCACGGCTGCGCACCCACGCCAGCGCTACGCTGGCCATCGGCTGCTGCATCTGGTCCGCCACGTACCGAATCTTCTCCACCGCCTCGAACAGCTCCTCCTCGCAACCATCCTCATCGTGGCTGCTCTGCGGGCGGTCCTTTGAGTAGTGACGCGAGCGCGCGAGGCCGTCTGGCACCTCATCGGCATTCTTGTACCGCCCCGTCAGCACCCCCTGTGCCAGCGGGCTGTAGCAGATGATCCCTATATTGCTTTCAGAGCACAGCGGCTGGATTTCGTACTCAATCGCTCGCCACGCAAGGTTGTACGGCAGCTGGTCAGACTGGCACTCGCCAGCGTTCAGCGCCTCGGTGAGATCGTCGATCGCGAAGTTGCACACCCCTAGCGCTCGCACCTTCCCCTTCTCGACCAGCCGACTCAGCGCCTCCCACTGATAGTCCAGCGGAATATCGTGATTCGGCCAGTGAATCTGGTAAAGGTCGATATAGTCCGTGCCCAGATGCTTCAGGCTGTTATCGCAAGTCTCCTCAACCAGCTTTGGGTCGAGATGCGGCGGACTGATCTTCGTCGCGATAATCGCTTCTTGCCGACGACCAGCGAGCCCCTCGCCAAGCACCTGCTCCGATTTCCCTGCGCCGTACCCCTCAGCAGTATCGAAGAAATTGATCCCCGCATCCAGCGCAGCATGAACAGTAGTAATCGAATCGCCATCATCCTGCTCGCCCCACACATCCCCACCAGCAAATGGCCAACACCCCAGCGCAAAAGTAGAGACCTCAATATCCGTATTACCAAGCTTCTTGTAATCCAATGTAATTCCCTGCCGGTTGAGAGCGAAAGATCAGTTGCCGAAGTCTACTCTCCCGTCGTCCCGGGCGACCCATCACAGCATCATGAATTCAGACAGACCATTCACCACCCTCTTTCTCCTCGTCTCAACAGAGGGGAAAATCTCAACCGGAGACGCGGATGAGATGGATGTCGACCAGGACAATCCGCACCTCCTAGGCGGAAAGGAAGGTCTGCAGCAGTACTATGACCTGAAAACCAAGACCGATCAATTCTCCCTGAATACCGGACGCGTCTTTGCCGTACTGACGAGGCAACTATTGGCTAATCGGTTCCGGTTTGCTTACTAACACGGCGCTGGCCAATACTTTCGGTAGCGGTGAAGCCGCGTAGGTCTCTGAGGGAGATAAATACAGCGAGGCCACCCAGAGCGCAGAGCAACCCAAACACCATCTGAGTCGGTTGTATTCCGTAGGTCGCGGAAAGAAATCCGCCCGCTGCGCCCCCTGCCGCCATCATCGCTCGATCGAGTGAGATAAACGCCATCACGCGCCCGCGCAAATGTTTTGGTGCGGCCTGGAGCATTACTGATCTACTTAGCGCCATGAACGATGTCTGGAATGCTCCGACAACGGCAAGGATAGCGAGTGGCAGCACCAACCCGGCCGGCCTCGGCATGTAGGAGGTCAATGAGAATACAAACAGTCCCAATCCCAGCCCCGTTACAGTCAGTGGCAGGATGATACCGAGACGCTGGGGCTGAATACGGGCGATCATCAATGAGGCGAAAAGCGCCCCTACTCCGGTGAGCGCAAACATCAGGCCCAGTCCATCCCTGCCGATTTCAAGAACCTCAACTGCGAATAAAGGTGCGAATACTTGCATGTATGACATCCCAAACGTGAAGTAAACAAGGGAAACGATGAGTACCCCTCGGATGGTTGGCTGAGAAATCGAGTATCGGGCTCCTTCGATCAATCCGCCCGTCATTGCACGCAAACTATGGTCGCCAGTGGGCGGGTGATGAACTGCCTGGATCAAGTACGTCGCGAACAACCCGCCCGCCGCAGAAACGGCGATTATGCTGAACGTCCACGAAAGACCCAGGTACTCGGCAATGATGCCGGCTCCCGCTGCACCTGCGATCCGCATGATGTTCTGTGTGGAACTCAGCAGAGCCATGGCTTGTGTGACGAGGCGCTCTGGCAAGATATCGGGAATCATCGAATAGCGTGCCGGCTGGTCGAACACCTGAGTTGCACCTCGGAGAAAGACCCAGAGGTAGACATGCCATAATTGCACTTCCCCGGTGACCACGAGCGCCGAGATAGCGATGCTGAGTAACAGGTTGTTCCATTTTGTGACTATGAGGATGCTTCGACGGTCGAACCAATCTGCAACAACACCCGCCCACGGCCCCAACAACAGTGTTGGCACGACTCTAACGGCCACAACGGCACCCAACTGAGAGGCGCTGTTATCGGTGATTTCCAGGACGAGAAGTGGGAGAGCGATGATTTGCGCCCATAGCGCGAATGCATGGGCAGACTGACCTATCCAGATCCACCTGAAATCACGATACTTCAGAGCTTCAAACATCGTCTTCTATCCATCGTCAGAGTAGCGGATGTGCTTCATCCTTTTACTGCCCCCAAAAGGGGTTATCTTCATATTCACCCTGCTTTCCCGACACTGGCTACCTCTTTGGTATCTGGTCTGGTATCTGGCCACACCGCCATTCTGCGTGGAAACGGAGCAGAGTCGAACTAGACACACTGGGCCTGTTGAATCGAATCCGACGCCCCCTATCGTCCTACCCGCCCACCGCGACCCAGTCCCGGTCAGAATGCGACTCAATGAAATCCAGATCAAGCTCATAGCCGAGTCCCGCGGCCTTGCCGCCAGTATCAGCTTTGCTGTGCCTCCATGGCAGATGGTCGGAAGAGCGTTAGTGCATAATGCCAGTACCATGCCCACTGACACCATTGTCACATCCCCAAGCGTCTCCGCAAGATATGTGGCCGGAGATCCAGGCGAACCGATGCCAACTCAGGCTCCCAAAGTTGTCCTCGAACTTGAACAGGCCTCAACTTCACCCTTGCGCGGAATGTTATCTGTGAACTCCGGAATATGCGTGATGAGCGGGTCTCGATGCTCAACAAGCCGCGCTGTTGAAGCATGAAGATCGCCGTTTCGGTGAACGGTTTGGTTATCGACGCGATCCAGAATAGCGTGTCCGGTGCGAGGGCATCGTCGCCATCGAGGTCGTTGAAGCCGTACCCATGCGTCCACACCAACTCCCCGTCACGAACAACGCCGATTGCGGCTCCGATCGCCTCCGCCTTCTGGCAGAGGAGGTCGAGTTCCCGTTCAAGCTGTTCCGATGCTTTTTCGATTACGGGGTCCATGCCGCGTGGTCTCCTTGCGGGTGTGTGTGTCGCGTGTTAGCGGAAGTCCATTTGTGGAGGCCCATGCCAGACCAATAGGCCATCGCCCCCACGGATTGTGACCTTGAGCCCCGCGTGAGGGTCTTTGCCGGTTCCGAAATGGGGTGATAGCGCATTGATCATCGGATATCAAACGTCGGAATGTCTTTTGGTTGATGTGACGATTACGAACTTCACAACTGGCAGAAGTCCTCACGTCACTTCGTTCCTCTGGGTGACATATAAGGTGTGGCTTGCCCGAGACGCGCCACAGGTCTATCGTGCGCCCCCGGACAGGTTCAAACCTGTCCCTACCAACATTGGGTGATACAAGCGCGCCGTTACCGGCATGCACAGGAGAAACAAACATGAAGATGATTCGGTTGGAGCA
>DBZV01000189.1:19917-22828 GCA_002311865.1 Dehalococcoidia bacterium UBA1151
CACGCTGGCATCGATTTCCTTTTTGAGCCGCTAACGAACGTGCAGTCCGGCCGTCGCATCGTCAACATGCTGGACCCGGATGGTGTACAGATGCAGTTTGCGAAGTCAGTTCAGCGCGGCCAATACAAGGACTGGGGTTAATCACAAATGGGGCATCTGCCGTGCAGGGTACCTGCCGTACGGGTATCTGCCGCGGGCGGCGCAGCAAAGCTGGTACTGGCGGCGAGGCCGCGGAACAGCCGCCTCAACCTCGCCCTCTCCCGGTGGGAGCGGGCGAATTGAGTTGATGAGCATCCTCATGGCTGGTGCGGCGTCGGCTATTGTGACGCCGCCGGTTGGGTACCACATGGGCGCATGGGGACTGAGGCAGGGTCGCTCAACCGGCGTGCATGACGATCTGTTCGCAAAGGCGCTGGTGCTGGAGAACGACCACGTTCGACTGGCGATTGTGGCGATGGATGTCGCAGGTATCACGCGCGGAATCCTTGAGGACATCCAGGCAACAGTACTGGAACTCACGGGCATCCCGGCGAGTCATCTGCTGGTGAACTCCACCCACAATCACACCACGCCCGATTTCATCAACGCAATCCCGAAAGAGCTTGAGACGTATGCGAAGCATTTCGCAGACGTGGTCGCTGGCACCGTGCTTGAGGCGTCGTCCCACATGTCACCCGCCACTGCTGGCAACGGGTGGGGTGATCTGACGGGCATGACGATCAATCGCCAGTACAAAGAGCGGTCAATCGATACGGCCGTGGGTGTGCTGCGAGTAGATCACGCTGACGGTGCGCCCCTTGCGAGTGTCATCAATTTCGCATGCCACAACCTGTGTGTTGGTGGCCAGTATCTGGACTGGAGCGCCGATTTTACTGGCGTTGCTACCAGCCTCGTCGAAGTCGATGAACCCGGCACCGTCTGCATGTTCATATCCGGCGCGGGTGGCGACATCCATCCGTTTGACTGGTGGTTCGGCAACACTGAGTCGGAGCACATGGAGACGTTTGAGGATGCAGCAGAACTCGGCACCGCGCTCGGCGAGGAAGCGCTCCGGATTACTGGGAATATTTCGACCATCGGTGACGTGCCGCTCGATGTCGTAACCTCGGTCGCAAGTCTCCCACGCCAGAAGCCATCATGGACGGTGGAGGCGGCGCGACGACAACACGAGGTATTGGTGGAGGAGCTTGGCGTCTACCAGGGCGAGACGTGGGCGCCGGGCACGAACACAGCAACGGCTGGAATGCTGAACCCTGTGATCTACGGCAACGGGCTGACGCAGCTGCTGATGGCGAAGAGGCAGGACATGCCGCCGATTCGCGCTGACCTTCAGGCGTTCAAGATTGGCGATCTGCTGATCTCCGGCAGCCCCGGTGAACTGTTCAACGAACTGGGCACAAAGATCAAGCGGGGTGGGGGAGTGGAGCGGACGTGGGTTGCAAGTTACTGCAGCGACTATATCGGCTACATATCGACTCGATTGCCGCATGATGAGACGGCGGTCATTCCGCTGGTAGAGATTGTCGATCAGACCCGCTACCGCAGATACTACGGAACAACGACGAGCCCGTTCGCACCGGAGGCGGGTGAGATGCTTGTCGCGGAGTCTATTGCGCTCCTGAAAAAACTTGGTTGAAGAAACACCAGAGGAGAATCTGAATCGTATGAAAGTGCTACTGTTGCCGGAGTTTGGCAAGCCGTTCTACCCGGCGCTGGAAGAGCAATTCGCGGGAGTCGATTTCATCGAGGCGTACGAGCCTGACCAGATCGAGCGTGAAGTGCGCGATGCGGATGTCGTATTCGGTGACCTGACCGGCAGCCAGTTTGAGGCGGCTAAGCAGCTCAAGTGGATTCAGACGTTGGATGCCGGGATGGAGGGTCTGTACAACGCTATTCCGAGGATCGCAGAGTCCGGCATTACTGTCACAAACGCGCAGGGCGCTGGCGCACCGCAGATTGGCGAGCACGCGGTGACAATGATTCTCATGTTCTCCCGTGGCATGGACCGCTTCATGGCCAAGCAGCGTGACCGCGAGTGGGCGCAGGACTACGGGCTGACGATTGTGCAGATGGCGATGGGCAAGACCATTGGCATCATTGGGCTTGGCAAATCAGGCATGGAGATCGCCTGGCGATGCCGGGCGCTGGGCATGGACGTAATCGCCGTGGACGCGCACGATGTTGAGGCGGAGCCAGTGTTGGAAGACGTGTGGCCGCTCAGCAGGCTCAACGAACTGCTGGAGTCCTCCGATTTCGTGATCGTGACGGTGCCATACACACCCGCCAACGAGAACATGCTGGGCGAAGTTGAACTTGCATTAATGAAGCCGAGCGCTTACCTCATCGTGACCTCGCGAGGGCGCATCGTGGAACACAACGCGTTGGTGGCCGCGCTCAAGGACGGCACCATCGCGGGCGCCGGCCTCGACGCCGTCATCGAAGAGCCGTTCCCGGCCGACAACGAACTGTGGGGACTGGACAACGTGATCATCACGCCACACATAGCCGGCAATTCACCGGAATTGGACGAGCGCACCTGCGATATCTTTGAGTGGAACCTTCGCCGCTACGTGAATGGCGAGCCATTGCGGAACGTGGTGGACCTGGAGTTGCGCTACTAGGCGATCAAAAGTATCGACTGCATGACGATCGGATGTGGTCGTGCCGTCCGAGTTGATCTGGCGAAAGAGTAGTATCTACGAAACGATCCGTTCTGGAGGTGCGACCGTGAATTTGCCTGGTGGGGGATTGGACCCCAGCAAGATTCCGACGGGACTTGAAGGCAAAGCCTGGAAGGGCGGCAACAAGCAGGATTGGGTGAGCGATCACGCTGGCACAATCTTCCTGGTGGTCGCCGCGTCAGCATTTGTTGGCCTGACCATTACATTCGTTGTGAGCGTGATGCAGGACT
>DBZV01000189.1:22896-29687 GCA_002311865.1 Dehalococcoidia bacterium UBA1151
TGATGCAGGACTAGTGATCGCGGGCGACAGTTCCCTTTGGAGCTATTGATATGGGGTACGCGGGTGGAGGATCAGATCCCGGCAAGTATCCCTCTGATGATGAGGGGCCAGGTTGGCTCAACGATCATGCGGGATTGTTGGCCGCCGCAGTTGTGATCATCATCATGGGAATCGTAGTGGTATTTCTCGTTGATTCCGAGTTCTAGTTCGATGTGATCCAACACAAAAACACCCGGCCATGCCGGGTGTTTTCATTCTGAAACCGTGTCCCTAATCGCCAGAGCTGGCAGCTTCCACCGGAGACGCTTTTGCGGCCTGGCGGCAGGCGCCTACCGGGTGGCGAGTGCCATCGTCGTGATAGCACATGCCATCGCCGCCATTCTGGCCGGTACAGTGGCCTGCACACTCGTGCTGAGGAAGCGGCGTCTCTTCGATTATTGTCACGTCGAGGATTTTCATGGCACCTATTATCGCAGACGAATGGCCTATCGGTGAAAAATCACCATTTTCGTCTCGGTCATCTCCTCGATTGCGTACGTGGGCCCCTCTTTGCCAAGACCGGAGTCTTTGAGCCCGCCGTACGGCATCATGTCGGCCCTGAACGCCGTGCCACCATTGATGTTCAGGTTGCCTGCATCCACCTCCAGTGCGAACCGCATCGCGGTATCGATGCTTTCCGTGAAGACCGCTGCGGCCAACCCAAAACGCGTATCGTTAGCCATCGCGATCGCCTCGTCGACGCCGCTAGCGCGCGCAACGAGCACAGCCGGTCCGAACAGCTCTTCGCGGTAGGCTTTCATATCGGGCGTGGCATTGGCGATGATTGCCGGGCTCATCATCGCGCCCTGTCTGTCTCCGCCCGTGAGCAGCGAACCGCCGCCCGCGACGGCTTCGTCCAGCCACTCACCAACTCGAACCGCGTCGCTCTCACGAACCATAGGCCCCATTACGGTATCGCCGCTTGAAGGGTCGCCCGCCGCGATTGCTTCCACCGCGGGCTTCAGGGCGTCGAGATAGTCCCCATACGCCTTGCCGTCAACGATAACGCGCTGCGTCGAGATGCAGACCTGGCCAGCGTTGGAGTAGCCACTCTGCACGGTGGCTGCGACTACTTTGTCCATGTCGGCATCTGGCATGACGACTAGCGGCGAATTGGAGCCCAGCTCCATGGTGACCTTCTTGAGTCCGGCGGTGCGGGTGATGTGTTCGCCCACTTCTTGGGAGCCGGTGAAGGTCACTTTGCGGACCGATTGGTGCGAAACCAGCGTATCGCCGATTGCACCACCGGGGCCGGTGAGGCACTGGATTGACTCGGCGGGCGCGCCAGCATCGAGTAGCACTTCGACCAGCTTGAGGGCCGACAACGGCGTATCAGAAGCCGGTTTCAGCACTACGGAGTTACCTGCGGCCAGCGCCGGGCCGACCTTGTGAGCGACCAGGTTCAAAGGGAAATTAAACGGGCTGATCGCGGCCACGATGCCCACGGGTACGCGCACCGTGAAGCCAAACTTCGTCTCGTTGCCGGGTGATGCGGCGAGCGGAATCGTCTCGCCTCGCAGTCGCTTCGCTTCTTCCGCTGACCAGGTAAGCGTCTGAACGCAGCGGTCGACCTCAACACGGGCTTCGTTAATTGTCTTGCCCTCTTCAGCCGAAAGCGTGGAGGCGATATCTTCTTTGCGCTCTTTAGTTAGAGCGACTGCCTTCATGAGAAATTCGTAACGATCGAATGCAGACAGCTGCTTCATCTGCTGGAAACCACGCTCGGCGCTCTTAATAGCAAGGTCTACATCTTCGATTCCGGCGCGAGGCACCGTGTCGATCGGCTGACCTGTGTACGGGTTGAGCACCTCAACCGTCTGATCCCGATAAACCCATTCGCCGCCCAGGTACATTCTCATCGTTAGATCTCCCTGTCACACACTTCCGGTCTGCACTGTTCTTGTGGCCGAGTATACCCGCGCTGGCGTAACCATTTCGTGAAGTAATTGCCGGGTCGATACACCTCGTGCTAGGTTTGTGCCCCTTAATAGAATCAGCGAGGAGCTTTGGATGGCCAAGATCGTACTCATCGGCGCGGGAAGCGTCGTGTTCACTCGACGCCTGCTGCAGGATGTCGTCACAACCCCGTCATTACAGGGTGCTGAGATCGCGTTAATGGACATCGATACGGAAAGACTGGATCTCATCCGTGACTTTGGTGCGCGGCTTGTTGGTGACTCGGGATCAGGTAACACGATCACGGCGACGTCTGACCGCAGAGCTGCTCTGGAAGGCGCCGACTACGTTATCACCACAATTCGCGTTGGCGATGACCTCCGAATCGACCAGGGAATTCCGATGGAGGCCGGAGTGAATCAATCGGTGGCGGACACCATCGGCCCCGGCGGTGTGTTCAAGGCACTACGGACTGTGCCGGTGCTGCTGGATATCTGCCACGATATCGAAGAGGTCGCTCCCGACGCCTGGCTGCTCCAATACACGAACCCCATGGCGATGGCCTGCTGGGCGATCAACGAGGCGACAGACGTAAAGGCCGTTGGCCTGTGTCACAGCGTTCAGCGGACAACACAGGTGCTGGCCGACTACATTGGCGCGCCGCATGATGATGTTTGGGCGTGGGTGGCAGGTATCAACCACATGGCGTGGTTCCTGCGATTTGAGCGCGACGGCAAGGACGCTTATCCTGCGCTCTGGGACGCGCTGGATGATGATGACACGTACGCCAAAGATCCAGTGCGGTTTGAGGTTATGCGCCACTTCGATAATTTTGTTACTGAATCCACCAGGCACATGTCGGAGTACGTGCCGTACTTCCGCGTCAATCCTGACCGAATTCACGACTTCAATCTGGACGCGATTGAAGTGGACTTGGCGAGACTTGAGAAGCGCAACGAAGAGTATTTCGACAAGATGCGGCAGGAGATCAAGGGCGACGCTCCACTGGTGGCCGAGCGATCAGATGAGTACGCATGCCGGATCATGGGGGCAATGGAGTCCGGTGAGTCGACAGTCATCAATGGGAACGTTTACAACGAGGGTCTCATCACCAACCTGCCAGCACACAGTTGCGTAGAGGTCCCATGCCTCGTGGACAAAGGCGGGCTGCACCCGATGCAGATTGGCGACTTGCCTCCCCAACTGGCAGCGCTGAACATGTCGAACATCGCGGTCCAGGAGATGGCGGTACGCGCGGTGCTGGAGCAGAGCAAAGACGATGCTCGCCATGCGGTGATGTTAGATCCGCTGACATCTGCAGTGCTCTCCCTCCAGGAAATCGACGACATGTTCGAAGCGATGTGGGATGCCCACGGGGACGCTCTGGCCGATTACGACTAAGGCAAATCCATCGAGGATACGGTGGACGCGAGCGGCCAAGCGCGCTAAATCACGTCTGCAAGCGACAGGTCGCAAAGGTGCGCGACCCGCACGTAGGCGGCGTACTGCCACACGATAGCGTCGAGGACCTCCTGGTATCGCGACCGCTGTCGCCACGCTCGGGAGGCGCATGCAGGCCGTACTCTAGAGCCAAGGAGAGGGCTGATGGACTATACGTTCGTGCCAATGGATGATGAACAGGCGCAAGCCGTCGCGTCCTGGAAGTATGACGGCATCTACGCGTTCTATGATTGGGCCGCTGATGCCGATGATCTGGCTGAGTTGCTGGACCCTGTACTGCGAGAGAATGAGCAACTGCACGCGGTGTTGGACGATCACGGGACGCAGGTCGACTTCTACGGCTTCAAATTGGATGGCCGTACTGTCTAATTTGGGCTTGGTCTCAGGCCAGATCTCACAGGTTGCGGCCTGAGTCTTGAATTCCTCAATGCCGGACTTGAATTCATACTTGAGAATCACACTCCCGACACGTTCCGATTACAGGTAGCCGCATTCAATAAGCGCGCCATTCGTGTCTACCGGTGCGCAGGCTTTCAGCGTACTCGAGAATATCGGCACAAGACCAACAACAGTGAGTGGGACTTCATCGAAATGAGCAGGCCTGCCTAGTCGATAAGGCACGTCATATACTGACCGCTGCCGCGCAGTTTGTTGGCCCTCATACACAGGAGCAAAGATGATCATCAAGATACCAATCCCGAAGATCGAAATCGAGCGACCTTCCCAGGACCTCATCAAACGGCTCGAAGGAATTGGAAGTGCGACCGCTTCTGGCGAGTTGCGGAAGCTCGGTATCAGTAGCCCGGTCATCGATGGTCTTACATCGTTCGTGCCAGGGAAGAGCATCGTTGGACCCGCCATCACCCTTCAGTACTTGCCCAAGCGGGAGGATCAGTATCCCGAGGGGGGCGAGTACCGCGCGCCCGATTCGCAAGTTCATCGGCATGCGCTGTACTATGCCCAGGCAGGTGACATCGTCGTTGTAGACGGGCGCGGCGAGATTTCCAGTGGTGTATTTGGCGATATGATGCTGACCTATTTCAAGGGGCGTGGTGGCCTTGGGATCATCATTGATGGCGCAATTCGTGACTTTGGAGATGCCAAAAACCTGGGACTTGGCATGTGGCTGAAGGGAGTGACGCCTTACGCACACACCGTCACCATCCAGTTCCCTTACGCCTATAACGTCCCAATCGATTGCGCCGGCACTTTGGTTGTTCCGGGCGACATCATCATTGCCGATGACGACGGCGCCGTGGTTGTGCCAATAACTCTCGCGGAACAGCTTGCTGAAGCGGGCGGCGAGCACTCTGAATGGGAAGTGTTCACCCGAGAAAAACTTTCAGGAGGCGGCGACCTCCGGAAGTACTACCCACTGAACGACGAGGCGAAGGTCGAGTACGAGGTGTGGAAGAAAACTAACGGCTAGTTTGCTTCCATCGACTTACAATGTGGGCTACTTCTCGACCGGCTCCGGATGGCAGAATGGTTGCAACAACTAACGAGCCAGGAACAACAACACTGCCTGAGACACAACAGATCAATCCCGCCGCCCAATCCATCGCCAAAGGCAAATGGGAGATCATCGACGCGCCGTACCCGAAGATGAAGCCGGGGGATGCGCTGGTGCAGTACGAGATCGCGTCGATCTGCGGTAGTGACCTGCACATCGTCAACATGGGTTGGAACGTGGATGAGTGGCCGCTTGCGCCGGGATATCCGGGCCACGAGGGCGTGGGATGCGTCATCGACACTCGCTCAGACGATATTGCCGTGGGCGATCGTGTGCTCGCAGTGCCGCACATCTGGAACTCGTTCGGCTTCGCCCGCTATCAGGCGGTGGATGCGCCGCATCTGCTGAAGCTACCAAATGAGGGCGATGCTGGCGAGATATCACTAGCGCAGCAGTTGGGCACGGTGATCTTCGCCGCTATGAAGCTACCGCAGGTGTTTGGCCAGACGGCGGTGGTGATGGGGCAGGGCAGCGCAGGTATCTTCTGGGATTTCGTCCTGAAACGACTCGGCGTTGAGCAGGTTATTTCTATCGAGCCGGTCGCCCATCGACGAGAGCTGGGCCATCAGTACGGCGTCGACAGGTCGATAGACGTGACCGGCGATGCCGCAACGCAAGCCGTGATGGACCTGACCGGCGGCAAAGGCGCTGATCTGGTGATCGAGGCGGTGGGCAGTACGGCTACCCTCAGCCAGTCGTTCCACGTGGCGCGAGACGAGGGCCAGGTGGTGCTATTCGGCCTGCCAGAAGGCAGTGGCAGAGTTCTGTTCGACTTCGATACATGGTTCAGGAAGCGCATATCAGCGTTTACCCGACTTGGCGCTCAGGATGAGCCGGGTCTGGCCAGCTTCGCGCAGGCGTTGGACTGGATAGTCTCGGGACAGATCAACGTTGGTCCCGTTATCTCACACCGCTTTCCCGGCACCGAAACGCAACACGCGTTCGATGTCGCTCAAGCCCGCGAAGATGGCGTGGTCAAAGTAGGCCTCGAGTTCTAGGTGCCTGCCGCACGGGCACTTGAAGGCGCGGAGCCATTAGTTGGGATTGGCGATGTTTCCGTTTGATACCTGCGCTAGATTTCGCGGGCGGGAATCCGTGAAGAGATTTCGTTTGGGTATGCGAACATGATCTCTGCGTATTGATCTATCGAGGCCTGTGATTCGAGACCTGGTGAGGAATCGAACCTTCCACGAATATCCACTCTGGCTCCGTTCTCTATTATCCGAAGACGGCCTGTGCTTACATCAACCCAGAAAATGGTTGCCCCTGCTCCAGCTAAGGGCACTGTTGATCGGTAGCCCGAGATGAGCCTCTCACCGTGATAGCGGACGCCAAGCTCCTCGAAGTTGGCTAATTGCAGATACGTGTTCGTTGACCAGCGATTTTGGCCACGACCCAGCGCCTCGGAGATGAAATCAAGGACCAATTTGCGACGTTCTGAGCCGTATGTGTCGCGTGCCACAAAGTCTGGTTGATCGGAAGTGATCTGACCGTCTGAGGCTGTCACGGTTATCGAAGAGGGTGGTATTCCGATGGGGTCTGGAATATTAAAACCGACCCCGTCAACTATTCGGGCCCGCTGTTCCGGGCTCACGATTACACCAGGGGAAAATGGCTCGATGATCTGACTTTCGGTATCGAACTTCAACTCGAACCGATCTGGCCCTATGAACTCCCCGGCAACTTTCGCGGATCGGCCGTGTATCTCATGGATAGCCTTTGGATCTGACGCGTCGCGAGGCGGCACATTGCTGGCCTCATATTGCCTCCACGCGTTAAATTCGCCGCTAATGGTGAAACTATCAACCGAGTACAGGTGCTCAAACGCATTTTTTACCACTTCGTCGGACGTGAACCCACGTGGATCAGGCAAGGTTTGAGC
>DBZV01000021.1 GCA_002311865.1 Dehalococcoidia bacterium UBA1151
CAATGATCCACTCACCGGCCTGATCTACCGTGGGCGGTGGGCGTTTTTTGGTCTTCCTATAGGGTAATTTGTAAGTTCCGCCCTTGTTCGTATATGGTCCTGTCTCCGGCCATATTCCCCTAAGACGGCCCGTGAGCGATTTCAGCGTCTAATACAACACCTTGTTAACGAGGCAGACGAGGCGATTCCCCGCTGCGATTGGGAAAGGGTACGGCAGTGCGCACAGGCAGTCTTTGCGATCGATTCCAGAAACTCCGACTTCGCGTTTGACCAGGAACCGGGCAATAACTATCTTCGGCTCCTAGCTCGCTCAATGGCGCCATCTATTTCGACGACGTCGAACCCCAACTCGATCGCTATCGCGGCGTCATCACGAGATTTGGCATCATTTCCCTGCAGAGTGTAAGCCAACGCCCTATTTACGTAGGCCAACACGAGCCTAGGGTCGAGCCCAATGGCATTGTCGAAATCATCGATCGCTCTCTCAAGATCGCCAGTGTTGAGATACACGTAGCCCCGATTGACGTAGGCGCCGTCGAGCCTCGGATCGAACAATATTGCTCGGTCGAAGTCATCAATAGCCTTTTGTGGCTTGCTCATTTCGTCGTGGGCGCTGCCCCGGTTACTGTACGCCAAAGCGAACCGGGGGTTTAGGCGAATGGCTTCGTCGTAGTCCAGAATTGCTTTTTGGTACTGTCCTAGATTCGAGTAGGAAAAACCTCGGTTGTTGTAGGCCTGTGCAAGCCGGGGGTCTATACGTATGGCTTGATCGAATTCCTGATTGGCCCGCAGGTATTCACCGAGTTTAATGTAGGATAAACCCCGGTTGTTGTAGGCCTGCGACAGCCCGGGGTCCAGTCGAATCGCCTCGCTGTAAGCGGCTATGGCGTCCTCAGTGCGGCCTTGGGCTTCTAGTTCTACGCCGTAGTTATGTAGTTATAATGAGTAGATGCCCTGCTGGGACCGGTTCCTTCGAGATGTAGGGCCGCTAGCATGTTGTCCACCGGTGCTCGATCATCGGTGAGCAGCACCCTCTTTCGGGCGTTCAGCCAACGTTCCATGGATTCATCCGGCATGAAATGGCTGATGAGCGCTCCTCGGCCAGCCTGAATATTGGCATTTCTAAGAGACTCATATGATAGCGGACGCACCGACGCGGCAACCACGTGGGTTTTCTGACCATCATCCGGCCAGTTATCGTCTTCTCGAATGACATAGACATTTGAGAAGGTCTCTTTAAGGGTATGCACGAAGGCTTGAGCGAAACGGCCGCTCTGGAATTTGTCTACCACATTGACCGCGTAGATACCGTCCGGCGTCAGAAGTCCCGCTATCTGCTCGTTGAACTCCCTAGTAGTGAGATGGTAGGGCACAGACAGGTCGTTGAAGGCGTCGCCAATGACCAGCGCGTATTGCCCGGAATTCAGCTTAGGGACGGTCATCCTCGCGTCTTCGTTGTAGGTCACGATTCGGGTGTCACGGGGCAGCCCCAAGTGGTCGAACGCCACGCGAGTTACCGCGGGATCGATCTCGATGAGTACCACAGTACTCTCCGGGTACAACGTCTCCAGATAGCGTGGAACTGTGTATCCGCCGCCGCCGATGATCAAGGTCCTAAATCCCGGATCTCGCTGCGCAACGAGAGTAATCAGTTCCGAGAAAACTTTCTCATAGTTGTAGGCCAAGAGGGTGGGGTCTTCCAGAGACACATAGCTGTGGAGCAGCTTATCCAGGTGTAGCGCTTTTACTTTATGCCGCCCGTCTACGATATCGTCGGTCACCTGGATACAGAAGTAGTTGCTCTCCTTTAAACATCCGCTGTTCAGGTCACCGCTGATTGAACTGAAGCCGCCTATCCCGACAAACAGGACGATCATCGGCATGGTGGGCATCCTCACCCGCCAAAGGCCGCCGAAGGCCAGCGACATTCCGACCAGGATCAGGGCTACCAGCAAAATAGTTTGTCTTGTGCCAAGCCATTGAACCAGGACGAAACCCGTTATGAACACGCCGAAGATGGCGCCAGCAGTAGAAATGGCATAGATCTTCCCTACAACATCGCCGGCGTGATCCAAGTCACGTAGGTTCAGCTTGACCACCAGAGGAGTCACCATGCCCAAAACCGCACTAGGCACGAAGAAAAGGGCAGCCGTGAGGAAAACGATGCGAGGCAATATAGGCAACGCCTCGAAGACGGCGGAGACAACGCCCAACAAGGGCAGCACGCTCAGGCAGGTGAGCCCCCCGGCCAGCAGGATGATGCCCAGGGTTGTGGGGGAAGGAAACCGGTCGGCCACGCGGCCGCCCACGTAGTTGCCGATACTTATACCGGCGAGCACCACCCAGATGATGTTAGTCCAGGTATAGAGGGACACTCCGATGCTGGGAGCCAGAATCCTGGCGGCCACAATCTCGAGAATAAGCCCGCAGGCGCTGGCCACGAAAACGATCAGGTAAGGCTTCAACGAAGCCAAGATATTTAGCAACTTGGGGTCACGGCGATGCTGCCCCTCCTCCCAGTTGAAGTCCCTTGGGCGGGATTCTTGTCCGAGTGGCAGTTTACCGTGAAGACCGTGCACCACAAGGAGCAGGGATAACCGTTCAGGAGACTAGGCTCCGGGGCGTGCGGTGACCAATACTCTACACAATGATCCACTCACTGGCCTGATTTACGGCGGGCGTTGTACGCGATGATC
>DBZV01000057.1:0-4476 GCA_002311865.1 Dehalococcoidia bacterium UBA1151
CATGTGCCCGGTTCGAATCCACCCCACCCCTCTCCCATTTCGGGAGAGGACTGGGGCTGCTCCTCGTCGCCGCCCCGCGGCCAGTGTCTGCATGGCAGATGCCTGGGGTGGGGGACCTGTTCCTTCTTCTTCGCCGCCTTGCGGCATGTGCCCGTACGGCAGGTACCCAGGTCGCTGGCCCGCCATCGCCAGCAAACCAGCCGCGTCAACATTCTCAGGATCCAGATCCAGCACATCCCGAGCAAGCTCGCGAACAACCAGCCACTCATCGCTATCGATGGCCGCATCGGCTCGATCAAGCCGCTCTTCAATCCGCTGCTGTACACGCTCAGAAGCCATAATGCGACGCATCATAAGCGAACCGAAGTAAAAACGCCGCGCGAGCACACCACCTACTGCGACGCATCCTCCGTACCATCGCCACGGCGCGCCAACGTCCCCGCAAAAATCCCAATCGACGGCACCAGGAACGCAGCCGATGTCACGATAGCCGCCGACAACGACCTCGCCACCCCTATCCAGCCGATAATCGGCCCCATCGACACCTGTCCCACCGCATCGCCCTGACCAAAGGCCGAGATAACCGTCGCCCTGATCTGCGGATCAAGCTCACGGTTGATCCACGCCAGAAACAGCGGGGCATACGCAGTCCGCATCGAGCGGGCAACCCACATCGCAACCAGCGACAACCAGAACAGCTCCGACAGACCAAACACCGCCATCGCAACCGCCAGCACCGCCGTTACCATAATCAAAGCGATCGCAATCCCACGCTCGCTCACCACGTCAACGCGCCGCCTCAAAATCTCCATGACCCCGAGCCCGATGAGAGTCCCACCAGCCCCAAACACCGCAAACCACGCAATCGGATCAAGCCCCGCCAGCTCAGGCAACGTCAACTGCTGCAGCCAGATCGCAACCCCCAGCCGATCGAACCCCTCCGACGCCGCGCCAAAAAGCATCGCCGTCACCAACAGCAACAACAGCAATCGGCGTCCCGTGAACGCTCTTACCGTCTCCCGAGTCGTACTCCTCAACACCGACAGCACACCAGACCCCGCACCGCGCGCCGGCTGAAACGACTCCCCCATCGCAAACACCAGGAAAATCCCCACCGCGATAAGAATGGAGCCCGCGATGATGAACGGAAGCTGCAACGACATCAGCGCGAAGAAGATCGCCAGCGGCAGCCCGATCAACCCTGCTACCAGCCTGACTTGAGACGCCCGGAGATAGAGCGGCGCCGCCGCCGCCTCGCCCACCTCATCCGTAATCCACGCCTCCCACGCACCGCTCGTAAACGCCTCCGCAAGTGCCCAGATCACGTTCGCAACCAGGATCATCTCGAACACCGGCACCGCGCCCCACAGGATGAACCCACCACCACCCAGGAACGCTCCAATGATCACCGACCACCTCCTTGAGTAGCCGTCCGCAAGGACCCCCGTCGGCAGCTCAAACAGCAGATACGCCCCCTCCAGCACTGTCCCCATCAGTACCAGTTGCAGCGGATCCAGCCCAACTTCCCGAATCGCATACACGCCAGACGTCGTCGCCATCAGCGTGAACGCCAGACTCCTCACGGCGGATACAGAAAGAAAGATCGCAGATGGAGAGATTCGCATTGGTGCGCCCGAGTTTAGAGCGCGCAAATTACCCTCGGGTTACCTGCAAACCCACTGCTGGCGGTACACTCTCGGAACCGCTTCCAACAACCAGCAACACCACAGGCACACAGCATGAAATCCAATCCCATAAGAACCGCGGTCGACAACGGCGAAGTCCAGATCGGCACTTGGATCAACATGGTCCGCAACCCCGCCATCCTCACACTCCTCAAAGCATCCGGCCTCGACTTCGCACGCATCGATATGGAGCACTCATCGCCCTCCATGTCCACCGTCGCAGACATGGCCGCACTCGCCAGAGCACTCGACTTCCCCATCATGGTTCGCCCACCCGATGGCAACCGAGAATGGATCACCCGCCTCCTCGACGCCGGCGTCTACAACCTCCACTGCCCGCAAGTAGACACCCCCGACCAAGCCGCAGAAATCGTCCGCGCATCCCGCTATAATCCCATCGGCTCACGAGGAATGATCGGCGCAAGCTCCGGCAACGACTTCGAATCCGGTGGCGACGACCTCGCACGGCTCGCCGAAATCAACCGCAACGTCTTCATCACCGTCATGTTCGAGTCCGGCGGCGCCTTCGACCACCTCGACGAGATCGCCGCCATGGACGGCATCGACTGCCTCACCCTCGGCCCAACCGACCTCGCCCAGAGCCTCGGCGTCTTCGGCACCCCGGACATGGACAAAGTCCTCGACGAACGCCGCATGATGATCCTTGAAGCCGCCGCTAAACACGGCAAAACCACCGCCATGCGCGTCACCACCCCCGCCCAGGCCCGCCAGTGGAAAGACGCCGGCACCCTCCTCCTCGCCTACTCCGCAGAAGTAACCGTCCTCAGCGAGGGCTACAAAAAAGCCGTAAACGAAATCCGCGCCGACTAAGGTATTCAGCCCCCGCGCTCAACGCCTGCATGGCAGATGCCGCCGAGCAAATATCCGGGACCCATCCCGCGGCTTTCAGCGCCCCGCGCTCAGTGCCCGTATGGCAGATACCCGGCAATTATCGAAATCCAGGCTAACTAAAAGACGCGCGCCAGGACCGCCTCTCCGCGAGCATAGCGATCCAGATTTTCAGCGGCGAACAAGGCGCGCTTGCGCGAGGTGCCATCTGTAGAACCTACGGTGTGAGGCGTCACGCACACGTTGGGCAACTGGTAAACCGGCCGAGTCGGATCGGGAGGTTCCTGTGCGAAGGCGTCAAGTCCCGCGCCGCCGATGCGTCCGTCCAGCAGCGCGCGGTACAGGGCTTCTTCGTCGATCAGCTCGCCACGTGCGACGTTGATAATGCAAGCGGTCGGCTTCATCAACTTGATGCGCCGCGCATCGATTATGTGTCGGGTTTTGGCGGTCAAATGCAGATGCACCGAGATAAAATCACTCTCGGCCATGACTCGGTCAAGGTCGTCTGGTCCGCCCAGAAAGTCCGGTTGAATTTCGTCCAACACTTCCGGTTCGATCGGACGGACGTCTACTGCCAGGATTCGCATGCCGAATGCTTTCGCGCGGCGGGCCAGTTGCTGACCGCTCGCGCCAAAACCAACGATACCCAACCGGCGATCCACCAACTCCATTCCCATAGGGAAGAAAACTTTTCCGGCCGCAAAGTTGCGCTGTGCGTCACCGTGGCGATGGGCCAGCATGAGAATGAACATCATTGCGCCTTCGGCCAGTGCCACACTGCTGAGTTCGCCCGGACAATGTGCCAGCATCATGCCAGAATCACGGATCTTGTCTACCTCCACGTGATCCAACCCGTTCGTCTGCGCCTGGAGATATTTGACTCCCGCATTTTTTGCGAAATCGACCCATTCGGCGCGGATGTTGCCACCCACATCTACGATCGCCTCCACATCCTGAAACTGCGGTTCAGCAGGCTGATCGCGATCGAACACACGCAAGTCGTGATGGTCGCCAATGGCTGTGAGCAAATCGCGGCCCCAGGCTATGTTGACCTCATCCAGCGGATGCGGCAGGAACAAGACCTTCAGTTGGCGCATGGGTCGGTTATAGACAACGGTAAATGACCATAGCGTTTTCGACTGGCTTCAAGATGCATTCCGATTCCTACAAATAGAATCCCGGCTTTATGGACTCTGCTGCTGGGTTATATGCTCTCTCAAGCGGCCAACCGAGGTATCGATCGCCCTCGCGAGGTGTGCCCAGTCCACCCCAACTTGCACCCACTGGATGCCTTTGCTGACCCAGGCCATGAGCGCATCGGGGTCATCCGCCAGGCCGATCCCAGGGTAAACACCCCCCTTGCGTGCGGTGCTGACCACAGCCTCGATCGCGCTCTGCACTTCGTGGTGCTGAGGATTCCCCATATGACCCATGGAACCCGCAAGATCGTTGGCTCCAATTACTATGCCCGTCAATCCTGGAACCTTAATGATCTCGTCCATCGCATTTACAGCGTCGATGTGTTCAATCTGCACAATGATGATGATCTCTTCGTTGGCCCGGCGCCAATAATCGGCGTCGGCAATACGCCCATATTGAATGGGCCGCCGCGGACCGAAACCGCGAACTCCATCTGGAGGGTAGCGGCATGCAGCGACAGCAAGCTCAACGTCTTCCACAGTCCGAACCATCGGAGCGATGATTCCATCCGCACCCATGTCCAATATGGGCTTGATTAGAACCGGATCATTCCACGGCACTCGGACCAGTGCTGCCGTGTCGCTGCCCTTCGTCGCCATGATGTGGGCCTGAACCGTCTCCAACGACATAGCGTTATGCTCCATGTCGATCCAGACAAAGTCCAAAACATAGGAGAACAACTCGGTCACGGTGGGATCAGTGAAACTCACGCCGCAACCCAGCGGAATCTGCCCGCTTCTCA
>DBZV01000057.1:4667-5163 GCA_002311865.1 Dehalococcoidia bacterium UBA1151
ACCCGTCAAACTGGATCTCCTCCAGCAGATCGCGAAATGCGACGTAGTCCACTACGCCGCGTGAAAGTTCGCAGAACATACCCATCTCCACCGCCCGGATAAACGGGATCTCCTGAGCCTGGACCTTATTCTATAGCGAGATGCACGTTCTAAAGGTACGGTGGCCACTGCCAACCCCTCGTCGTAGCGAACCACAGCTCCGCCGGATCGGGCTTAGGCCCAGCCTGAAGCTTCGCCAGAACCTCCTCATCTATCTCGATCCCAAACCCCGGCTTGGAATTCGGCGAAATCTCACCATTCTTCGGAAGCACGGGATCAACGAACGGTGACGCTCCTGCCGGCCCCGCCGACGTCCTGAAACACTCCACGAACAACCCGTTAGGCACCGCCGCCACCAGCGACACCGCGAGATCCGTGGTCGCATGCGGGCACATAGGCAGACCGTATGCATCGGCAATCGCAGCGATCTTGACCCACTCGGTTACGCCGCCGCACC
>DBZV01000057.1:5301-10608 GCA_002311865.1 Dehalococcoidia bacterium UBA1151
CGTCAGGAGGCAGCGGCTCCTCCAACCAATAAATGTTGTAAGGCTCCAGCCTCTCGCACATCCGTAGTGCCGCATTAAGACTCCACCCGGAATTTACATCCAGGGCAAGGTCAACGTTCGGGCCGATGGTTTCCCTGATTAGCTTGACCCGCTCCACGTCCTCGTTCGAGTCCCGCCTCCCAACCTTCATCTTCACCATCTTGAACCCGGCCTCAACGTACCCGGAGTAAATCCCGACCAACTCCTCCTCACTCACGTTCAAACTCACACTGCTCCCGTAGGCCGCCACCGTGTTCCGGTGCGCCCCCAACAGCTTGTGCACCGGTTGCCCTAGAATCTTCCCCTTCAGGTCCCACAGCGCAATATCGATCGCGCCGATCACCGCCAGAGCCACACCCCTCCGACCCCACCGCACACTGCCCCAGTACATCTTGTCCCAGATCCTCTCGGTATCGAGGGGATCCTCACCGACGACAAGCGGCTTGAACGCATGGTCGATCAGCATCTTCTTCAACGACCCGCCGTCAGGTCCTATATGGGTCTCAGTGACGGTAGTGAATCCCGTCACGCCCTCGTCAGTCGTAATCTCCAGGAGCAAACTAGCTCGAATTGCGGGGTTTACAACCGTTGCATCAGTACTCTCCTTGCCGCGGACATACCAGGGGTCGGATAGCTTTACATCTGTGATTTTCACTTCGATCTCCTACGCCGATTGCCGGACGCCGATTCCAGATTGGTCAGCCGGACGCAAGCGTAACCCTCGTGCCGTAACGCTGCTACCCGGATCGCGATGGACAGACGCTCTTTCCCTCCCCCGCGGATAATCTGCAGTTACTTGCGCTAATCGTTCGGAGCCATCATAAATTTCACGCCCTGCCCCTTCGCGGACATCTCTATGACCGCTGCGATCTCCTCCAGCGGATAACGTCCGCCAACGACGCCGTCCATATCGATCTGAGGCAACAGATTGAGAGCGGGACTGAACGAGTTGCCGACCCCCATTGCGCCGCGCACGCTGACCTCCCTGAAATGCATCTCAAATAGATCGACGGGCAACGGCGACCGCCTTGGCGACACACCCACCATGAGTGCATGTCCGCGCGGGCGGGCTAGCTCAATGCACTTTGCAACCAGCTCAGGCTTGCCCACGGCCTCTGCGGCAACTTGAACGCCCGTGCCACTCGTTAGCTCGTCAACAATTTCGTCCACGGTCGACTCCGATGGATCATGAACAATATCTGCGCCAAACTGCCGCGCCATCTCCCGCCGGATCGGATTCGGCTCTGAGGCGATCACTCTGCCTGCGCCGCGTAACTTGAGAAAGGCCACAGTGAAAAGCCCGAGCATGCCGGCGCCAATAACCAGGGCATCGAACCCCTCTTCCTGCCGACCCAGCGAATCCACGCACGAAAGGGCGCACCCAGCTGGCTCTGCCATCGCCGCCGTTTCGAGATCCAGACCCTCTGGCAATGGATAGGCGGCGTTTTGGTCCACGAGTGCGTACTCGGCAAAGCCTTCTGCGCGCCGTGGCAGGCGTTCACAGTGCCCAATCGTCCAGGCTCTGCAGGCGCCACACTCCCCACAGCCCGGTTGCGGTAGGCACGCAACCTCCTCGCCAATCCGGCCGCGTGGAACTCCTTCGCCGATCTCGACGATGACACCGCTGAACTCGTGCCCCAGCACCATCGGTGGATCCCACTCGGTAAACAGGCCCTGAGTTACATGAACGTCCGTCCCGCAGACGCCCGCCGAATCGACCTTGACGATAGCCAGTCCGGGCTCAAGTTCCGGCATCGGTACTTCGTCAATCGTGAACTCAGCTTCACCTCGCCAGGTTGCAACCTTCATGAGCATCCCTCCACGGATCGCTAGGTCGGTGTATTGGCACGCCCTAGCTGGACCGCATTATGATACATCGCAGACTTAGGACCCCGTTTCTGCCTGCTAAGTCGGCTGAGGATAGATTCGTTCATCCGACATTGACTGTGGCACCCACTGCGGCGTTTAGCCGCGGTAGCAACTCGCCGATGAACAGCTCCGTGCTATGCAGCCAGGCCTTCCGGTCATCTTCGTCCACCCAATCGAACTCCATCATCACCAGGGTTCCGAAGGGACCTGTTTCATCCCAAAGTTGCAGGAGTCTGTCCAGGGCCGTATCGACATCCCCAGCGATTACCAACTCGCGCATGAAGTAGTTCACATCGACATTGGAATCTGGCATCGACAGATCCCGTTTCATCACGCCCAGCCCCGAGCGGCGCTGAATCGCTTTCGCCACGTACTCATGCACGATAGCGATAGTGTTCCGGCGGGCGCGCTCCTCCGCCTCCCGCGTGGTGTCGGCCAGGAAAACGGTACGAGCTATCTTCCAGTCCTCTCTGCGGGGCTCGAGGCCTGCTTCGGTCGCGGCAGTCTCGTAGGTATCCCATTGATCCTTGAGGACGTTGCCTGGGATGATCGAGTGACTGAAGGGTTGGAATCCGAGCCGGGCCGCGACCTTTACCGAACCAGACCCGCGCGACGTCACTGGTACAGCAATCGGCGGATGTGGACGCTGGTAAGGCTTCTGCACGACGCCGAAGCCCATCTCATCCCCGGCGGATTCCAACTTCACAGTCCAGTGCTCGCCGACGAGCTCATATGGACCCTCGGAATCCCAAATTTTGAGAATCATCCCCATCGACTCAGCCAGCCGGGACTGCATCTCGCTCGGCTCCTGGCCATACATCGAAAAGTCGGCGGGAGATCCGCCGTACCCGAACGCCAGGTTCAGCCGTCCGTGCGAGAAGTGGTCCAGGAAAGCCAGGCGATTGGCCACCTGTGCCGGGTGATGGAGGTTCAGGAGAATGGGCGCTGGGCCAAGCCGCATGCGCTTTGTTTGCCGAAACACCGCAGCGATGAACATCTCCGGGCTCACGATTGGCTCCCACGCCACCGTGTGGTGCTCGCCGACCCAGAACTCGTCGTAGCCAAGCTCCTCGGCGCGCAGTGCTAGTTCCATGTCCTCGTCGTGGCACTGGGCCAGAGGCTTCTCAGGTGAATGGAACGGCATGATAAAGATGCCACTTTTTACGTTTTGCAATGAAATCCTCGGATCTGCTCCCACGCGCAGAGAGTTTAGTGCCAGATCGATGGGAGGAGCAACATCCACTCCAATCTCAACTGATCCGGGGGCTACAGCGGCGTATAGATATACAACGTCCCTTTTCAGCGGGCTTGAGCTCTAGTCCTCGATGGGCCGATTCTAATCAAAGAAATCGGCATCTTCGGCTCGCAAATATTGCCTGGTCGCTTCCACATCGAAGTGGATTCCAAGGCCCGGCGTATCCCAGACATCGATGAACCCATTTTTCACGATGGGGTCCGGTAGGCCAACAATGATGTCGTTCCACCACTCCGGTTTGCCACTGGGCAATTCGAATCCGATGTAGTTTTCGGGAAGTGTCGCGCTAACTTGCACTAACGCGGCCAGACCGATTAACCCATCCGCCACACCATGCGGCGCCATCATGATGCCGTGCAGATCAGCCAATTCGGCCACCCACTTCAGTTCAGCAATGCCGCCGACATCTAAGGGATCTGGTCCGACCACATCGACAGCGTGTTGTTCGATCAGGTCCTTGAAGTTGTTACGTAGGTATATCTGCTCACCGGTATGGATTGGTGTATTCGTATATGGCGTCACCTGAAGGAATCGCTCTGGGTCGACATATGGGGTGTAGTCACCGGTCATCGTGTCTTCCATCCACATCAAGTTAAGGGGCTCAAAAGCTTGAGCCAACTTGAGGGTATCTACGGGCGTCATTCCCGGTCCGCAGTCGAGCGCGAGGCCAACTCCATCACCCAGGCCCTCCTTCATGGCTTGGACGCACTCGATCGTGTAATTTAGCCCTCGCTCAGTCAGCTTGCCGCTGTTCCGGCGCCAGTTGTTTGGGTGTACATCACCATAGTGGTAGTCGGTGAACTCAGCCGGCATGTTGCTGTGAAATGCGATTCCCTGTTTTACGATCGAAAAGCCTTGGGGCAGAGCCTTTACCTTCCGCATCTTGGCCGCATAATCTTCCGGTTCATGACCGTCAATCTCCACCGCGATGCTTCCGTTGTAGACTCGCACTCGGTCCCTGATCTTGCCGCCCAGTAATTTGTAGATGGGTTGGCCGACCGCTTTTCCTGCAATGTCCCAGAGCGCGACTTCTATGGCGCTGACCGCCGCCCCCCAGGGTTTGAACGCTGCGAACGAGCGTATCTCCAGCATCACGCGTTCAACATCCGTGGGGTCCATCCCCATGATGGAATCTTTGTAAAAGAGAATGTGCGGTTTGAGATAGTGCTTCGGCGCCTCGGCAGCGCCGATTCCATCGATGCCCTCGTCGGTGATGATACGGACGACCGGATTTTGGCCGATGACGGCGACTTTCATATCGATGATCTTCATCTTCAAGTGCTCCCTGATTTGACGGGTAATCCCGCCTTCGAATTTTTCCGCTGCGCCACAAAGTGTCCGAGCGCTGTTGCTGATCATAGGGGACGCTGAGGAATTGCCGTTGTCTGCTTTAGCACTGCTTGAGCGTGATGGCGCCACGCACGTATCGCATACGGCGCAAATCATCTTCGAAACCTCCCTAATGCTCTAAGCGCAATTATGCGGTTTAGGATGACTTTGGAGATGGCTGTGAATGTGCGGTAGGCGGCACGCATTCACCCAACTTCGCTTAGAGCTCGCCCACGGCAAGGGCATTATTCACCGCGCTTTTAAACGAGTCTGCAACGCCCCAATTCGCCGCGCCCATTGTCTCGTCCAGGCTCCATTGCATGAGTTCACACATATTATGGAAGAGTGGGGACAGTACCCGGCATACGGGCGCATGTACATTGCCGCGAATCGAAGGCAACGCGCGCGATCGTGGAAATAGTTGAGATCACGGAGCGCCATGAAATATGTGGAAGCGTAGCCCTCGCTGTTGACCCGGAACACCCAGAGGCATAATATTTCCTTCTGCCCCTCAGCGAATAACGCTTCAAGGCAGCGCGCCACAAAAGCGCGAAAGCACATTAAAAATCGAATAATTGATTCCGAGCACCGAGTAGTTAAATAAGACGGCCCACCTTTAGTGTGGGTCAAGCTACTAAGGGCGTATGGGGAATGCCTTGGTACCAAAGGCCGATGAAGGACGTAGCAAGACTGCGATAAGCCTCGGTTAGCTGCCTAGCAAGCTCAGCCGTGGATCTCCGAATGGGAAAACCTCCCCTGGCTTGACCAGGGGAACCCCGATTTATCGGGGTGGGTAAGTGGGGGAACTGAAACAT
>DBZV01000057.1:10835-11114 GCA_002311865.1 Dehalococcoidia bacterium UBA1151
GTGGCGAACGAAAAGGGATCAGCCTAAACCTCTTGAACCTCACGGGCGGGGGCCTCATGTTCAGGGGGTGTTGTAAGACACAGTATGGAATCTCCCCCGAGATTCCACAGAGTAAGAAACCAACCATCTAGTCGAAGCAGCTGGAAAGCTGCGCCATAGACGGTGATAGTCCAGTAGACGAAAGATTGTTGGCTCTGCACTGTGCTCTTGAGTACGACGGGACACGTGAAATCTTGTCGGAATCTGGGGGGACCACCCTCCAAGGCTAAATACCTTTGG
>DBZV01000167.1:0-508 GCA_002311865.1 Dehalococcoidia bacterium UBA1151
GAGGCCGCCTCTTTGACCTCACCCCAGATTTCTAGTTCCCCACCGTCGAATCCCGGCGCGATGAACGTATAGTACGGTGCTGGACCATCCGGATAGACGTGTGTGAATCGGCAGGAAATGGTGCCACCACCGCACCGGTCATTCAACACACTCTGAACAGCTGAACGAACTTCCGCGTCCAGCGCTGGCCATGCGTCCCACGTGACCGCAGTTTCAAATGTATCGTGGATCAACCCCAGCGCGATGGTGCTGTTCATAGCGTATGGGGCGCTGATGAAAGATTCACGCCACCTGCCGACAGCGCCCTGACGACCGGCCCCACCACTCGTGATTTCAGAGTCCACAACCTCGTCGGGATCGACCACTCCACCCAGTTCGCTCGCAATCTTCAGGATCGCGCCTAACGATTCAGACTGAGGAATCACACTGGACTCAAACCCAATCACCAGCAGTGTCTTGGTTCCATCCATTCCGGCGGCGTTTTTACCTTCAATTGCATCCAGCATTC
>DBZV01000167.1:562-4811 GCA_002311865.1 Dehalococcoidia bacterium UBA1151
TTTGCGGGCCAGAGTTTCGTCTGCACGATCTCGCGTGCAGCGCTCCATGCATCATCGTAATGCTCAAAATAGACACCCGCCGACGCCCTGAATTCTGGCGGCTTTTGCAACCGCACCCAGGCCTCGGTGATCACGCCAAAGATTCCTTCACTTCCAAGCACCATTCGATCAGGGCTCGGCCCTGCCCCACTGCCCGGCAGCCGTCGCGACTCCCACGGGCCGGATGGAGTGAGCATCCTGGCTGATTCTACGAAATCATCGATGCGCGTGTGATTCGTTGCGTAGTGGCCGCCTGACCTTGTGGCAATCCATCCACCCAGCGTTGAGAACTCAAAGCTCTGTGGAAAATGGCGCATCGTCAGTCCATGTTGCTTTAGTTCACGCTCAAGTGCCGGACCGTATATGCCGGCCTGAATCCGGGCCGCGCGCGACTGAGTATCGACCTCAAGCACCCGGTCGAATCGCTCCATGTCAAGGGAGATGACCCGCTCGTCGTCTGGATCTGGCTCAAAGCCCGAAACCACCGATGAGCCACCGCCAAACGGATAAACCTTGACCTCGTTCGCCGCCGCCCACTCTAGAATCTGCTCAATCTGCTCTTCAG
Source organism: Dehalococcoidia bacterium UBA1151 (assembly GCA_002311865.1). Classification (GTDB taxonomy): domain Bacteria; phylum Chloroflexota; class Dehalococcoidia; order Lucifugimonadales; family Lucifugimonadaceae; genus UBA1151. The sequence goes on from DBZV01000167.1 coordinate 1,167, forward strand.
ATTCAGGTCTCAGCACAGCGTCCGGTGGTGCAGGGAAATCAGCCTTGAAAGCACGAATGCGATCGGGGAAGCTTCGCCCATACGTGTGGACCGCCCGATCAACAGCATCCGTGGATGTGATGTCTCTGAGACTCAATGGCATATCCACGCGAGGAGAACGCAGCTTCAACTCGGAACGTGATGGCGGTTCAAGTGGGAGGATCTGCCTCCCATACCGCTCAGACAGGCTCTTCGCGACCTCAGCCAGAGTGGCTGTGCCCGGCTCATCGGCAGTGCGTCCCCAGGCCCAGAAGCTTCTATCGGTCAATATCGGTCACCTCATTTCACAGAGGCGATCATATCTGCTGGAGCCGCGACTGGTGGCTAGGCCGCGCCCGTTTCAGGCTCATCAAATGCGTTGAAGAGAAGATTCTCCTTGATCATGATGTCCTCTTCGGAGTCGATGCTGGCCGCGACGGTCTCCGCACCTTCCATTCTTCGATCGGCCATTCTCTTAGCGCGTTCTCGGATCTCTTTATTTGGCTTCACGCTGGCGGGTGCGATGAACCCGCGCTTGCCAAAGCGATCCAGGAATATTATTCGTCCGATGCCTTTGTTTGAGAGCGCGATTGTAGCCCTCATCCGACCCTCAACATCGGCGAATATGATAGTTGCCGAGCCATCATCTTTGGCGCTGAGAGCGATTCGTTTCCGGCCCTGGTCATCATTTATGTAGATGTTGCGTACCTTCAGAGTCTCCGCCCGCAATTCCGCGATCTCTCGGGGCTTGTCGACGCCTGGAACAGGCATCGGCGGTGGAGCACTGATGTTGGCGTTCACCCCGGCGGCCGACGTACCGGCACTGGCTTTTGCGGCTTTGATGATGGCGGACACATCTGGCATGGTCGGTATATCTGTATCGGTCATCGCAACCAGGTACACGAACCCGTATACGTCGTCGGCACCGAATACCGAGAGTACATCAACTGCCGTTTTGAACCTGCCGGAATAAGTCCACTCTTCATCGCCTGAGAAGCCGCTTTCGGTGCACGCGAAAACATCTCCTACCTTGATCTCTATTGCCTGGGATAGCACCTTCATTCCCTCAAGAGCGTTACTTGCAACAACCTGCATTAGATCCGCTGCACCGCCCAGGGCAGCGTCTCCGCCGGGTGTCAAAGGGCGTGAAGAAAATTCCTCCGCTAACCTTGCCGCAGTATCTGCAGCAAGGTAGTAAAAAACGTAACCCTGGACGGTGCCGGTGACCTTGAGAGAGACTCCCACCATGGGGCCAGAAGGCTCCAGGCGCTCATCGCCCGAAGTCTTCACAAGCTCGCGGCGGAACTGATTATTCCAGGTACTTTGCAACGGGTCCAGAAACGCGTTTGCGAACTCTATGTGCTGAACGTCGACCATCGTTGGATCCGCCAGTAATAAAACAACTCAATACTGCTACTTACTGATCTTCAAACGGCGCTCATGAATGGGAAATGGGTGTGTGAGCAGTGCGAGTGGGGGTTAGCGCTCACGCGAACCAGTAGACCCGATCGCAGATTCAAGCTGGCAGCACCTCGGTGAACAGCCCGAAAAGGTTCCCACCAAGGATCTTTTCAATCTCAGGTTCGCTGAAACCATCTGACTCAAGTGGGCCGATGATATTTTCGATCTCCGCGGTGGACTCAAGCCCGCGCGTCCACGAAATATCGCCCTGTGATGTGTTTCGGATGTAGAGGCTGTCTCGCTCTGGATTCCCCAGTATGAAATCTGGGCCCAGTGCAATGACATTGATGCCACCAACGTCGGCAACGTACCTGATCTGACGCACAACATCGGCGATCTCAGCCTGTCGGTCGTTCACCCCCAGCACCAGGCGCGAGCAGAAGTGAATTCCAATAACGCCGCCGTTGGCAGCCATCGCTCGAATCTGGTCATCCCACAAGTTCTGCAGCTTTGGCGCCAGATCTCGGGAGCCGGAGTGTGAGTTGAGGATCGGTCGCGAAGTTTCTGCAAGGGTGTCTGCAATTGCGGTAGGTGATGAGTGCGACACATCCACCACCATTCCAAGCTCATTCATCCGCGAGACCACCGACCGACCGAACGACGTTAGGCCCGGCCGATCTGATTCCAGTTCGTTTTCCTGGCTGGCAGAGATCTTGTTTCGCATTGACCAGTTGAACTGAATATGACGCATGCCAAGCTCATAAAACGCGTCCAGCCGAGACAGCGAGTCGCCGATCAGCTTTCCACCCTCGGTACCCAGAATCAGCCCAAATAGTCCCTGCGCGCGGGCGTCGTGGAGGTCGGCGATCGTACGCACGATCTTCAGCCACTCTGGGTTCTCGCGCTCGTGACGCAACTGCTTCGCGACGGCTTCTATTGCGCGCTCTACGAATCCGTCATATCCAAAGTAGCTGGCCTCATACTGCTCGGGTGTGGGCGCATCAATCCAGGCATCCACCAGCATGTGCAGGATCTTTCCGGTCACCCCAGCCGCGTGATCCCGCTTGAGGTCCTCCAGCCGGTCCGTGTGATCGTGAGCAAGATAGATCGGCATATCTCTCACACCGTACCCAACCTCGCGCTGTCTGATGCCCCATCAATGGTGAGTAGACTCACCAGGCCGCTGTGCCAATCGTAACCATGCGGGCGACGGGTATGGTCGATAGCCGGGCTGGTCCAGTAGTAAAGAACCAGCGCCCTCTCCTCAGCAAAGTACTCCTTCAACACAGTGCCAAAGTAGTCGGTGATCTTGCCCAGCAACTGTCCCGGCTCAACGATGTCTCCCTCTTTGACGGCAGAGTGCCAGACGCCCGAAACGTCGGCGTTAACCTGTCTGCGACTCCCCTCAATAAAGGTGTGCGAGGGGCGTTTGGGCTCTCCCGCCAGATTGCCAACTGTCTGCAACGCCGCGATCAACCCCTGATAGTGCGCGTCAATATGCGACTTATCAGGCAGTCCATTCTTGCCTATCTCCGCCCAGATATTGGCTACGCCATCATCAGCAAGATGGTTCACCAGTAGTGGGACCGAATCCCGGTCCCTCCGCAGTTCTATGTGCTCGACGGGATATCCCAGCGCCAGGGATAGCGTACGCCGCTGGAATTCCGCTGAGCCCTGTATTGGCACAGGAATCCATGCGTGGAGCGCCTGGGCAAACTCGCCGCTGTGCATATCGATTACGTAGTCCGAATTCGCCAGTAACTTGTACAGCGTGTCGATCTGGAATTCTGTGTATGAGTTATCGGGATTCCCCGGGCCGTAGAAATGGACCTCGCGCTGGTCAACCGGCGAAAGCTGCATGTTGCGCGCCATGAAGGCTCTGGTTGAGATTACGGGTATCACTCGCACAGTCCCGGAAATCCTGGTGATCCGGAGATAATCGATAAGGCGCTGGGCGGCCAGGATTCCTGAGTATTCACCGGCATGCATGCCTGACATCACCGTGAACTCTGGCCCATCTTTCTCGCCCCGGAACGTGATCACCGGGATCTCCAGCGACTCCTCTCCCCGGAATGAGCCTCTTACGATCTCTTCTTCTGAACGATTCATACTCATCTGCGGCGCCTGAGTGCTCAAATCATGCAGTAATACAGCGATCAGATTCGCATGTAGGTGGCACTTGTAGGATAATTTGGCACCATACTACGCGTGACCCATGGACTTGAT
>DBZV01000167.1:4903-11297 GCA_002311865.1 Dehalococcoidia bacterium UBA1151
GACTTGATGGACGGATACTTACCGGAACCCGGGACCACGCAGAACCGATTCGCTGGAGAAATGATGGTAAGCACAGAACCGCTTATTCACGCCGAGCACATCAGCCGAACCTATGAACTTGCGGGTGAAAAGGTACATGCAGTGCGAGATATCACCCTGGACGTACACCGAGGGGTGTTCATTGCGTTCGTGGGTCGGTCAGGCTCAGGGAAGACGACTCTGCTCAACCTCCTGGCAGGTCTCGACTCCCCTACTGAAGGCTCAGTCATATTTGAAGGCCGCGACCTCTCAACATTCAACGAAAACGACATGGTCGACCTGAGGCGGCACCGCCTGGGATTCGTGTTCCAGTCGTTTGGCCTGCTGCCGCTCCTCTCCGCGTATGAGAACGTGGAGCTGCCATTGCGCATATCGGGCGTTGCTTCTGGTGAGCGATCACGTCGCACAAAAGAAGTACTTGAGATTGTGGGTCTAATGCGCCGCTCCAAACACCGGCCGTACGAGCTCTCAGGTGGAGAGCAGCAACGCGTGGCAATTGCGCGGGCAATAGCCATGAAGCCATCTCTGATCCTTGCGGACGAGCCCACGGGTGAACTTGACTCCACGAATGCGCAATCGATATTTGGGCTGTTCCAGGAGATGGTACGGGAGGAAGGAATGTCTATCGTAGCGACCACCCACGATCAGACGCTGCTGGACATGGCCGACGAAGTGCACAGAATGCATGATGGTCAGATCGAAAGCACCTGGACGCTGGCGGACGACGTTGATCCTGAAAACCCACACGCAAGATTCATGCCACCAGTCCCCACTGAGTCAACAACCTAGCAATATGGACACCGAATGTGTCCAGGCGGAATCAAACTTCTGAGCCAACATGATCAAGAGGAATTGTTAATTTGACCTCAATAGAGACCCGACCCAAGTCTGTACTAAACAATGAGTGCAAAATGGTGGTTACTGATGCGGTGAGGCATATTCTGTCGGCAATTGGTGAAGATGCCAACCGCGACGGACTTCAAAAAACTCCCGATCGTGTGGCCCGGATGTATGACGAGCTGCTTGAGGGCTATGTGACCGATCCTGCAGAACTGCTCAACGGCGCTCTGTTCGACGTTGAGTACGACCAGATGGTGATCGTAAAAGACATCGAGTTTTACAGCATGTGTGAGCACCACATGATTCCTTTCTTCGGCTACGTGCACGTGGGCTACCTGCCCAGCGATAAAGTCGTTGGCCTCTCAAAGATTCCACGCCTCGTTGACATGTTCGCCAAGCGGCTCCAGGTCCAGGAGCGAATGACCCACCAGGTTGCCGAGTTTCTGGGCACTATGATCAACCCGCGTGGGGTTGGCGTTGTGATTGAGGCAACTCACCTCTGCGCCGTTATGCGTGGCGTCAAAAAGCATCACACCAAGATGGTGACCAGCGCCATGATCGGTGAGTTCCGTGAGAACGTCACAACCCGTGATGAGTTCATGGCTCACATCCGCCATCAGGGCGGGAATCTTCTCTAGAGTCGTTGGATTTTCAGAACCTGGGGTCCAGGCCGGGGTAGAATCTTGAATCCTGAGTCCGCTGTAGCACTCGTCACCGGTGGCGCCACCCGGGTTGGGAAGGCGATTTCGCTTGCGCTGGCCGCCCGAAAAGCAGCGGTCGCGATTCACTACCGATCTTCCGATCGGGAGGCCAGAGAAGTTGCTGAACTGATCACCCAATCCGGTGGCCAGGTGCACTGCTTCCAGGCTGACCTCACGGACCCGGCTCAGATCGATTCGCTGGTTCCCAGCGTTATCGACCAATTTGGCAAACTCAACGTGCTCATTAATAGCGCGTCTGTATACGTTCAAGGCGGTCTTGAAACAACGACACGGGCCGATTGGGAACAGAACATGACGGTACATGCCTGGGTGCCATTTCGGCTCTCACAGATGATGATTGCCGCACTGGGAGACGCTCCCGGCAAAGTGATCAACATCAACGACACCAAACTTGTGAAGCCAAATCGCTTTGCCTACGGCGTCTCAAAGGCGTCGCTGGCAGCTATCACCCGCACACTGGCCGCTGCGGTTGGCCCAAATGTCCAGGTCAACCAGGTTGCGCTTGGCGCGATACTACCGCCGTCAGGTCTCGCTGAAGATCGCGTCGCTGCAATTGCCAGGACGGTCCCGGCCCAACGCTGGGGGCATCCAGACGATGTAACGTCCGCAATTATCAACCTCATTGAGAGCGACTACATCAGCGCTGAGACGATTCACATCGACGGTGGCTCCAACGGAACCCTCGGATAGTTCCCACCCGCCAGAAAATCAGGACCAGATAGTCAGGAGACTCGAAATGCCAGGTCGCACCAAGGGAAAAGTGGCACTCGTAACCGGCGGAACCGGGGCGCTTGGGTCAGCGGTAGTATCCGCAATGACTGACGCTGGCATCACGATCTTCCGAGAGAGCCAGTACGACCCTGAATCCAGTCCCATGCGGTTCGATGTGACTGACCCGATCGCAGTGAACGGCGCCGTTCAGAGTGCGATAGAAATTCATGGCCATCTGGATATCGTGGCAAACCTCGTGGGTGGCTGGCGACCCCAGCCAACGCTTGCGGAAACCTCAGATGAGGAGCTCGATTACTTCCTGGCCTTGAATCTCAAATCTGCGTTTAACGTATCCCGCGCCGCAGTACCCGGAATGGTTGAGAATGGCTGGGGACGCATTATCAATATTGGAGCAATGCCGGGCGATAAGGGCGCTGCGTTCAACGGCGCCTACGGAATATCGAAAGCTGGAGTGCTGGTCCTCACCGAGGCGATGGCGGAAGAGCTAAAAGGTACCGGAGTCACAGTGAACGCAGTGATCCCTTCCACCATTGATACACCCGCCAACCGTGAAGGCATGCCGGACGCAGACTTCTCCACGTGGGTGCCGCCGGAGCATCTGGCCTCCACCATCCTGTTTCTCTGTTCTGACGAGGCAGCCTCAATCACCGGAGAGCGGATCCACGTGCTCAATCGCTCCTGATGCCCGCAGAACCTGACATGCTGCTTATCGAAGGAATGAAGTTTCGATGCACGATAGGTGTCCACGAGTGGGAGGCGCTCGTTGAGCAGGACGTGTTCATTGATCTCAAGGTTCAGACTGACACCCAGCCTGCTGCCACATCTGAGGACCTGAGCAAAGCAGTTAACTACTCCCAGGTAGTTGCCGCCATCCACGAACTGGTCTCTGGACGACCGTTCAAATTGATTGAGACGATGGCCGAACAGATCGCCGAGGTTGTTCTGGCAATCGATGGTGCAACTACGGCCACGGTTAAAGTCTCCAAACCCAGCGCGAGCAAGATCGCCAAAAACGTCGCCGTGGAAATCACGCGGCATCGCCCCCTGAATGGCAGCGCCGAGTAGCGGAGTCAAACTGACCTTGTCAAAACGGGTGTTTATCGCCTCGATAGCTCCCCTGTTTGAAAATCAGGTGTATGGCGGCTCGCAAGCCATTCTTCAGTCGATTGCCATTGGGCTAGCCGAGCACGGGGCGACGGTGGATATAGTCTGCTCGCGCCGACCCGAAAACGAGAATGGATTCAGCTGGCACGAACGGGCAGTTGTTCATCCTCTGTTGCGCTTGACCGGTGCATTTCCCGATCCTTATGAGGTGCCGCCAGGAGATATCGCCCGCTCTGCCCGCGATATCGCTCCGCTGTTGGAGGCCGCTGATGTGGTCTATCTGCATGCAGATATCTTCCATCTGCGACGATTGATTCCAGAGAACACACCGGTCATTCGCTCATTCCACGATTTCGCTTTTGAGACGGCACTCATTTCGGCGTTTGGATATCCAGCAGATCTCACCATCGTGCCGTCGCGCTATCTGGGCCGAAGCATCAACGCGACGGTGGGCGCAAGCAGATTGCGAAATGTGGAGCCTCTTGTGGTCGTTCCCAATGGCATAGACACAAACCGATTTGCCACGGCCAAATCGTCCGTGTCTGCCCCGGACGACACACTCCGCATGCTCTACCCACACCGCCCAGACGAACGCAAAGGTATCTTTGAGTGCCTGCATCTGGCCCAATTACTCCGTGACGAAAGGCGTGGTCTCAAATTAGAACTGATCATCCCAAAACACATCGACGCCGACCGACTCCCTTACCTGAAGCAGATTCACACGTCCATTGATGCAAAGGCACAGGAGTTAGGCGTTCAAGATGTGATCAGGTACGTGCCGTGGCAGACCACCGACCAGATGCCAGGCTTCTACGGCTCCGGCGACGTCACCCTCTGCCTCGGCAACGCCATCGAAGCATTTGGGCTTGCGCCATATGAATCTATCGCCGCGGGTACTCCGGTGGTCATCAGCCGGGTTGGAGCCTATCGAGATGTCCCACCTAACCCAAACGTTGAAATGATTGATTGGGGTGATGGAGAGGCCGCCGCTATAGCCGTCCTCAGGCAGTTCGAAATGGGGTTCAACCCCGCGACGGTAGATCCGCTGCCCAATGAATATGAGCATGACCTGATGATCAAACGGTACGTTGATATCTTGCTCAGCCCCGCTGAGTCGATCCAACGATATCAATATGCATCATCTGGAATCCCGAACCCTGACGCTATGACGCTGGCTCCGTGGTGCCATCCGGTGAGCGGGGGGATCTACGACGACTATCACTACGGTGTCCGGCAGCTACATGGACTCAGTGATTTCCTCCGTGGAAGAGATACGGCAGCGTCCTTCTTTCTTGACGATCTTCTTGACCACGGCGTAGACGATGAAGAAATCGCGGTCGCCAGAGATCTTTCCGTGCTGGTCTCTGAATTTTGCGAACCTGATCTCGCTTAACTGAGAAGACCGCCTGGAGGCGGTCTTCAGAGATTGCTGAGGTGCGGCCCATTCACCAACCGGGGAAAGAGGAGACCGTGAGTGAGGGCTATTGGAGTAACCCGGGCCGCATCCAGCATATTGATCAAGATCTGCGGGGCCGCTCGGCTAATCACCGGCGGGGTGCGGTCCCGTTGACCTCTCACTGAGATTCATATTGCACCACCTATCTTTGACTTATGTGTGAGGTTTGTTGGAAATAAGTAGGAGTCACCAATGCCGAGTGGTGTAACTACACACGAAACACACTCTGCTGCCCGATAAATTGAGATGAGGAATATAAATCGATCAGCGTTTTCGCAGGGCTCACAGATTCATGGACACACAAAGCGCGCGCATACTGATAGTTGATGATGAGCCAGACATTCTTGCGCTGGTGGCGGCCCGATTGGATTTGGCCGGACATCAGACTATCCAGGCATCAACCGGTGAAGAGGGTCTCCGAGCCTTCTTCGATCACCGACCAGATCTTGCACTGCTTGATATCGATATGCCGGGCATGGACGGTATTGAGCTCTGTGGACGGATCACAGAACTCTCAAACATCCCTGTATTATTTCTAACAGCCCTGGGATCCGAACACGAAAAGGTTCGTGGACTGGCTGCTGGCGCTGATGACTACATCGTCAAACCATTCGGACGTGATGAACTCATGGCTCGGGTTGGAGCTGCACTTCGACGTGCGTCGCTTCCTTCAATCAGCAAGTCCCCTGATGCTTATACAGACTCCGCGCTCACCATTGACTATGCATCTCACCGTGTCACAGCACGCGGCAAAGAATTGAAGCTGTCGCCTCTGGAGTTCAAGATGCTTGCAGCGCTAGTTGGCAACGCGGGCCAGGTGTTGAGCCAGGAACGGCTTATCGACCTGGTATGGGGGGCCGATTCACTGGAAACTGCCCCGGAGAGCGTGCGGCTTTACATCTCCTACGTGCGTGGAAAGATTGAAGATAATCCGCGCAAACCACGCCTCATTCAGACCGTCCGAGAGTTCGGCTACCGCTACGTGATGCCAGAACGCGGCGTCTCAGAGCAAGTCGCCTGAATCTGCAACCAGCCTGGACGCTGGATAATTCAGATACCCGCGCTAACCGGCCTTTGCTGCAACGTGGGTGTGGGCCTCGTGAGTATGGACATCAAGACCGTCCAGTAGCCTCTGTGACGCCTTCGCTATCTGCTTAACCGCCAGTGTGAACGCCCGTTCGTTGGCCTTTGACGGCTTCCTGTACCCGCTGACTTTGCGCACGAACTGAAGCGCTGCCGCTTCAATGTCTTCAGGAGTAACTTCTTCCTGGTAAGGCGGTCGCAAGGTCTTGATGCTTCTGCACATGTCGGGCGTTCCTTCTGAGGAGTTCATGGCGCGGATGGTGGAGTGATAATAGCGCAGTGAGTCGCGGATCGAGTTGTAAGGTATGGCGTTCTGCTCAGCGTTGGAAGTGATACTCGAATGAGAATGGGATGCCCTCTCCTCCGCGCAGATATGCCGTGATGCCATCCTGAGCATGGCCGCGTTGCGAAAGTGTGC
>DBZV01000167.1:11328-11785 GCA_002311865.1 Dehalococcoidia bacterium UBA1151
GGCAGGTGCCTCAGGCGGTCTGAGTACTCGCGCCAATTCGAACGGTGAACGTGGAGCCCTCGCCAATCTCGCTCTCAAGCGTGATCACGCCAGACATCTGCTTCACTAGAGACTTCGTGATGGCCAGGCCCAATCCGGTACTACCGGCCGGGCGAGATCGCTTGGAGTCGATGCGGAAGAACTTTTCGAAAACGCGTGAGGTGTGCTCCGGCGCAATTCCCACGCCGGTGTCTACGACAGCTATCGCAACCGCCCCGGAATCATGGGTGATCTGAACGTGAACTTCGCCACCAGGTGGGGTGTACCGGAGTGCGTTGGTCAGCAGGTTGATGATTACCTGCCCCATTCGGCCGCGGTCAGCCCAGATCAATGGAACCTCGTCATCAACGTCCACCGTCAGCTCGACGTCACGCTCCACAAAGAGCGCGTTCACTCCGTCCGCCAGGTCCCTGGCCAG
>DBZV01000167.1:11909-14560 GCA_002311865.1 Dehalococcoidia bacterium UBA1151
CCAGCAGCTTTATCGTCTTCTCGCCCACTGGATCCCCTGCACCATCTATGGCCAGGTCGATGAAGCCCATAACCGAAGTCAGAGTTGTGCGAAGTTCGTGCGAAACCATCGACACGAATGTAGATTTCGCCTCATCGGCCGCGCGCTCGGAAGTCACATCTCTGAAGACCCAGAGGCGGCCTGCATGCACACCACCTTCATCTTCAACCGGCACCGAACTCAAAGAATAAGAGTGCGGCTCCGGCGTGTTGATAGTGACATCTTCACTTGCAACCGTCGATTCTGGATCACGCACCACTTCTCTGAAGAACTCAACAAAGCGGGCTCGATGCTCAATATCAGGCCCGTCTGATTCAAGACGGCTCGCAAGATCTTCGCCCGCGAGGTCGCTGGCTTCCCCCAACTCCATCATGTTGGCCAGAGCCTGGTTTGCCCAGATCACGCGACCGCGGGTATCAACAAGAAGAATTCCTTCAAGTGCAGAGTCCAGAATGGCCGACAGCTGGGTTGTCACAACCTCAAGGTCGCTTCTGGCAGCCCGCCTACCAACGATTAGCGAGTAGGTTGACCCACCTGCCACCAGCGTAATTACGAGGCCCGCTGTCATCACGATAATCCAGACTTCTCGTTCAAGCGGAGTCAGATCAAAATCAGCAGGTCCGGAGTACTGGAAATACCATACCTGCCCTCCAACTTCAATCTCACGGTTCAGCCTTTGACCGCCTTCCCAGGCAAAACTGGAGTCGCCACCGGCCTCAGGGAAAATTTCGGTGCCGGGAATACCCTTAGAAATATCGACGATCCGGAAATCGATATCACCAAATTCCTGGGAGATCAGCGCCCCGCCAAGGAGCTCTTTCGCCTGATAAACACCAAGAGCGAATCCCTCTAGCGTTCGGACAAATGTGTTGCCAGAATTCCTGTCAGCAAGCTGGCGAAACACTGGTGCCAGGATCACCAGCGACGCATCGCTTGCATTGGGGTCGGTGGACTCAAACGGTCCAACCACCACCGGCAACAGACTCTGCTCCGCGGCGGCCAATGCATCACTAAAAAAGCTATCTCTGCCAAGGTCCTCTCCCAGCGATACGACCCCGGAGTTTCTGGGGAATAGCTGCTCGATAACGGTGTATTCAGAGGCTTCGCCACGCCGTGTCAGGTCGAAGCTAGCCAGACCCCGGCTTTGCATCGTTAGATTGAATTCATCAACTTCTTGAGGCGTGATCCGCCTTACGAATCCAAGGGCTTCTACCGGGCCGCCTTTGTTTTCCAACAAACCGGCAAATACTTCAAATTCAGACTGGCTTATCTTTTCAGAGGTCTTGAAAAGACCCTCGACGGCCAGCAACTCAATCAAGCGGCGTGAAACATCGGCTTCAAAGTTGGAGTTGGCGGTCTGAACAAAGTTAGCGAATCTATCAGTGCTCTTCTCTGTAATAAATGTACGAACGGTGAGTGTGGTTCCAACCGTCATTCCAAGCAGAAGAGCGAAGGTAGCCAGCGTAGCCAGAGTCGCGAGCTTGGCTGAAAACAGCGCGCTTGTGGTAATTTCAGCGGCGCGATAAGTGAACGGCCTCCGTGGAAGCTGTACTTCTGACGTATCCCGTGTATCTCTTGATACTGGCCCCGCGCCAGCTGAGTCCCTGAGCATACGACTCTCTTTCCCGCGTCGAAAGTCATGCGCAAGGCCGTAGAAGGACCCTGCACAACAAGTGAATCAGGGTATGGACGCGGTGACTATTGGGGTACACACCACCCGGCGGTTAGCGTGAACACCAGCAAGAGAGAGTTCCCGTTCAATTGCAAGGCAGAGGATGGCGGGTGCAGAAGCCCTCAGCATCGCCCTCCAAGCAATCAGATAGCTACTGAGAGTCGTCCAGAATAACCAGGCCGCGTCTTGCCGCTTTGACAACGGCTTCAGTCCTGTTTTTGGCGTCTAGTTTGGCGTACAGGTTAGTAAGGTGAACCTGGATCGCCTTCACCGTCACGCCCAGCGCATCCGCGACATCATCATTGGTGCGACCATCTGCGATAAGTTGCAGAACCTCTGCCTCGCGCGCAGTCAGCGAATCCCGATTCTTCTTTGCCCGGTTGTAGGGAGAGTGAAGATACCCCTGAATGATGTTTGCACTCACCGTTGAGGAGAAAACACTACTCCCCCGCATCACCATCCTCAGCCCCTCAAGAATGTCGCTGGGAGGAGTGTCCTTCAGCAGATAGCCATCAACGCCCAGTTCCATCATGGCTCGAACGTAAGGCTCAAGAGTGAACTTGGGCGCGGAACCGCCGTCTCATTTGCAATTCCCAGAATCCACGAACCGGCGCAGCAATAGCCCCACCTAAGACGACGTCCTGAGCGGCAAGTCTGGCCCTCCGCCTAACGCCCCCCTGCTATATGACGGGCTCATCACCGGTCATCAATCTGGCAGGGGGGCGTTTGCGCGTGCCTCTTGGCGGGCCTAAACTGTGCCACCATCGTGACCTCAAACCCATCACGGCCCCAAACGACCGGTAAGCAGACCAAAATAATTGGCCCAGGGAGACAAGCTGTAACCAATGGCGACACCCACATTTGATCTTTCAGCCCTTTACTCAGAGAACAGCCTGGACGTAGAACTCAAAGTTCCGGCCCATGCCAAATTTGACTTTGC
>DBZV01000167.1:14583-19120 GCA_002311865.1 Dehalococcoidia bacterium UBA1151
CGGATTCGATTCCGTTCAAAGGCCTTACCGACGCCCTCACCACCATGCTGGAGAAACAGGGTGGCGACCTGGCCTACTACCCGGACGCAAGAGGACTCCCGGAACTGCGTGAACTGGTTGCGGCAAAGCTGGAACGCGACGATGGGTTCAAGGTCTCCCCGGACAACATCGCAATACTCAATGGCTCAGCTGAGGCCAACTTCACGGTGATCAAGGCCCTCATCAACCCCGGTGACACCGTGATCATGGAGCGCTACGTCTACTCCGGTACGCTGGCCCAGTTCCGCAAGGCAGGCGCAAATGTGGTCGGTACGCCAATCGATGATGACAGCATCATCCCGGAAGACCTGGAAGATCTCATCGAGAAGCTCACAGCGGAAGGCAAGAAGCCCAAGATTCTCTACACAATCCCTGAGTTCCAGAACCCAACCGGCAACACTCTGCCCACCAGTCGACGCAAGCAGATCATCGACATCTGCCGCCGACATCACATCGTGATCATTGAAGACGAGTGCTACACAGATCTGCGCTACGAAGGTGAAACGCAGGAGTCGTTCAGGTCCCTCGACGACTCCGGCATGGTGATATATGTAGGTTCGTTCTCTAAGATCCTCGCACCGGGCCTGCGCCTGGGTTACTTTGTTTCAGACGGCGAGACAATGCGGCGAGCGCTCAGCTTCCGGATGACTGGGACAAACCACTTCACATCTCTCGCGGTTTACGAGTTCCTCAACCGTCAGATGTACGAACACATCGATCACATTAACGTCCTCAACCGCCCGAAGCGTGATGCCATGGTTTCAGCGCTTGGCGAGAACTTTGGTGGTACCGGCACAACGTGGAGCACCCCCAAGGGCAGCCTCTACCTCTGGGTTACATTCCCTGAGCATGTGAATGCCACAGAGTTAATGCCAATCGCGTTCAAAGCAGGCGTTGGCTTCAACTCCGGCGCGTCATTCGCACCCAACGGTGACGGCGACCACTGCGCCAGGCTCTGCTACGGCTATGAGTCTCCGCAAAAGAACCGTGACGGCATCGCGTTATTGGCTGAGATCATGGAGCATGAGGGTTCGTTCAAAGTCTCACCGGGCGGCTAACCCGCAAGCACAATCGAATCGGCCTCACCATCACGGTGGGGCCGGTCTCTTTCCCTGATTGCCGTAATCACCCGTAGCGTCATCCGGTACGATTCATCGCTGTGCCAGAGTCATCTGAAGAATCATCTCAACCGAACCAGCCAGGTGCCGGTGATCCGCCGGTAACTGAAGCTACCCCAAATCCTGCGAAACCGTTCTCAATCCGCTCCATTTTCTGGACGGTTTACGTTCCCACGCTGCTCCTGTCACTGGGTGAAGGACTCGTCCTCGCTCAAGTGCCGCTGTTCGCCAAATCTCTGGGCGCCGGACTGGGACTCATCGGCGTCGCGGTAGCCGCTCGTGAAATCGGCACGATGCTATTCGACGTTCCATCGGGTGCGCTCGTCTCGAAGCTCGGCTCCAAGCGCACGATGGTCTTTGGCACTGCCGCAATCGGCGTTACAGCCCTGGGCGCGGGTCTTGCAGCAACGATCTGGGTCTACATAGTTCTGCGATTCTTCCAGGGCATGGCCCGGGCGATCTGGTCAATCTCACGCCAGGCGTACATCGCGCAGGTAATCCCCAACCAGAACCGCGGCCGCGCTCTTGCGCTTTTCGGCGGTGTGAACAGGATGGCAATGTTCGTTGGACCACTTATTGCTGCGTTTGTGGCCTCGGAACTTGGCCTGCAATCCACGTTCTTCGCGCAAGCCGGCATCGGCATCATCACGGCTGCGCTGATGCTGATTCTGCTCAAAGACACAGGCAGCGCCGGACTAGACGCAGATGGCGAGTCGATTCTCTCCCGGCTGAACGAGGTGATCACAGAGAACAAACGCATTTTTGCCACAGCTGGACTCGCCGCCGTCTGTCTGCAACTGATCCGCAACGGTAAGACAATCCTGATCCCCCTCTGGGGCGACTCCATAGGCATCAACGTGCGCGATATCAACTTCATCATGAGCGCGTCGTCGCTGATCGATAGCTTTTTCTTCTACCCGGTTGGCATCGTGATGGACAAGTGGGGCCGCAAATGGGTTTTCGTTCCAAGTCTGATTGTGCTCGGCTCGGCGTTGGTGCTGATTCCGCTTACAAGTGGCTTCTGGACGTTGATGATCATCGGCCTCTGGGCCGGCGTAGGCAACGGCATCAGCAGCGGAATCGTCTTCACCATGGGAGTCGACTTCTCCCCGCCCAACCGCACCGGCGAGTTCATCGGCGTCTGGCGACTAATCGGCGACATGGGCGGCAGCACTGGGCCGTTTATCGTCGGGTTCGTGGCCCAGGCGGCAACGTTGGGCGTGGCTGCGGTGGTGACCGGCGGCGTTGGATTTGTGGGCGCCGCGATCGCCTTCTTCTTCGTTCAGGAAACGCTAAACAAGGAACGCAGAGGGCGCAGACGGTAAGGTGGCTACGTCGGCTACTTGAGAAGCTCGTGCAGCTCCCTCAGGCACCTCGACTGCTCTTCAAGAGTGAAGCCATCCACGTAGAGCTTGCTGTCGCCCGTGAAGCCGTCAACAGCCCCGCCGTCCACCAGCGTGGTCACCCAATCAACTTCATCATCGAGAGACGGCAGCAGATTTCGCCCAGCCATTTGCGAAATCGCCGTCACCAGGCCGTAGCCGCCCCAATTGGATACGGCGGCGCAGATCAGGTTCGTCGTGGTCGTGACCGCGGGAAGATCGGGTAGACCCTCAGTCTCCGCGATGATTTTAAGCAAGTTTCCCATGCCAATCTCGTTGCCGCCATCGCCAATTCCAAGCGAGTACGGATGCTGCTCGAATAGGTGATCGATCTTGGCGTTGTGCTCAGAGATATCCATCGAGCGCATGTTTTTATAGATGCCATCTGAGGAAATGCCGCATCGCTCGATGGAGATCATGAGGTCCGGGCGCTCATCTCGAATCAGATCCTGAGCGATTTCGGCAGACTCCCGATGCGAGGTGATTGGGAAATCTATGATGGTGTGCTGTGGATTAGCGATGGACGCGAGCGCCGAAAGGGACACGGAGTCTGTAACGTACGACACCTCAAATCCAAGCTCCGCCAGCGCGTTCCCAATCGCCACAGCACCTGGAGGACCATCGGTTTCAGGCGCGTCGGCAGACAGGATGTAAAAGCCAGTAGTGATCATCACCCGGCCCTTATGATCCAACACAAACTGGGCGCAATCCGTCACATAGTCCGGCTCCAGATGAGGCGCCAGATGCCGCATACCACGCACGTCTCCCTTGAGGATAGCCTCTTCAATTGCTCCCACTTATGGCTCCAATTCGCCTGATTGATTGAACTACAAAACCGCCAGATCAACATCCCGCAGGTCGGTCACAAACATGTGGCCGGGAGCATGTGTGATCATGAGCGGCGGCTTGGATGCCATGGCGACGGCCTGCGGGGTTACGCCACAGGCCCAGAAGACCGGCACGTCGCCAGGGTTCGGATCCCACGCCCTGCCGAAGTCTGGCTTCGACACGTCGGCAATGCCAAGCGCGCTCGGGTCTCCGATGTTGACTGGTGCGCCATGCACTGCCGGAAAGCGCGACGTGGACTGCACCGCCCTGACCACCTTGTCCTGCGGTATCCAGCGCATGGAGACCACCATTGGGCCTGAGAATGGTCCGGCAGGAACCGTGTCCACGCTCGTCTTGAACATTGCGACGTTCTCGCCCGTACCCCAGTGTGGAAGATCGATGCCGTTGTCTCGGAGCGCGTTCTCAAATGAGAAGCTGCAGCCCAGCAGGAATGTGACGAGGTCGTCCGACCAGTACTTCTCGATGGTCTCTACTTCATCTGTGAGTTCACCGTCACGCCATATGCGATACCGGGGCACGTCAGTGCGAATATCCGCTGTGGGCGCGCTTGTCACGGGGTGAACCTGACCCGCCTCAAGCACCTCGATTACCGGGCACGGCTTCGGGTTGCGCTGGCAGAAGAGCAGGAAGTCGAAGGCCAGGTCGCGGGGCAGGATGACGAGGTTGGCCTGAACGTGGCCCGGGGCCATGCCGGCTGTGAAGGAGGTGATCTCGCCCTTCCGCATGAGGTCCCGGAGCTCTCCGGGGTTGGTGGGCAGCGTTGAGACTTGCATTTGGGTCACATTATACAGCCTCAGGAGCTTCGTCAAGGTCTGCCTGAGGAAGGGGCGTTGGGCCGTCGCCGTCTTCCCCAGCCTATAGTAATCACGATATCTAAGAAGCGTACTTCTGGGGCTCGGCCATGAACTTCACATGGCAGTCATCGGAGCAGAAGTAATAAATCTTCCATTGGTACTCCATCCGAGAAGACGCAGTGTTGGGGTCGATGTCCATTCCACATACGACATCTTTGACGGTAGCCATCTCTTTCTCCTTTTCTGGTCCGTAGCCTTGTACGTCAATGATTGTCTGATTCTCGCTCCCTGAAGCCCCCGCAGCGGCTAAAGCAGGGCGCTGGTAGGTGCGCAGGCGGTTGGCGTTGGTGGTAAC
>DBZV01000182.1:0-275 GCA_002311865.1 Dehalococcoidia bacterium UBA1151
CACGATCAGCGCGACTGGGAGTTTGCGCACAAGTACGAAATTCCGATCAAACAGGTTATTGAGCCAATCGACGATGCTGAGAGCTGTGACCTCAGCACGGCTGCCTTCGTTGAGTATGGTCGGTTGGTCAATTCCGCGGATTACACCGGGCTAACCTCGCAGGAGGCGTTTACTGCGATAGCCGAGGCGCTTGAAGCTAATTCGTTGGGTCGCCGGAAGACCAACTACAGATTGCGCGACTGGGGTGTCTCCCGGCAACGCTATTGGGGCTGCCC
>DBZV01000182.1:293-3008 GCA_002311865.1 Dehalococcoidia bacterium UBA1151
ACTGCCGCGATTGTGGCATTGTGCCGGTCGCCGAGGCCAACTTGCCCGTTGTCCTGCCGACGGACGTCAAATTCGAAGGTGTTCATTCGCCACTGACGACCATGGAGAGCTTCTATAAGACCGATTGCCCTCAATGCGGTAAAGAAGCACGCCGGGAAACCGATACCTTCGATACGTTCATGGAGTCTTCCTGGTACTACGCGCGCTTCGCGAGCCCTGATGCCAACGAGCCGATGGTTGATCAACGGGTCAACTACTGGACGCCGGTGGATCACTATGTAGGTGGTATCGAACACGCCATCCTGCACCTTCTCTATGCCCGGTTTTACCACAAGCTCATGCGGGACCATGGACTACTTGCCTCAGATGAGCCTTTCACGCGGTTACTCATGCTCGGAATGGTGTTGAAAGACGGTAAGAAGATGTCGAAGTCAGCAGGGGATGCTGGCAATCCTCAGCACTTACTCGAAAAATATGGCGCAGACGCTGTCCGTACGGCGATGATTTTTGCTGCTCCGCCCGATCAGTCATTCGAATGGAGTGAGGCTGGGGTCGAAGGCCAGGGGAAGTTCTGCAAGCGGCTCTGGACGCTCGTGCAGGAACACATCAGCGCTGGCCCGGTGCCCCCTTTGGATATTCCGGTGTTGAGTGATGCCGCCAAGCTGTTACGACGAAAGTCCCACGAGACACTGCAACGAGCCGATGATGACTACGGTCGGCGGCTTCAGCTCAACACGGTAGTCTCTGGCGTACACGAGCTTGTCAATTTGATAAGTCGAACAGCGCCGGACGATCTGCAGAATCGCGCCTCGATCGACGAGGCGATCAAGATAGCACTGGTCGTTCTATCCCCTATTGCGCCGCACGTAACTCAAGCCCTGTGGGCTGCACTCGGGGAGGTGATGCCGCTGGTTCAGGTCAGCTGGCCGGCGGTGGATGACAATGCGCTCGTGCAGGATCGTCTGAATCTTGTCATACAGGTCAATGGCAAGGTTCGCGGCCACGTGGATGTACCGGCTGACATTGACGAAGAAGCAGCCCGTGAACTGGCTCTTGGCGTTGAGAATGTTGCGCGCTTTGTCGATGGCAAAACGGTCCGCAAAGCCATCCTCATCCCCGGCAAACTCATCAATATCGTGGCCAACTGAGGTAGACCCGTGCGCCTAAGCGCCATCGCTCTCTTGGGACTTCTCCTTAGTTCCGCATGCGGCTTTCATCTGCGTAGCTGGGATCTGACGAGTACAGTTTCGAGCGCGCATGTGACGAGTGAACGGCGGAATTTCCTAGCAGAGCCCCTGCGAAAGGGCTTGGACCAAGCGGGCGTTGAACTCAGCGCCCGCGCCAGTGATGCCGAACTCGTGGTGCAGCTTGTCGAAGAACGAAAAGAAAGACGCAGCGTCTCCGTTACCGGACGAGCCCGGGCGGCGGAATACGAATTGACCATGGCGGTCCATTTCAGCGTACATGACACGGTGGAGGGCGAAGCACACGTGCTCATAGAACCTCGTTGGGTAGAGACCACCCGGGTGTACCGGGTGGATGCGGATAATATCGTCGGTAACAGCGAAGAGCAGACCCTGCTGGAGTCTGAGATGGTGAACGATCTTGTGCAGCAGGTTATTCGTGTCCTGAATGCGGTATCGCGGGAGACAGGGGTTGATTCTTAAACCTTCGGCACTCGGCGACCATCTTGCCGGGCCACTCGCTCCAATCTACCTTGTCTCAGGGGCTGAACCATTGCTCGTTCAAGAAGCTTGCGATGCGATTCTCGCTGCGGCCACAACCCAGGGGTATCTGGAGCGCTCGGTTCTATTCGTGGAATCAGGTTTCAAATGGCACGATCTGACACAGAATGCTGCCAGCATGTCGTTGTTTGCGAAGCGCCGTGTGCTGGATGTCCGGGTACCAGCGAACAAACTGGACAGGGAAGCATCCGAGATGTTGCGCAGTTATCTACGCTCTCCCATGGACGATACCGTGATCCTGCTGCGCACCGAGCGCCTGGAAGTCAGAAAACGCAATAGTGCCTGGTTCAAAGCGCTGGCCGAGGCTGGGGTGATTGTCCTGGTCTGGCCAATCGGCGTGGCAGAGTTGCCGCGTTGGGTGCAGGGTCGGCTCCTCGAGGCATCGCTCAAATTCGACGATCAGGCGCTGACCTACTTCTGCCAGCGAGTGGAGGGCAATCTGTTGGCCGCCGTGCAGGAAATCGAAAAGCTTGCTTTGGCAGATCTGCCAGAGCCGATCTCAGTTGCTACCTTGGCGGCGGCTTTGGAAGATGCCTCCCACTACGATACTTTTGAGCTACTTGATGCGGTGTACGCGGCGGATAGCCAGCGGGTATCGCGTATGGTGCGAGGACTGCGAGAGGAGGGTGTGTCGGTGTTCGCGATATTAGGTGCTTTGGCCGCACAGTTGCGAAACATGTTGCCTGGCGGCCGCACAGCGCCGCAACGTCGACGCCTGGTGGAAGGTTTCATCCGTCGGCTGGGCTCGCCAGAGGCGATCGATCGGGTGCTGGCGCAATGTGCGATCGTAGATCAACAGGGCAAAGGTCAATTGCTTGGCGATGTCTGGGTGTCGTTGGAAAATCTCCTGCTGCGGCTGGCGGGCGTTCGCCTGCCGTCACTGGAAAAGCAACTGATGTATCTCGTTCGTCATTGAGACGGCGAAAGCGACCGGCACCGTGAAGTTGGCTGATTTCGCCAATCGGCTCAT
>DBZV01000182.1:3057-3273 GCA_002311865.1 Dehalococcoidia bacterium UBA1151
CATCTGGCATTCCCCCAGGCGTCCGCACGACGGGACGTCGACAAAGTGGTAGAAAATCGTGTCCAGGCTCAATGAGACCAGGATCTGCGTGGTCTGCGAACCGTGCGTTGCCGCAAGCGAACCAGATAAATCATTGCCATTCGCTACTCTTTTGCCGAAGGATCCTTACAATAGCCCGCTTGCCTGTATTTGGGTAAATGGTAGGTAAATGGTAGG
>DBZV01000054.1:0-1606 GCA_002311865.1 Dehalococcoidia bacterium UBA1151
GCAGCAGCGTTGGCGGATACTGTCGGTTCTGTCAGAACTCAGTGTCGGGGCAGAATAGCATCTTCATCATTTACTGAGGAGATCTGTTCATGTCCTGTCCGCACTGCTTGTCCACGTCCTTGTCTAAGAGAAAACATCGAACCTCCCTTGGTTATAGGACTTTCTGTTGCCGAGACTGCAATAAGCGTTTCAACGAACGTTCGGGTACGCCCTTCAACGATCTTCAGTTTCCGACAGATATCGTCTTGCTCGCTGTTCTCTGGCGACTGAGGTACAAGCTCGGATTTCGTGATGTTGCAGAACTACTACTTCAACGTGGATTCGAAGTCAGTCACGAAACCATACGGGTTTGGGAGTTTCGATTTGCACCTTTAGTCAGTGAAAAACTTCGTGCTAAACGGCGTGGAATTGCTGGTCACTCCTGGTATCTGGACGAGACATATATCAAGGTCAGCGGTCGTTGGCGATATCTCTATAGAGCCATAGATCGAGAAGGAAACCTGCTCGATTCGATGCTAAGTGAGCACAGAGATAAGCATGCAGCTCGACGTTTCTTGCGGCGTCTACTAGATAGTGCAGGGCAGAGGCCCCTGCGCATGACTACAGACAAACATCCTGCCTACACGAAGGCAATTCGATGGATCGTCGGTCGTAAGGTTTTACATCGACACAATCAATATCTGAACAACCGAATGGAGCAGAATCATCGAGGAATCAAGCAGCGTTACTATCCAATGCTTGGGTTCAAACTGTTCGAGTCAGCGAGTCGGTTTTGCACGGCATTCGATGAGTTGCGAAATTATTTAAGAGTCCGTGCCGTAGATGACGAGCATGTTCCGGCGAACGCTCGAAGGAAGATATTCACAGACAGGTGGTCGACTCTAATGACCGAACTGTCAGCTTAAATACAGAGGTCGATAATGTATTTATGTCGGCCGGATTTTGTGGCGAGCATTGAGTTCTGACAGAACCATTCTAAGAGCATCATCGCCATCAAGCCAAAGGCACCGTTCAGGCCGGTTTTCGAAGTTGCGACCGCCCGTGAGGCCTCTAGTGTAATCCTTCTCCAAAACGAAAAACTCCCGGCTGGCGGGCCGGGAGTTGATGCTGATTTGTGTTCAGGGTGGAGACGGGGGAGAGTCGAACTCCCCGTCCAGGAAGGGTTCCGGTCGGACATCTACAGGCTTAGTCGCCGGTAGTTTTTCTCGCTGCCAACGTACACCCACGACAGAGCATAACTAGCAGCCAGCCGATGATCTTTTGCCTGCCCCATCGGTGTCAGACAGACAGCACCTTGACTATTCGGCGCTCCAATCGGCCCCGCCAAGGTGGGGGCCGGTGGAACGTGGCCTTACTTAGCTACTAGAACTAAGCGGCCATGGCGTATTCTGGTTCGCCAATTACTCTTTTGCCAGTGGATTTACGAGGAGGCTGGCACCTCGACCTGCAGTCCTGCGGTCACCCTCCCTGTCGAGACCACGCGTCCCCACGAGAGTTCCTTTAATTGTACGCCTGGGGAGGGAGTGGAGATTAGTGCCGCATATCGACGAGGGATGAGATCATCACCCATTCGACTTCGCTCAGGGCAAGCTCTCAGACTCCCGGC
>DBZV01000054.1:1793-6803 GCA_002311865.1 Dehalococcoidia bacterium UBA1151
CCTCTCGCTATACCCAATTCCACTTTTGCATAGTGGTTGCGTATGAAGAGCCGCAAAGGAACTACGGTGATCCGCTGCTGAGTCATTTCGCGGATCATGTGACGAATCTGCTTGCGGTGGAGCAGCAGCTTGCGATTCTGTGTGGGCTCATGCTGCGTGAACTTGTTTCCAGCGCCCTTGTACTCAGCAATGTGCGCGTTAATAAGCCACATTTCACCGTCACGCTCCTGGGCAAACGCCTGTGTGATGTTGACTCGACCCTCACGGATCGATTTGATCTCAGAGCCGCTCAACACAAGTCCAGCCTCGATAGTCTCAAGGATGTCGTACTCGCGTCGCGCTCTGCGATTTACCGCTATTGGGCCTGTAGATTTACCGTTTTTAATCGCCATAACGGTTCCAGTTTATCTACTCCGGGGTCAATATCGATACGTTTCCGGTCTCGAAGTCCAGCTGCTGTATCGCCGCGGCCAGCTGAGTGTCCTCAGCGCCATGACGCGCAGACTGGAGAGTCGGGTCGTAATCGATCTCCACATCAGGGGTGATCCCAATGCCCTCGATCAGACGACCGTTGGGGCTGTACCAGCGTGCGAACGTCATATAGAGCCCACCGCCATTTGAGAGCGCCCGAAGTGTGTTCACGCTGCCCTTTCCAAATGTGGTGTTGCCAATCGCTACCGCACGATCGTGATCCTGTAGCGCGGCCACCAGCACCTCACTACCACTGGCTGAGAATTCATTAATCAGTACGACGAGGGGAATTTCTGTAGATTGACCACCATCTCGGACTCGCCAATCCTTCCGGTTGCCGCGACCGTCAACTTCGTACGTAACCAACCCGCTTTCAACGAACTCGCTGGCCACATCCACCGTCGCAGTGAGCAGGCCTCCCGGATTGTTGCGCAAGTCCAGGATCAGCCCTTCAATATCGCCATCCTTCAGCTCCTCAATGGCAGCGCGAAGCTCTTCGCGGCTGCGCGCGGTGAACTGGTTGATCTTGACTATCCCATATTTGGTGTCCTCAAGAAGACGCGCTGTGACACTGTCCTGCTTGATCGTCCCTCGAACGATCGGGATATCAACCACATCGATCTGACCAAGATGAAGGATGGAAAGTATGACCGTCGATCCACCCTGGCCTCGAATTCGGTTTACGGCATCAAGAACTGACCAGCCCTTCGTGTCCTGGCCATCCACAGCCATGATGACGTCCCCGGGCCTGATGCCAGCAGCCTCAGCCGGTGTATTTGGCAACGGGGCGATGATCATCACCCGTTGACGGTCCTGCGTTAGCTGAACCTCCGCGCCAATACCCTGGAAGTCACCAACCAGACGGTTGCTTTCAATCGCGTATGACTCTGGCGAGATATAGGCGCTGTATCGGTCCTCAAGCGCGTCGACCATGCCCCTGATCGCAGCCTCGGTCATCACCGCAGGGTCCACTTTTTCACGCTCTACGTATTCTCGCACCAGCAGGCTATAAGCCTGCCAGACTGCCTCCAGGCCTGGTGGAACCTCTTCCGGGGGCGGAACGACCGGCAGCGCAGTAGGCGTTGCAATTTCACCGTCAGATTGGGCGACGCCATCTTCAACGCCGGGTATGGATGGACCTGCGTCAGCAGAGTCAGATCCGCAGGCCACCACCAACAAAAGAACAATCGCAA
This sequence comes from Dehalococcoidia bacterium UBA1151, assembly GCA_002311865.1. Lineage (GTDB taxonomy): Bacteria > Chloroflexota > Dehalococcoidia > Lucifugimonadales > Lucifugimonadaceae > UBA1151. The sequence continues at coordinate 3,458 of DBZV01000054.1, forward strand.
CGGCGCCGACCCAGTCAGGTCGAAGATGTAAGAGCTTATGAATAATCATGAATCAACAATGCTACCGGACGGTTGTTGGTTAAATCTGTAGGTGGAAAGACCCACTGCTATTTCTTCTGAGAACGGTTGTGGAGGCTCTTCCGAACGAAAGTACTGCTATTTAGTTGACATAACGTATCTAGTGCGAACTTACGCCCCAGTGGATCAGGCCCACACAATCTCTTCCGACAGACGTTCCACTTCGGCTTGATATGAATCTGCCCCGTGCCAGAATCCACCATCTAAGAGAGCGCTATCCATCCCCTGCCGTCGTTTGCCTCGGTAAGATCTGACATGTACACAAACGTCTCGCCGCCAACAGTGCGACGAGCCGTTTCCTGCTCGAAGTCGATCACAACCGTGCAGTCGGAACACTCGACCGATACCACGCTATTTGATGAAACAACCGCTCGCAAAGGTGCTGACTCCAGTATGTTTTGAGGCCCAACGACAACCGTTGCCCACGGAGTCAGATCACCACCCGTAAGCATGGCACCCATATCCGACTGGTCGACGATCACAAGTTCGTCCGGGCTACAGCTCAGGAATGGGCGAGCTGGAAATGGAGTATCGAGTGAGATTGGCATTTGTGCGTGCTCCGGTGGCGTGAATGCAGGAAGTGATGATCCAAACCTAACAGGAGCATCGACCCAGCCCTAAGAGAATCCTCAGACGAGATTTTCTTCTCAGGCGTGATTACGCCGATGCGGGCTCAGGCACGTCCATAGAAACCACTCTGGAGATTTCGGTCCGCAAATCGTCGAGACCCCAACCAAATTCAGCTGAAGTGACAACGCTGTGCTTTGACATCGCAATGAGCTGTTTCGCGCGATCGGTCAGCGGGTCGTCTGGAGACTCAGCCACCCTGTCAAACTTATTGAGAACAAGAATCCTGGGGATTGCTGAAAGACCAAGTTCGTCGAGAATGCCTTCCACCACATCGTGATGCGCGACGGCGCCACGGTGACTCACGTCAACCACATGCAGCAGCAGATCCGCGTACTCAAGCTCCTCAAGCGTCGCCGTAAACGCTGACACTACTGTTGCTGGTAACTTGTGGATGAAGCCCACCGTATCGGTTAGCACAACCTGTTCGCCAGACGGCAGATAGAGTTGCCGCGTTGTTGTATCAAGCGTCGAGAACAGCTGGTTCCTGGCCGTCACATTGCCCGATGCCAGCCGGTTGAACAGAGCGCTCTTTCCTGCATTCGTGTAGCCAACAAGCGATACCACTGCCGCCTGTGAATTGGTGCGATTCTGCCGTTGCTCAGACCGCTGCGTCCGCACCTTCTTCAAATCTTTTTTCAGCTTTGAGATTCGTGACCGGACAAGACGCCGGTCAGTCTCAATCTGCGCCTCACCCGGGCCTCTGGTGCCAATTCCACCGCCAAGGCGCTCAAGGTGAGACCACTGGCCGGCCAGCCTAGGCAACAGGAACTCGCTCTGGGCAAGCTCAATCTGCAGCTTTCCTTCCCTGGTGCGAGCGCGCTGCGCGAACACGTCGAGTATCAACGTGCTCCTGTCAATAACCTTGACCTCCAGGAGGTCTTCAAGTGCCTTCTGTTGCGCTGGAGCCAGCTCATCATCGAATACGATGACGTCGATCTCCTCATCGTGAATGAGCGTTTGGAGCTCTTCCAGCTTGCCCTTGCCCACGTAGGTCCGCGAAGGACGATCGAGGCGCTGTGAGACACGCGCCACCACTTCGGCGTTCGCGGCTCGGGCCAAATCGCCTAGCTCAGCAAGAGACTCGCGCAGCGACCAATCCGTGTTCTTGCCGCGGATCTTCACACCGACAAGCACCGCTCGTTCTGGCGCGGGGTGGGTTGTGTATGTTCCGTTTGAGCGTTTCAAATATGCGACAAGTTTATCTCTTCGGGCGGCAAGTGGCGTTAATCCGGCCAGATTCCGGTGTAGACCTCCACCGTCGGCCCTTCCAGATACACCTCACCAACGCCGTCCCATTCCAGATTCAGAGTGCCGCCTGGCACGCTCATCTCAACCGCGTCATCCGTGAAACCATGCAGCTTCGCAGCCACGCAGACTGCGCTGCTCCCCGTGCCAGACGAGAGCGTCTCCCCCGCCCCGCGCTCAAACATTCGAGCCTTCAAGTGGCCTCTGTCAGTAACGTTTGCGATCTCAAAATTGATCTTGTTCGGGAAGTACTCGTGGCTCTCAACAAATGGGCCAATCTCGTTCAACGGAAAGTCGTCCACATCAACATCCGGAAAATGCACAGCGTGCGGATTCCCAACCGACAGGCAGGTGACCTTAATAGTGCGACCACCGGCTTCAATTGGAAGATCGATCACTCGCTCAACATCCCCGGTAACACTCACATCCACCGGAATTTCACGTGGCGCCAGATGCGGTGCGCCCATCGCGACCCGTGCAGAGATCATCTTGCCCTCTGACATGGTTGGCTGGATTGTCCGCACACCAGCCATCGTCTCCACCGTAAGACCATCGGCACCTGGTACAGCAATTTCTCGATCAAGCACGAACTTGGAGAACAGTCGTACGCCATTGCCGCTCATCTCTGCTTCAGACCCATCTGGATTGAATATGCGCATCCGAACCTGCGCTTCATCGGAAGGCAGCACTACAACGATGCCATCGGATCCCGCACCGAAATGAAGCTCGCTCATCACACGCGATAGCTCGCCCCAATCTCTGGATAGGCCGCGACCATCGATCGCTATGTAATCATTTCCCGCGCCGTGAAGCTTTGCGAATGGAAGTCCCAACGTGCTTTCTATCTCCTCAGAATTTCACTTTGTTGTCGACCGATTTTACTCGGCTAATGAAATATGCCATTAGCGTTATGTTTTGCTCGAATCTATATTCGAGCAACGCATCAAACATGCCAAAGCTCACTGGTCCACCGCGGCAATCCAGTCACGCACAAGCGAGGATATCTTGGCGGCTGGCTCGTGTTCCACGTCGTGCCACTTGATTCGCTCATCGTTGAGTTTGAACCAGCCGTACTGGTGGCGAACCAGACGCCTCGTGCTCTTCTTGGTGAGCGCAATCGCCTCGTCCAAACTGCCCTCGCCATCCAAATGCGAGATCAGTTCCTGATAGCCAATCGAGCTTGACGCGGTCCATGCAGCAAAGTCGCCGCTTGCCAGTAACCCCCTCACCTCTGAGAGCCACCCGTTGGCGATCATTTCGTCAACTCGACTATCGACACGCTCATATATGAACTCCCGGCGCGCAGTGAGCCCAATCAGCAGCGCATCGAGTCGCGGATTCACACGATCACGCTCCTCAGGCGGCACAGATGGTGCCATCGCCACTTCAATCG
>DBZV01000054.1:6881-7243 GCA_002311865.1 Dehalococcoidia bacterium UBA1151
GCCACTTCAATCGCCCGAATCACCCGCCGAACATTCCGAGAGTCAATGCGATCTGCGGCTTCCGAATCCAGTGCTCGCAAACGAGTCTCTAGCGCCTGGTGGCCTTCTAAATCAGCCACACGCTCCAGCTCCAGCCTGAGAGCCTGATCCGGCTCGACTCGGGGTACGTCCCACCCCTCCAACAGCGCCCAGACGTACTGCCCCGTTCCGCCAACCAGAACAGGCAGCCGGCCGCGCTCGCTAATCTCCTCGATCGCACGAAGCGCAAGATCAACAAATGCCGCGAGCGACATCGACTCATGGGGATCCAGGCAGTCGATCAGATGATGCGGAACTGCCGCACGATCCTCAGCCGACGGCTT
>DBZV01000054.1:7325-9310 GCA_002311865.1 Dehalococcoidia bacterium UBA1151
CCAAACTCAGCCGCAAGATGAAGAGCGAGCGCCGACTTGCCGACAGCGGTCGGGCCTACAACTGCAACAAGGGGAAGCAACTAGCCTCGAATCGAAGCAACGAGGCTCACGATGCGTCCAAAATCGCTCGGCTTCAGGCTCGCGCCTCCAACCAGCGCGCCATTGATATGCGGACGGTCAATGTACGGCCCGATGTTCTCGGGAGACACGCTGCCGCCATAAAGAATCGGCACGTTAAGCGCAGCCTCACCACCGTACAGCCCGGTTAGCGTCGAGCGAATCGACTCGGCCATCTCGCCCGCCACATCCGGACGCGCCGAAACGCCTGTACCAATTGCCCACACTGGCTCGTACCCAATTACCAGCGTCTCTGGATTATCGACACCATCAAGACTCGCCACGAGTTGATCGTGTACATATGAAAGCGCGTCGCCAGCATCACGCACGTCCAGGGATTCACCAATGCACAAAATCGGGCTAAGCCCGCTGGCGATGGCCGAGACTGCCTTCCGGGCCACGTATTCATCGGTCTCACCGAACATCGCCCGCCGTTCTGAGTGACCGACTATGACGTAAGTACAGACGGACGACAGCATCCCCATTGCAACCTCACCAGTAATCGCCCCGGAAGCTTCCGGATGACCATCCTGTGCGCCAACCAGCACATGGCTGCCCTCAAGTGCGTTCGAAACTTCCCGAAGCGCCACTGACGGTGGGCAAACGACCTTAGTCACGCCCTCAATCTTGCTGATCTCTTCCAGTATCTGGGATGCCAGCTCGACAAAGTTTCCGGCCTCCGGATTCATCTTCCAGTTGCCAGCAACAAGCGGTTTCACACTCAATACTCGTTCCGTTCTATCTCTTTAGATATCGTCAAGCGCCGCCACACCGGGCAACGTTTTGCCTTCAAGAAACTCCAGCGAAGCGCCACCACCTGTGGAAATATGCGTCATCTCGTCCGCCAGCCCAAGACTTCGTACGGCGTCAGCCGTCGACCCACCACCCACAATCGTCGTAGCAGAAGCGTTCGAGGCGACTGCGCTGGCCAGCCCGCGGGTTCCACCTGAGAAGCTATCCCACTCGAATACACCCGGAGGGCCATTCCAGACGATGGTTCGCGCACTCGCAATCACCTCCGAGTATGCATCCACGCTAGCAGGTCCTATGTCAAGAATGAGCGAGTCGGCGTCAACTGCGTCAAACAGCCTCACACTCGCCGCGGCACCTTCATCGAATGATGTCCCCGTCACTACGTCGTCTGGCAGAAATATCGCAGCTCCGGGCCCGGAGAGGATCGCGTCTGCAGCTTCGACCTCCTTAGCAGTTACCTCCGCCCTGCCCGCCTCAAACCCCTTTGCCGCAGCAAACGCCGCAACCATCCCGCCCCCAATGAGCACGGAATCGACCCGTGCGGTGAGATTGCGCAGTATCGCAATCTTGTCCGTCACCTTCGCCCCGCCAACGATCGCCACCACTGGTGGCACGGGCGAACTGATGACACGTCCAAGCATCTCCAACTCGCGCGCCATCAGAAGTCCTGCCACCGCCGGCAGCACGTGAGCGATCCCTTCCGTCGAAGCGTGTGCGCGGTGAGCCGCGCCAAACGCGTCATTCACAAATACCTCTCCCATGCTGCCCAGGTCACGTGCAAATGTCGGGTCGTTAGCCTCTTCTCGAGGGTCAAATCTCAGGTTCTCCAGGAGACCAATTGCGCCGGGATTGAGTGATCGCGCAGCCTCCAGCGCCTCAGTCCCTGATGGTCCGCCCAGATCGGAAATATCCTGCCCCACAAGCTCGCCCAGTCGCTGCCGAACGAGACCAACCCTGAGCCCTTCCACGATCTTCCCCATGGGACGGCCGAAGTGGCAGGCGGCAACGATCGAGCATTCCTGCTCCAACAGGTAGCGAATCGTAGGAATCGACTCCGTAATCCTCGAGTCGTCTGAAATAGCGCCACTGGAATCAGTCGGAACGTTGTAGTCGAC
>DBZV01000054.1:9466-10950 GCA_002311865.1 Dehalococcoidia bacterium UBA1151
GAATCAAGATTCGAGAATGCAGAATCCGTGTGCTGGGCAATCCGCTGCTCCGTGAACTCGCGAGAACCCGACTGGTCCAGAATCTCACGCAGGTGTGAGATGTTGGCAGGGTCAATTACCCGCTGCGCGTACATGTTGCCCAGTTCGCGTCGAGTCGAGGGCTCGGCATTCTCCAGCGCATGTACCACCGGCAACGTCTTCTTCTTGGCAATGATGCGGCCTTGGGCACCCTCGTCAATAGATTCCGTACCCCAGATGGCGCTGTAATCCTCCTGCAGTCGCCAGATAACGCCCAGATCACGCCCAAAATTCGTCAGCCCATCAGCCAACGTCTCATCCGTCGACGAACCAGCGTTGGACCCAATGTGCGCTGCCCCCGCCACAAGCGAACCCGAGATCGATTCCACCATGGACAGATACTCATCGACGCCCACGGCCAGACGCTCCTGGAACACCGTGTCCATATAGGCGCCCTCGCAAAACTGAAGAGCCGCCATATCCAGCACCTTCAGTTCGCCTGAGATCTTCACGGGATCAACGCCATCATCGGCCTGATTCAAGATGACCAACCGCGCCAGTGCATGCATACCATCCCCGGCATTGATGCCCTGCGCCGGTCCCCAAACCCACCAGAGAGCGGGACGAGACATCCGGTCGGGGTTGCCCTCCTGAATGTCCGTATGGATCAGCGTGAAGTTGAAAAGCAGCTCTATCGCAACTGCCACAGCCGCGCCAGCGTCCAATTCGCCCCCGCTCGCCCTTGTACTGAGCAGGGACACAGCGCCACGAACGCGCGCCTGAGGTTCGCGATGCGACACCTCACCAAGCTCATCAACCCACCCCAGGTGATACGCCATCATCTTGTAGAGCGGAAGATCACGTCCTTCCATGAACGTTTGCAACGACGTCTCTAACTTGTCATTCAGTTCACGAATTGTCTGGGTGGCATTGGTCATTTTGACTCCGAAAATGGACGATTGGATGATCGAAGATCGATCAGTCCTTTTGTATCACGGAAAGGATCTCATACGTGGGGATCGCGCCGTTACGAGCCAGCCGTGGCGGCGATGCCGTGCAGTCCATGACCGTAGAAGGCAAACCGTCGGGCGAGCCGGCGCCAGGAACTACGATATCCACCCGGTCAACAAGCCGCGAATCCAGTCCCCCACTGTCTGATGGAGCGTCCTCACCCGATAAATTCGCGCTGGTGCCGGTTATCGGTCCGCCAAATCGCCGCAGTAGCTCCAGCGTCACCGGATGATCTGGAACTCTGAACCCCACCGTTCCATTCGTACTCTGGATCGAACTTGCCAGTTTCGGATCTGCGTTCAGGATAAGCGTCAAACCGCCGGGCCAGAGATTACTGGCCAGATTCCTCGCGACATTGTTCACGTTGAGAGCAAACAGATCTAACGCCGATTTATCCGGGAGAAGGACCGGCAACGGATTATTGGGTTCCCGCTGTTTAATCTCAAATAGTCTGG
>DBZV01000054.1:11027-14229 GCA_002311865.1 Dehalococcoidia bacterium UBA1151
AACCCCACCATCACGCAGAATTACCACCGCCTGATCAATCACTTTGCTGATTTCATCGGAAATCATTCAAGAATCTTCCTCCGGCAGGGGCAAATCGGTGTAACTCTTGCAGAATTATCATCAGACATTGATCGCATTTGAGGTGCTGATTACATAAGATTTGAACTTAGCTACTTAAGACTAATTGAGAAGCAGCCGGGATGCCCTGCCGGCACTGAGCAATCCAATAGCAGAAAACAGCGGCCAGCAGAATCCGAACACGGATAGCCGACGAGTTGCGACCACCGGCGATATTGAAGTCTCAACATACCTGGAAATCGCGTCTCAGGAGCGCGCCAGCGGAGCAACCTCAGGTGAGCCCACAGGGGGCAAACTTGAAGCGATCGCAGTCTTTGACTACGGCTCCCAGTACAGCCATCTGATCGCCAGGCGAATCCGCGAAGCTCAGGTCTACTGTGAAATAGTCCCGCACAACGCCCTGCGGGAGGCTGTGGAACACTTGGATTTGAAGGGGATCATCCTCTCTGGCGGACCCAACAGCGTGTACGACGACGGCGCACCGCAGGCGCCCGGCTGGGTCTACGACGCAGGCGTTCCCGTACTTGGCATCTGCTACGGAATGCAACTCCTGGCCCACCAGCTGGGTGGCAAAGTGGCGGAAGGTCAGGCCAAAGAATACGGCCACTCCGTCATTCGACGGGATGGCGACACCAGCCTTTTTGGTGACCTCGATATCGAAATGCCCGTTTGGATGAGCCACGGCGATCGCATCGAAGAGCTACCGCCCGGCTTCCGCTCAATCGCATTCACCGACAACGCACCCATTGCAGCGATGGCCAACGATGATGGCTTCTACGGCATTCAATTCCACCCCGAAGTCGCCCACACGCCAATGGGTTCCCAAATCCTGAAGAACTTCGTCATCGAGATCTGTGGCGCTGCCGGGACTTGGACCGCTCCCCACTTTGTATCCGACACCATAGTGCGTATCCGGGAGCAGGTAGGCGAGAAGAACGTCATCTGCGCCCTGTCTGGCGGCGTTGACTCGGCAGTCACCGCCGCGCTAATTCACCGCGCCATCGGCGATCAGCTGACCTGCATATTCGTCGACAACGGCCTTATGCGGCACCAGGAACCTGAGCGCGTGCAGGCGGTCTTCCAGAAACACCTCGGCATGAAGTTGATCTTCGTCAAGGCCGGAGAGCGCTTCGTATCCAGACTCAAAGGTGTCACCGACCCCGAAGAAAAACGGAAACGGATTGGGCTGGAATTTATCGAGATCTTCGAGGAAGAAGCTGGCCAGCTAGGCAACGTCGACTTCCTGGGCCAGGGCACGCTCTATCCGGACGTTATCGAATCTGAATCGGCTGAAAATTCGGCCTCCGTCAAGATCAAGACCCACCACAACGTCGGTGGCCTTCCAGAGCACATGAAACTGCAACTGGTAGAGCCGCTCCGATATCTCTTCAAAGATGAGGTCCGCATGGCAGGTCTCGAACTTGGTCTGCCCCCTGAGGTGTTGAACCGTCAACCCTTCCCCGGCCCGGGCCTCGCAATCCGCATCATCGGAGAAATCACGCACGAAAAGCTCGACACCTTGCGTGATTGCGACTGGATCGTCATGGACGAGATCAAGGGCGATGGCCTCTACGACCGCCTCTGGCAGAGCTTTGCCGTGCTCACCGACACGCAGACAGTAGGCGTCATGGGCGACCAGCGTACCTACAGCCATGTCTGCGCAATCCGCGCCGTCACCAGCGACGATGCGATGACCGCCGATTGGGCCCGACTGCCCTACGACACACTTGCCACAATCTCCAACCGCATCGTCAATGAAGTCGCACAGGTCAACCGTGTGGTGCTGGACATCACGTCCAAACCGCCGGGCACAATCGAGTGGGAATGAGAGCCATCAGCCGAGGGACGTCCTAGTGCCAAAACCAATGAACGTCATGGTCGTTGGGAGTGGCGGGCGCGAGCACGCGCTCATTTGGAAGCTATCCCAGTCGCGCCACACCGAAAAGATATACGCGGCTCCCGGAAACGGCGGCACCGCGGCACTGGCCACGAATCTGACAATATCCGACACCGATATCCCCGCGCTGGTCGCCGCCGCTGAAGAGCACGATATCGATCTCACCATAGTGGGCCCAGAAGCCCCACTCGCTGCAGGATTGGTCGATGCGTTCACCGAAGCTGGCCTGAAAGCCTTCGGCCCTACTGCCGCGGCCGCTCGCATCGAGTCGTCCAAAGTCTGGTCAAAAAACCTGATGGCAAAATACGGCATTCCAACCGCCGACTATCAGCGAGTCGATAATGCTGATGAAGCATTCGCATATCTGGCCAGGCGCAGCGATGGCCCGGTGGCCGTCAAAGCTGACGGGCTCGCAGCTGGCAAAGGCGTCATCATGGCCGCCGACCACGCCGAAGCGATTCACGCAGCAATATCAATGTTCGAAGGCCAGTTTGGCGACGCCGGGCGATCGGTGGTGCTGGAGGAGGTCCTGAAGGGACCAGAAGTCAGCGTCTTCGCTTTCGTAGATGGAGGGCACGTTTCGGCCCAGGTCTCCGCATGCGACTACAAACGCATCGGCAATGGCGATACCGGCCTGAACACCGGCGGAATGGGCGCATACACGCCGCCTGAGTTCTGGGACGACGAACTCGCTGAAACGGTCCGCACCACCATCATGGAGCGAGCCGCCGCCGCAATGGTCGCAGAAGGCTGCCCCTTCACCGGCGTTCTGTACGGTGGCGTTATGGTCACCGCAGCCGGCCCCAAGGTGATCGAGTTCAATTGCCGGTTTGGCGACCCCGATGGGTCTCTGGTACTGCCCAGGCTTGAATCAGACTTGCTTGAAACATGTCTCGCCGCGGTCGATGGGCGACTGAACGAGCACCCGGTCTCCTGGAGCGACAGCTCATACGTCTCCGTGGTCATGGCCTCCGGCGGCTATCCAGAGAAGTACGAAACCGGCAAAATCATCAACGGAGTGGACAGCGCCAACAGCTCTGCCCTCGTCTTCCACGCAGGAACGAAACTCACCGACGATGGCACCGTGACCGCAGGCGGCCGCGTGCTGGCCGTCGCAGCCGGCGGATCAAACATCAGCGAGGCGCGTGCAAGCGCCTACCGGGCGGTCGAGAAGATCAGCTTTGAAGGCGCCGTGTACAGAACAGATATCGCAGAGCGCGCAGCGCA
>DBZV01000054.1:14279-17797 GCA_002311865.1 Dehalococcoidia bacterium UBA1151
GGAATTCGGATGGCAGAAAGCGGACCGCAGGTTGGCGTACTCGTTGGGAGCAGTTCCGACGCATCTCTCATCGAGCCGGTCTTCGCCGTGCTTGATGACTATGGACTGACACACGAGTACAACGTCATCTCAGCACACCGGAAGCCCGATGCCCTGGCCGAATACGTAAAGTCCGCACGAAGCCGGGGCATCCAGGTCATCATCGCGGCCGCTGGCGGCGCCGCAGCGCTTCCCGGAGCCGTGGCCGCCCACACCACGCTCCCCGTAATCGGCGTGCCGCTCCCCAGCAGCGAAATGCACGGCATCGACTCCCTTCATGCCATCGTCCAGATGCCGCCTGGCATCCCCGTCGGTTGTGTCGCCATTGGTGGCTGGGGAGCGATGAACGCTGCCCACCTTGCAGCTCAGATCATCGGCCTCACCGACACCGCCGTCGAAGCCAAAATCGACGCCTACCGCGACCGACTCCACAACGCTTGAGCCCGATGCTAATCGTGCTTGATTTCGATGACACAGCCTCTTCAGTAAATGGTGCACGGATTCTGTTGCGTGAGCTTGGAGTCGATTGGACTCGTAGCGAAATTCGAGAGCGATTCGACTCCGGCGAAACCACGTTCAAGCGGTATCAGGAAGAGGAGTTCGACGCACTCACCGCGTCGGTGGCAGAAATCAAGAACCTCGCATCAGACATGATCCCAATGAGGGAAGGCCTATCGGAGCTGATCGACGCTGCTAAGGCTGGAGGCCATCAGTTAGTGGTGGCCTCCGCAGGGCTCGATATTTACATCAAACCCGCGTTACACGCCGCTGGACTAGAAGATGTCGATGTCATCTCGGTATCCACCACGACCGATGAAGAGTCTGATTCCATCTCCGGCTACGTCTATCCGCCCTCTGAGTCCCGCTGTACCGAAGCCTGGGCCGTCTGCAAGTGCTACCCCATGCGAGACGCGCTCCGGCAGCAAGATGAAGTGGTTTTCGTAGGCGATGGCCGCATGGCCGATACCTGCGCCGCGCAAACTGCAGATACCGTATTCGCTCGATCACGACTTCTCGCGTACTGTCAGTCTGAAGGCATTGAAGCCACAGCGTTTGATGGCCTTGAGCCAGTCGCCGAATACATACGATCTCGAACTACCGATAAATCGCCAGTTGGAATGGGAAATTGATACCTCGATATTCAAGACCTGAGATGAGCAAAGTGTGGTCAGAAGACCACATGTACGACCTGTGGCTGAAAGTGGAAATCTCAGCCTGCCAGGCGTGGACTGAACAGGGCGTCATCTCTGAGGAGGACATGGCCGAAATCAGGCGCTCAACCTTCTCTCGAGAGCTTTACGATGAGCACTTTGAGAAGACCAAGCACGATGTTGTTTCGTTCACCCGCGCCGTCACTCCAAGCATCGGCGAGGCGGGTCGCTGGATCCACTACGGACTCACATCCAACGACGTAAAAGACACCGCCCTCAGCCTGCAGCTGCTGGAGACCGTTGATCTGATCGAGGCCGAGATTGAGCGCCTGAAGACCGCTGTGAAAAAGCGCGCCGAAGAGACCATTGGCGTGCTTTGCATAGGCCGCTCCCACGGCGTCCACGCAGAGCCAATGAGCTTTGGCCTCAAACTTGCACTCTGGTACTCCGAGTTGGAAGACCACCGCTCAGGCCTCGGCCACATCCGTGATCTGGTCGCCGTAGGCAAGATCTCCGGCCCCGTCGGCTCCTACGCTGGCATCCCGCCGGCAATCGAAGAGTCGGTCTGCCGCCAACTCGGCATCTCCCCTGCCCCGGTCTCCAACCAGATCGTCCCCCGTCACCGTCATGCGGCGCTGATCAGCGCCCTCGCCCAACTGGCTGGCTCGCTTGAGAAGTTCGCCACCGAAATTCGAGCACTGCAACGAACAGAAATTCGCGAACTGGAAGAGCCATTTGGCAAACCCGGGTTCGTCAGCACCGGTTCATCGTCAATGCCGCACAAACGCAACCCGGAACTGACCGAGCGCATTTGTGGCCTGGCGCGCCTTATACGTGGAAACTCCCTCGTCGCCATGGAGAACGTAGTGCTATGGCACGAGCGAGACATCTCCCACTCGTCTGCAGAGCGCATGATCCTCCCGGATACTGCCCTCGCAATGGACTACATCCTGGATCTGCTCACCGGCGTCGTGGACGGCATGACGCTCTACACAGACCGGATGATGGAGAACGTGGAGCTGACCAGGGGTCTTGTATTCTCTCCCAGAGTCATGCTCGCGCTGGTCGAGTCTGGACTGGACCGAACCACCGCGTATGAGATCGTTCAGAAAGCGGCGATGACTACGTGGGACGAGGGTGGCGACTTCCGAGAACTCATTCGTGCGAATGATCAGGTCAGTAATTCCATCTCACAAGATCAACTCAACGAGATTTTCGACTACTCTTACTTCCTTGAACACGTCAGCCACACGTTCAAGAAACTTGGCCTTTCAACCGAAAAACTAACGGCAAACTAGCAACCGACTGAGGATCATTTACGCATGAACGCTGTCAGCGAAACCAACCTCCCCGGCCTGACTTACCGGGGCAAGGTACGAGATACATACGATCTGGGCGACGGCCGGATGTTGATGATCGCAACCGATCGAATCTCAGCATTCGATGTGGTCATCCCAACCCCCATCAACGGCAAGGGCGCAATCCTCACCCGCATGTCCAAGTTCTGGTTCGATCTGCTGGCAGACGTAATGCCAAACCACATGATCGCCCCCGCTTACGACGCTGAGGCCATGAAGTCAGTCGAGCGCATCGGCGTGCTCAACGATCTGCCGGATGATCTTGCGTTGCGCTCGATGGTCATCAAGAAAGCCGAGCGAATCGACATCGAGTGCGTCGTTCGCGCATACATCACCGGCTCGGCATGGGCCGAATACACAAAATCAGGCACCGTCAACAGCGCAAAGATGCCTGAAGGGATGATCGAGGCTGATCAGTTCCCAGAGTTCCTCTTCACCCCATCCACCAAAGCTGAAGTGGGCCACGATGAGCCCATGACAGCCCAGGAAGTGATCGACATGGTGGGCACGGAGATGGCTCGCAACCTGGAAGAGACGTCAATCAAGGTCTTCACCAGAGCACACGACTACGCCCGGGACAAGGGCATGATCCTGGCCGACACGAAGTTCGAGTTCGGCATGGTCGATGGAGAACTCACGCTCATCGATGAGGTCCTGACGCCGGATTCGAGTCGATTCTGGGATATTAACGACTACAGCCCCGGTAACTCACCTCCCGCGTTCGACAAACAGTTCGTAAGAGACTGGCTCTCGGACACGGGCTGGAACAAGGAGCCGCCAGCGCCAGAACTGCCGGCAGATATCGTGCAGAAAACAATTGACCGGTACTCACAGGCACTCGAACGGCTGACCGGGCAATCAATCGAGCTATAGCACTCGTATAATCTAGAGACACATCCCCGCCGCGGGTACTCGCGCGGCAAATCGGACAAACTTCAGGATAAACATGGCATCGACCCGACCATCAAAT
>DBZV01000054.1:18001-18248 GCA_002311865.1 Dehalococcoidia bacterium UBA1151
TCAATACGCTGAACACTGGCGGCCCAGTAGAGATTCAGCCTGATCAGGGACGATCTCACATCACGGTTGGTTCGATCAACGAGGATTACATTACAAGGCCTGCAACCTCAGGTGGCCACTGGGACGTAACCGGACCAAGCGAAGAGACTCCATTCGGCGCACCCGCGCGCTGGGGAAACTACTCTCTGGAGATATCCGACGAAACCCTGGTCCACAATCTTGAACACGGCGGAATTGGTATTCACTA
>DBZV01000054.1:18312-18875 GCA_002311865.1 Dehalococcoidia bacterium UBA1151
AACTGCCCTGACGGTTGTGAGGAGCTCGTCGATCAACTGGTTGACCTGGCGCCGAGAGGCTTCTCCCAGTTCATTATCTCCCCGTACCCCAACATGCAAAGCAAGATCGCTATGACGGCATGGCGACATCTTCAGTTTTTCGATGAGTTTGATCTGGCTGCCATGGAGGAATTCATTGATGAATACCTCGATCGAGCACCTGAGAGCGTTCCTGGAAACGCGTTCTAGCCGTTGCCTGATTTCCTCGCACGGGTAGAAGTCCGACTCAAGCCGACCGTCAACGATCCTCAGGGCAACACCGTCGCGCAAGCGCTTGGCTCGCTGGGCTTTGACGAAGTCGATAGCGTCCGAGTCGGCAAGCTCATCGAGGTCAAACTAAGCGCCGACTCTGAGCGGGCCGCACGCGATCAAGCCACAGAGATGGGCAAGCAACTCCTCGCCAACCCGGTAATCGAACAGTTCAACGTGCAGATAGAGGCCGTTTAGCTGCGGTTGGCCCCCCCAAATACCCGTGCGGCAGGCACCCCTGCTGTAGCTAGATGTAGGGGTGCCCCTTGTGGGTA
>DBZV01000054.1:18887-48608 GCA_002311865.1 Dehalococcoidia bacterium UBA1151
TTCAGCGCCCCGCGCTCAGTGCCCGTACGGCAGACACTCGGTGCGGCAGGCGCCTTCAGCGCCCCGCGCTCAGTGCCCGTGTGGCGAGCACCCTAGTCGATCACGCCCTTGGTGCTCGGAATCGCGTCCGGATTGCGCTCATCAACGGCCACCGCCGCCCGTAGCGCACGCGCCAGCGCCTTGAATGTTGCCTCACTTCGGTGGTGATCGTTCTTCCCCGCCAGCACCGTTGCGTGCAACGCCATGCGGCTCTCTACCGCAAACGCCTCCAGGAAGTGACGAACCTCGTCTGACGAGAACTCACCCTCGTACTTCGGCGTGCCCATGTCTACAACGCCGTAACCGCGCCCGCTGATATCAATGACCACTCGAGAAAGCGCCTCATCCAGCGGCACGATGGCGTTGGCCATCCTGACAATGCCGCGCTTATCGCCCAGCGCCTCGTTCACCACCTTGCCCAGCACGATGCCCGTATCTTCCAGCACGTGGTGCCAACCCATCGAGGTGTCGCCCACCGCCTTCACGGTCAAATCAAACGCACCATGCCGAGCAAATGCGTCCAGCATGTGCTTCAACATCCCGTTGTCCGTCTCGATATCTGCCTTGCCAGTCCCATCCAGATTGATCGTCACAGATATCTGACTCTCACTGGTATTTCGTTCGAAACTTGCGATTCGGGGCTGTTCAGCCATATTTGGCTACTCCTGAAATGACGATTCGACTTTCATATGCTCGCGGCAAGCGCCTCGATAAGCCTGGTGGTTTCGTGGGGCCTCCCAACGGTCAGTCGGAGATGATGGCTGAGCACAGGTTGACTGAATTTTCTGACGAAAACGCCCTTCGACGCCAGCCGCTCATACATCTCACTGGCATTTACAGAGAACTTCACAAGAATGAAATTCGCAGTTGAAGGAGAGTAAGTCACCGACTCAACTCCATCCAGGAACTCTTCCAGTCGTTTGCGCTGCTCCCGAATCATGACGACGTTCTTCATCAGGTCTTCGCTGTGGGCGAGCGACGTCAGAAGTGCAGCCTCTGCGGGCGCCGGAACGTTATACGGCTGCTTGATCTCAATCAGGTGGTCAATGATCGTGGAGCTGGCAATCATGTATCCCACCCTGACTCCAGCAAGGCCTGCCCACTTGCTCATAGATCGCAGAATCACCATGTTGTCGTGCTTTGGCACCAGGTGCGCCAGCGTGGTGCCGGAGAACTCATAGTAGGTCTCGTCTACAACAATAATCATGTTGAGCGCCAGCAACTTCAGAAGATCGGCTTCCGACAGTAGATTCCCGGTTGGGTTATTTGGCGATGCAAGAAACAAGATTTTCGTGCGATCGTCGTCTTCCCGGGCTACCGCCTCAACATCCACCTCAAAGTCGGCCGTCCTTGGAATAGAGACAACCTCGGCGGCGGCGATGCGCGCACAGAATGCGTACATGCCAAACGTGGGCTCACAATCCAGCAGTCGTTCGCCGGGCTCAACGAACAGCCTCAACAGCAGGTCGATCATCTCGTCCGCACCAGCACCCGCAAGCAGGCACTCAAACGGCGCGCCGGTGTACTCGGCCAGCGCCTTGCGCGTTGTGACCTGGTTCGGGTCCGGATACAGGTTGAGCATCGCCTGAGAAATCGCTTCCCTCACCGCGGGGTGCGCACCAAAGGGATTCTCGTTTCCATTCAGCTTGAGCACATCCTCAGGGGCAATCCCATTCTTGCGCGCGAGTTCAGCCACAGGATCCACAGGCTCATAGATCGTGAGGTTTGAAAGGTGCTTTCGTAAAAGATCTTTGGCGTTTGTCATAGTGTGATCAGACAGTCCAGTTCTCGCTACTCCCCTACGAGTTCCCGCAGTCGAATCTCCGCCGCTTCTGCGTGACCGTCCAACCCTTCCAGTCGCGCCAACTCAGCGGCGTGCCTCCCAATCTCGATCATTTTCCCCGAATCAATCTCCACAATTGGCGTGTGCTTGAGGAAGGTTCGCGCGCTTAATGCTGATGTGAACCGCGCCGTGCCTGAAGTGGGCATTACGTGGCTTGGCCCTGCAACATAGTCGCCCAGAACCTCGGCCGAGTATTCACCAATAAATATCCCGCCCGCAGAATTGATACCTGGCAAATACTGCTCATCATCCCGGACAGTCAAACACAGGTGCTCCGGCGCCATCAGATTCGCCAGTTCCACCGCCTCCTGAGGCGTGGAGACGACGATTGCGGCCCCATTGGAGTCAATCGCCTCCCTGGCAACCAAAGCCCGGCTACGCTCTGCAAGTTGGGTCTCAAGCGCCGCGTCTACCGCATCTGCAAGCTTCGCTGAAGTGGTAATCAACACCGGCATCGCAAGAATATCGTGCTCGGCCTGCGCGATCAGATCGGCTGCGTTGAACTCAGCGTTTGCCGTGTCATCGGCTATGACCAGCGTCTCCGTTGGACCAAATATGCCGTCCAGCCCAACATCGCCGAATACCAGCTTCTTTGCCGCCGTAACAAAGACATTGCCGGGGCCGCAGATCAAATCGACCGCGGGAATCGTCTCCGTGCCGTACGCCATCGCCGCAATCGCCTGTGCGCCTCCAACCTTGAAGACGCGATCCACGCCGGCGATCTTCGCCGCTGCCAGAATGGCCGGGTGCGGCAGGTCACCGCCCGGCGCAGGCGAACACAGAATCAGGTCATCCACGCCAGCGACCTTCGCCGGGATCGCTGTCATGAGTACTGTCGATGCCAGCGGCGCCGTCCCCGCAGGAACGTACACACCGACCCGGCCAATCGGCGTTACGCGCTCGCCCAGGTTCGTAGAGTCGTCGTACCAGCTCTCCGGTCGCCCTTTGATCTGAAACGCTTCGATACGTGATGCGGCAAGTTGAAGCGCCTCAAGCGTCACTTGTTCCAGTTGACCCGCCGCACCATCGATATCGCTCCGACTCACTTCGATGAACTTGAGCGCCAACCCATCAATTTGCTCGCTAACGTGGCTAAGCGCGGCGTCGCCAGAAGCTTTCACATCAGAAATAATCCGCTCAGCAACGTCAATCGCGCTGAGCTCTTTCCCAAAATTCTTCAGAATTGAAGCTCGAATCGACTCGGGCAGTTCGGAATCCAGTGGGCTGCGCCGGTTTGAGAGGAATCGACGGCCTTCCGCGACTCCCTCGACCCGTCTCATTGGCGCGCATCCTGATACGCCAGCTTGCCCAGCAGCGCCTCATACGACTCACACGTCTCGCGGAATACGTAATCAGCCTGGCTGACGGAAATCCCAGATCCGCCAAGCGATCGGAGGTGATCGACAACACGAATCATATCGACACGCCGAACGACCATCTGGACCCCGAACAAGGCCTTCCCATTATCAGAGAACACGGGCGCGACCGTGGGGCCGTGAATACCAGCTAGATCGCGCTTCGACATTACTCTCTCCGCGACCTGCGTATCTGACTCCCCCTCGATGTTCGCGGTAACCCTCTGGAAATCTCGACCTCGCATGAATGACTCAACTCGCTCGAGAATCTCACGGGTCAGCGCCAGTTTTTGCTCGTCAGCTGCCAGCAGACGCGCGTTGCCAATCAGGGCAGCCTGTGAGTTGCACACGACGCCGTCTACCAGCGGCCGGAGGCCGTTTTCACGCAGAGTGGTGCCGGTAGCAGAGATATCGGCGATCAGATCGGCGTAGCCCATTACGGGCGCCGCCTCCAGTCCGCCACTGGCGTGTACAAGCGTGAAGTAGTTGATGCCCTGTTTGTGCAGCGCCCTGCTCACCAGGCGCTGATACTTGGTCGCAATACGAAGATTCTGGCCGCGCTGACGGAACTCAAGCGCCAGATCGGCAAGATCAGCCAGTGTGGTCACATCCAGCCACCCATCAGGCACGGCGATGACCAGGCTGGCGCTACCAAATCCAAGGTCCTCAAACAGCGTTACAGAGTCACCGCCCTCCTGGTGCGTCTCTAGAAACCTGTCCAATCCGGTGATTCCAACGTCAGCGCTCCCTCCATCAATCTCGCCCGCAATGTCCGACGACCTCTGAAATAGCACGTCCACACCCGGAAGGCTGGGGATGGTTGCCGTGTATCTCCGAGCGCTGGCGCGGTTAACGCCCAGGCCACAATCTCTCAGAAAATCGCCGGTTGGGGCGTACAGTGCGCCTTCTGAAGGAAGCGCCAGACGCAAATTAGCCATTTTTCAACGTCTCCGAGCGGGCGATTACCCTGTCCATGTTGTAAGCGAATCCTGCGGCTGGCGTTTCGCGTTCGCCACCCAGCGCGCCAACCAGGCCATCATAGCGGCCACCGCCACCCACCGTCTGATCGTCGCCCGATTTGAGATCGAATACGACCCCGGTGTAGTACGAAATTTCACGCACCAGGCCCAGGTCGACCGTGATATCGCCGGCACTCGCGCCCGCAGATTCAACCGCAGAAACGATGTCTTCCAGCAGCCCTACGTTCTCATCATTAAGACCAGCAGCCTTGATCACATTCCGCCCCTCGGCGACCGCATCAGAGGGAGTCCCCGCAACATTCGAGAGCTTCGACAGCAATTCGATTGCCGAATTCACCGCTTCTGGAGCGTCCTTAGTCTTGATCTTGTCAGTTAAGCGCTGCAACACATCGTCCGTCGATCGTTGGCCAAGGGAACCACTGTATGAGGAGCCAAGCGAGTGGCCAAGCACGGCGTCAATCTGCTCAACTGACGCGCTGGCGCGGTTTACCCGTGCATTCACCGCATCTCCAATCTCAAGCAACCCTATCTGCGACGCCCGCTCTGCCACCATCTCTCTTTCACCAGCGGCCAGCATCGGAACACTGTTGATCAGGAACAGTTGTGCTCGTTCAGAAAGATCCATCTGCTTCAGTAGTTCCCAGATGATGCCGACGTGTCCCAGCGCGATGCCCGGACGATCAACTCCAAGAAGGTGCAGGCCCTCAAGTGCGATGAAGATCACCTCCCCATCAGCGCCTGGCCCTCCCGCGCCAATAAGCTCCGCCCCAGACTGTGTAAATGAGCCGCTCATTCCGTTGTTGAACTCATCCCCTGAGGGATACCGAAACACCGGCCCAGAGTACTCAAGCCTCAGCGGGTCTCCGCACAGCAGTCCGGTCTCAACTACATGCCGAATTACCGGCGCGGTAAATTCCGGCCTCAGGCTAACCTCATATCCGCCGGGGTCCGTGAAGCTATACAACTGAGACGCAAGCTCTCCGCCCGATTTGCGAAGGAACAACTCGGTTCGCTCAATAATCGGAGTATCGATTCGTCGATACCCTCGTTCCGAAAGCGCTGCTCTGCAGATCTCCGAGGCCTGGTGGAATTGAATCCAGTCACCCGCGTCGTAATCCTTAAGTAGCGGTAATTTCTTTATTGAATCAAAATCCAAAAAGGTAACCTGCAAATCCCCTGGGTACTGGTTGCGACAATGTTCGCCAGTTAGATTGTATGTGGGTCCACGAGCCTACAGCCACACCTACAACAACGAGATCGCACTCGATTCATGAGATTTTTGAGTGCCTGAAGGCGAGTCACACGGAGATATGACGGAAAAACGTCCAGTCGCGGTGGTCACAGATTCGGCAACCGCTTTGCCCACGGATGTCGCCGCGCCGCTGAATCTCATGGTCACGCCAATGGAGATCACATTCCAGGGAGTGACGTACGACGACGGCCCAGACGGCGTAGGGGCAGACGGTGTTGAAGGAGACTTCTACAAGATGTTGCGGTCTGCCAAAGAGACGCCTCGGACATCAGCCCCCCTACCCGCGCGCTGGCTGGAAAACATCAAGGCCGCCACTGAAGTAGCCGACTCAATCGTGATCATAACCCTGGCAGCCAATCTCAGTGCCTCCTACGATTCCGCCCGCGTCGCCGCAGAGATGCTCCAGGAAGAGACGCCGGATTTCCCGATCACAGTTGTCGATTCGAAAACCGCCGCGGGCAGCGAAGCCCTTATCACCATCGCCGCCGCCAGAGAGGCAAAGTTCGGCGCCAGCCATGCTGAAGTACTGGCCGTGACGAACCGCGTGAAGGAGAAAGTACGGCTATTCGCTTACTTGGATACGCTGGAGTACGTCTGGCGCAGCGGCCGCGTTCCTAGGATCGCCGTCTGGGCAAATAGCATCCTGAAGATGAAACCGCTGATGGAACTCTCCGGCGGACAAGTCATCAACGTCGCCCGGCCAAGGTCAAGGGCAAAAGCGATGGACCGCATGCTGACAGAGGTCGCAAAGTCATCGGGCGCACTGCCCACTCATTTCGCGGTGATGCATGCCGACGCCTCCGATGAGGCTTCGGGACTCTACGATCGCATTCAGAACGACTTCAACG
Organism: Dehalococcoidia bacterium UBA1151; assembly: GCA_002311865.1. Lineage (GTDB taxonomy): Bacteria > Chloroflexota > Dehalococcoidia > Lucifugimonadales > Lucifugimonadaceae > UBA1151. The sequence goes on from DBZV01000054.1 coordinate 25,205, forward strand.
TGGCGGACATCTACTTCACCCAGTTCGCCCCGTTCATGGGCGCGCATACCGGCCCCGGCCTCGTCGGCGTGTCGTTCTGGGCTGAAGGATGAACTCAGGCTGGGGTTAGCCCCACACCCCAACGATAATTGCGCCTATCAGCAGAAGCAGTTGTGGGACTCCTCCAACTGCCAGAATTGGCGCCATCTCCCGGAGTGAAAGATCACCCAGGATTACACGTGTACCCATCCCCAGAGCGGCGAGAGACCACGCGTTCAAAAGCACCCAGCCAATCGGCCCGATGATGGGGATGGGGAAAATCAGCGTGAAGAACAACGGTCCGGTCGAGTAGCCAACAATTCGCATCATCCGTTTTCGGGTGTACTCATCAGCCCGTTCCGAGAACAGTTCCACACCCTTCACGGCGATCATCTTCGATAGCACCCACCACCTGGCCCCAACAACAACAACACCTATGAAGCCAATTGCCGGACCGGCAACCACGAGACCAACCAGCACAGAGATCGCTGCGATCAGAACAACTTGCTGCGCCTGATAGTCCGCGAAGTCATCGCCATCGATGTCTTCGTAGTAATCACGTTTAAAGCTGGCAATGGCGACTATGCGAGTCCCGAGCGTTCGACTTCGGCCCGGTTTTCCCCTTCGGCTCATGCGCCGTCAAATCCCCAGACGCGGGCGGCAGTGCCGCCCATCACCATCTCAACCTCTACGGTGTCTTTCCACGCCGAATGCGTTCTGACGCCTTCAAGGGCGTTTCGGTAGCCCTCTCTCCCGGCAACCGGAGGGAAATCAGATCCCCACATCATCCGGTTGGCGCCAAATGCCTCAAGCGCCATCTCAATCAGCGGTGGCACACTATCGAAGTCGAATTCCGGGTCCAACCGAGGCGGGCGACCGGAGAACTCGCCCAGTCCCGGAACCTTGATCGTGGTGTTGGGAAGCTCCGATAGCTTCAGGGCCGTAGAGAACTCATCGTAAGGCGGCTCAAAGCTCTTGCGCGCTCCTGCCAGGTGCTCAATCACGATAGGCGTATCGCTGCACTCCTCAACCAGCGCTCGAAAGTCACTCGACGCAAATCGAGTCACGTCGCCAAGGCAGCTAACGACCAGCCCCAACTCACCCGCCTTCTTCCAAGTGGCCAGCGGATCTCCGGTTCTGGACCGCTGATCCGGGTAGATTCGAACTCCAGCCGCACCCTGCTCCGCCAACTTCGTCAGAGTCCCAGGCTGATCACCGTCGTCAGGATCAAGCATCACTACGACCTTGAACTTGGTCCCGTACTTGCTCGCGCACTCGAACAGATAATCGTTGTTGTACGTACCGCCATGCTGAATCAGCACCGCCTCGTCAACCCGATTCGTGTCCATCTCGTGAACCAGCGTCTCAATCGGCTCGAACCAGTTCCTGCCTGCATGGCAGTGGGTATCGATAATTCTCATGAAGTCACCAGATGCTTTCTAGCTGCTTAATCGATTTACGAATCGTATGGAAATGCTCAGTGCGCCACCCTGCCCTGTTCATCAACATTTGTGACCTCACCGGTTCCCTCAAACGCTGTGGCCCTTATCGTAGCGTGAATGGTCTCGCCCGCCGCAAACTGCATCGCCGTGCCGTTCTCAAGTGCCGCCGCCATGCCACCATTGTCGATGCTGGAGCACGGCTCCAACCCCACGTTGTACGTTCGCCCGTACCAGGGATATCCGTATCCGCCGAACGATCTCCAGTACCACAGATACTTGAACACATCCATCGGGTACCGAAGCGCAAATCCCACACCAGTCGACTCGTTCGTCACCGCATACCAGCCATCGTCCTGGCCGCTCATGTACGCCATATCAACCGCCCGAACGTCTTTCGATGGGAACTTTCTGAAATCCACCTGATCGCCGTTGACGCCTTCCGAGTACGGCCATGGCCCTTCGAAGCCCGGTTTAAGTTGCGAATTGGCTTCGATCAGTTCGCCATGATTCATGATCATTGACGCTGGCAGGTCGAGTCGGCACTCCTCGGAGAGAAACGGATCGCCAATGGCAATGTGCTCAAGCCACACGCACGGCGCTGGCTCTTCACCCTCGTTTGTCACAGACTCCTCGATGGTCAGCGTGGCCGACCCCGCCTCAAGACTGAGCGTCTTCTCAGCAAAAAACGGCGTACGCACGCCACGTGCCCAGAACTTCGCCGCTACCCGCGCTGGTGTGTCTTCCACAATCTGGGCATCCCACGGCATCGTGTTCAGCTCCGCATGCAGCCCCAGATCGGCGCCAGTGACGTTTGACGGATAGCCGCCATGAGGAACCACCGTCTGCCAGCCGCCTTCGTAAACATCAAGCCATCCCGCCTCCGCAGATCCGGTAGTGCTCATGAATTTGCTTGGGTCGCGGACGCCCCACGGCGAGCGCCACAGGAAGTCCATATCGCTCGCCTTGTGCACGAACGAATAAATGTCGGCACCCTTATCCGCCAGCACCGTGACGCGCACAAGCTCGTTCTCCAGCACCACCGTTTTCAGGCCGCGGTAGGTCCAAGAATCAGAGACCCTGCAGCCGTTTGTACGCTCCACCTGGTAGTGCATTCGCCGTTCCCTCCGTGCCCTGATATCGAGTGTAATTTTTCGAATTATTAACGTTATTGTTTGATGATCAAAACTGATATTGTCAACTGTGAATCAACCTAACCCGGTTGGACAACAATTCTGAAAACATTTTTATCCGGCTGGATCATTCGCTCAAATCCACGCTCGATAACATCATCCAGGGATATCACGTCGGAGACCATAAAACTGACGTCCACCACACCGCGGGCAATCATATCCACCGCCGTCCGATATTCGCCCGGACTCGACGCCACAGAGCCGATCACCGTCCGCTCCAGACCAACCACCTGATTGAAGTCAAGCTTCGGCGTCGCAGAGTAGATTCCAACCAGCACGACCGTCCCGCCACGCCGGGTCCAGTTAATCGCATCAACTGGAGTCTGCTCTGCTCCAGCCGTCTCAAACGTGAAATCCGGGCCAATACCATCCGTGAATTCAGCGAGCGCCGCCTCAACATCGTCGGTCCCGCTCTTCAACACGAGATCGGCCCCAAGCTTCTTCGCCAGCTCAAGTGCACTCGCCCGCCGGTCAATTGCGATGACCTTCACTCCCGCCGCTTTCGCCACCTGCAGCGTTAGCAGACCCACAGTTCCGCACCCGATCAGCGCGGCCGTGTCTCCCGGCTTGATGCCAGAGCGCCGAACTGCATGAATCGCCACCGTCGTCGGCTCCGCAAGAGGCGCCTCGCGATCGGAGATCGAATCAGGCAGCGGAATCAGCTGATCGCCGCGCCACGATGCGAACTCAGCCAAACCGCCATCCGCAGACAGACCAAACACGGACATCGAGGGACACACCGCGGACTCGCCCCGCTTGCACCAGAAGCAGACGCCGCACGTCTCCACATTCTCGACCGCGACTCGCTGCCCCACTTCCACGCCTGTAACTCCCTCACCAATCTCCTCAACAACGCCCGCTGCCTCATGCCCAAGGATCAGGGGGACTTGCCGGCCAGAAATCGGGTTCGGCGCACCGTGGGCAACCCACATCGGCCCATACTGCCACTCCTCGATGTCCGTAGCGCAGATACTCGCGCCCAGCATCCTCAGCTTGACCCGACCTGGGCTCGCTGACGGCTCGGGCCAGTCGGTTTCCAGGCGAATATCTTTATTCCCGTAGTAGACGAGGGCTTTCACGGTTAAGTCATATCTCCATCGCTCATATGAGGTCGGTAGAAGGGCCGCCATTCTGCCACGAGCCACCGGGAGCGGCAACCTGAACCGTATCTTCATCCAAGGCCTTCAGCCCTAGCTTCAGCGGGCGGGTGCGGGCGCATGTAAAATCCTGTCCCGCGCTGCTCGCAATGCCAGCAACGCTTTCGTACCTGCAGCAGCCTCACCGGAGAGTATTCCAGCATGATCGTCAGCCCAAAGATAACCAAAATCGAAGTCGTTACTTTCGAGCACCAACTTGAGAACGTCGGCAAGGACTACAACACCTTCAACATGGTGTATGAAAAAGGCGGCACCCTCCCCGCAGGAGATACCGTCCTCTTAATTCATACAGATCAGGGGATTACAGGAGAGTATCCAGGCGTCCGCGGGCCGGCCCTCGCACAGATCAAGCACGTCGCCGAGTACCTGATAGGTAAGGACGCTCTTGAGCGTGAAAAGATCTACCAGGACCTCAAGCGCGGCATGCGCCACTGGGACATGACGGGCCTCGGACCGATCGACATCTGCCTCTGGGACATCGCAGGAAAACTGTTCGACGCCCCGCTCTACAAACTCCTCGGCGGCACCCGAAAGCCGCTCCCTGCATACGCCTCCACTCTGCACGGCGACGAGAATGGCGGCCTGTCCACCCCCGAGCAGTTCGCTGAGTTTGCGGAACAGTGCTACGAGATGGGCTACAAGTCGTTCAAGATCCACGGCTGGGGACTCGCCGCCTCCAACATTCAGCGGGAGATAGATAACGTTCTGAACATGGGCCGCCGGGTTGGCGATCGCATGAACCTGCTGATCGACCCGGCATGCGAGTACGAAAACTTCGGTCAGGCGCTGGCCGTTGGCAGGGCCTGCGATGAGGCCAATTTCTTCTGGTACGAGGACTCATACAAGGACGGCGGCGTCTCCCAGTTCGCCCACCGGAAGCTGCGCCAGATGATCAAGACGCCAATCCTCCAGACCGAGCACATCCGACTACTAGAACAGCACGTCGATTTCATCGTTGCCGATAGCACTGACTACGTTCGCTGCGGCGCACACGAAGATGGTGGCATCACCGGAGCGATGAAGATCGCGGCCGCCTCAGAAGGGTTTGGCCTTGATGTTGAACTTCACGGCCCCGGTCCGGTCCACCGCCACATCATGTCGTCCATCAGAAACACAAACTTCTTCGAGCTTGGACTAATCCACCCGCTCGTAAAGACCACCAAAGCACCCGTCTACGGCGATGGCTACAACGACGACCTCGATGGCATCGACTCCGATGGCAACGTCTTCGCCCCCGAAGGCCCCGGTATCGGCGTGCCCCTCGACTGGGACTGGATCAACGCCCACAAGGTCGACGGCGGGGTGTTGGCCGAGGCCTAACCAATTTCGAATTCAACACCACCCGCGTCGCCAACGGTTTTCACACCCTGAAAGCCGTTCGGCGGCACATACGCAATCGCCTTCATCGAGATGGTGCGCCGCTCCCCGGCCGCCAGCTTGATGGAGGTCGGCTCATCGCTCCCAGGCCGCGACTGGCCGTTCGGCAGGCTAGTGAACGGCTCCAACCCCACGTTGTACGTCCGCCGGTACCACGGGTAACCGCTTCCGCCACCAAACACCTGCCAGTACCATAGGTGCGTATACACGTCCGCGGGGAACTGGAACGCAAAGCCAACGCCGCGCTCGGGATTTGTCACCGCATACCAGCCCTCTGGTAGGTCCATGAAAGACATGTAGTCCTGCATTCGAGCAGACTTGGCCGGAATGGTATGCAGATCGACTTCACTGCCATCCGAACCAGTCGCCATTGGCCATGAGCCTGTCTGACCGGACTTCAACCTCCGAGTATCCATCGCACCTTCCCCCGGCACCCAGTAGTCGCCACCCGGAATATCTAACCGGCATCCGTCTGACAAGAACGGCGCGCCCAGTGCGATGTGCTGCCCCCACACTGCGTCGGAAGATTCCTCAGCCTCATTAACTATGGATTCCTCAACATGGAGCACAGACTCAGCAGCGTTAATGGTCAGCGTCTTCTCGATGTAGAACGGCGTACGATATGTGCGAACCCAGAACTTCGCACTCACGGTCTCGGGTGTGTCTTCCAGTATCTGCACATCCCACGGCATCGTGGTCGCCTCGGAATGCTGCCCGATCTCAGCACCCGCATAGTTCATCGGCGAACCGCCCGTGGGCGCCAGCGTCTGCCAGCCGCCTTCGTACACGTCATGCCAGATGCCATCAGGCCAGCCAGTAGTTGGAATGAACTTCCGTGGATCCCGTACGCCCGTCGGGGTGCGCCACATGAAATCGGTGTCGGTCGGCTTGTGGATGAACTCGTAGATGTCAGCGCCCTTATCAGCAAGCACCGTGACCTTGATGGATTCATTCTCAAGAATGACCGTCTTGAGACCCCGATACGTCCAGGCATCTGATATCCGGCAACCTGATGTGCGTTCGTTCTGGTAGTGCATCTGTTTCCGACTGGTACCTCTCATTGGCAAAGAATATTTGTTGCTGACGGTAACTTAATTTCCGCCCGGACGTTACCTTCTTGTAACCAATCTCGTGCGCAGAAAGCGCCTTCGTCCGTACAATGGCGCGAGCGGTAGATGGATTTGCCGTAAGTGTGGAGGAACTCAGGGAGACCATGGCTCGAATATTGTTGGTGGACGATAGCGAGGATGTCCGGCTGGCTCTGGCGACCATCTTGAGGACGCCGGATACGAAGTCGTGGAAGGTTCCGATGGCGCCGAAGTCCCTGACATGATCGACCAACACTCCACAGATCTGATCCTTCTTGATGTGGCAATGCCTCATGTGGACGGCTTTCAGCTCCTCCGCAATATGAAGGAAAACCCACGACACCGGGATATTTCCGTACTGATGGTGATCGCAAAAGGACGCCCGGAAGATCTAAGCACGGCCCGCAATCTTGGCGCCCGTGACTTCATCAGCAAGCCCTGGTCTGACGGCGAGGTTGAACTGCGCGTCGGCTGGGTGCTTGAGGCCACAGCCAGAGTTGCATACTAATTCCCGGCCTTGCCTGCATTGTATGGCGCCATCCGGCACTAAGAGCGCGCTAGTTTTCCATTGGGCGCCACAGCTCTAACCCTCGTAATCTTTTCGGCATTCGCGCACGCCTCATGGAACTTCTTCACCAAGCGCTGCACCACGCCGGAGATATTCACATGGCTCATGGCCGCGTCGGCGAACCTGCTGCTAGCTCCAATTGCAATCGTACTGTTCATCCTCAGCCCACCAGGTTTGGTGGGATGGATCTTCATCCTCGCAACGTGGTTACTCCACATCGTCTACTTCATCACCCTCAGCCGCGCCTATATCCACACCGACCTCTCGCTGGTCTACCCCATCGCAAGAGGGCTAGGCTTGATGCTAATTCCGGTGCTGGGACTGGTTGTGCTGACCGAGGAGATTTCCCCGCTGGTTTGGATTGGCGTACTCGCAATATTCTCCGGAATATTCCTGATCACCTGGTGGGGAAGATTCAGGGCGATGCTGAGCGATCCGATAGCGCTGCTGCGAGATCGCGGCATCATCTATGCCCTGGCCACAGGAGTGCTCATCGGAATCTACTCGATTGTGGATAAACGAGGTGTCGAATACGTCTCGCCATTCCTCTACATGTACTTTGTGACTTCAGCCGCCACAATTGGGACGCTGCCGGTATTGATCCGGCGGTTCGCACGCGCCGATTTTGTTCAAGAGTGGGCGACTCACAGGCGTTCGGCAGTCGTAGGTGGCTTGCTCCAGTTCACCGCTTACGGTCTGGTGCTCACGGCATTCGAGATCGCTCGCGTTAGCTACGTAGGGACGTTTCGCGAGATTGGTATCGTGATCGGTGTGATCATGGGGTCTGTGTTTCTTGGTGAGCGATTCGGGCGCGGGCGATTGGTCGGCGGACTGGTGATCGTTGCCGGCGCGCTATTCATCGCCATTGCGCCCTGAGTGAAATTGAGAGCGCTGACCTAAGGTTGGAACTTCTGATCTCGCCATGAGTAGCGCGGCTTCCAGCCAAACACATCTTTCGCCACATTATTGAGTATCGGCGGCTCAAAGCCCTCAAACTCCCGCCTGAGCGGCACGTCCGGGTAGACCACCCTGATCGCCTCCATCGTCGGGATATCCAGCAGGATATCGTCCGCGTGAAGGAACGCCCGCTCGTGCCCCGACCAGCCCGACGACTCGATCGCCATCCGGCATGCAAGCGCCGCATCTGCAATGTGCAGATAAGTCCAGAATCCCTGGCACCGCTCCCACGGGTCGGTAGCCGGATTTGCCGCCAGCTTCTTGAACGTGGCGTCGTCCCACATGCCATTGAAGCGCGCGCTGACGATTCGCATGTTCGGATTGCGGCGGGCAAACGCATCGGCCGTTTGCTCACCCAGCCACTTCGCGACACTGTACGGATCCTCTGCGCGCGTTCCCTGCACATCGTCAATTGGGAAATAGTCAGGCGGCTTCACCTCATTCTTCTCCCAACGCGCGGCCGTGCCCATCGCTCCAATTGCGTTGTACGACGAGCCAAGCACCACGCTTTCGATGCCCAGCTGTTCAGCCGCTCGGCAGACGTTCCACATGGACGTAGTGTTCGTCCGAAAAACATCTTCCTCCGTGTAGTTATCCGCACTGGGACGCGCACCAAGGGCGATCACCGCGTCGCACCCACCCATCGCTGAAATCACCTGTCCGTACTCCGTCACATCAACCTCAAAGAACGCTGGCGTGCGAGGCCAATCTTTTCGCATTGCGAGAGCAGGGTCCGCACTGGCCATACCGATCGTCCCACTGTGAGTCAGATTGCTGGTCATCCTCACTACATCAGCGTTGATCACCTCGTGCCCGTTCCGATACAGCTCGTCGATGACATAGTGGCCAACGATTCCTGAGCCGCCAGTGACCAGGACCTTCATGAGTAACACTCCGTTCGGATGATTGCCAATTTGCTCTATTTCCGGAGCAGATGATGCGCCCATGACACTGGGTGGTCAAGAGTCCAGCATGCTGGGGAAACAGAGAGCCAAACACGTTGAATCCATTGCCTCGCGAGTGTTGCGGGCGTACTATCCCGCCGTGCACATCAGACACCAGAAAATCGCCCTGGGCGCAGGCAGCGCGCGTTGACATCTCCCGTTGATGTGAAAAAGAAGCGATTCGGTTTTAGAGGCGCATTCGCTTATCACGATTACCGAATGTTGTGGATCGGAAATCTGGCATCAACCGGCACGATGAATCTGCGGAACCTCACCGCGCTGCAGTGGCTCTACGAGGAGACCGGGTCGGCGGCGCTGCTGGGAGTTCTTGGACTAACGCAACTCATCCAAATGCCGCTCGTAATTTACGGGGGCGCACTGGCGGACAATGCCGACCGCAAACGGCTAATGTCTCTCACCCAGCTTGTACCGTTCCTGATGCTGATTGGGCTCACCATTTCCGCCGCCACCGACAGGCTTGAACCCTGGCATATATTTTTTGTGACCATGGTCTCAGGTATGGCTTTGACCCTTGGCCAGCCAGCGCGAACAGCGATGGTTTCTCGAGTGGTACCGAGAAGGGCGCTTCCACAAGCCGTGGCCGCTAACTCGGCAACGATGCAAATCTCATCTGTCATCGTCCCACTAATTTTCATTTTGCTGTTCAAGGTTTGGGGTCCAGCTGGATCATTCGGAACCGCCGCGGTTCTGGGTGGTCTAACCGTGTTCCTTCCCTACCTGATCAGAGTTAGTGGAGCGCCAGCAGCCGGAGCGAAAAGAGTCAGCATCCAATCCCTCAAGGAAGGGTGGACATACGTCAGGAGTCACCGAATCCTACCGGGGCTCTATCTAATGGACATCGGTGTCACGGTGATGAGTTTCTATCGGGAGTTGTTCCCGGTATTTGCAGATCACCTCTACGGCTACGGTGCCGGTGGAGTTGGATTGCTGAGATCATCCAACTCCATCGGTGGCATCGCCGGATCAATGGTCGTGTTGAAGACGACCTCATGGAAGCGAAAAGGGCTTCTGGTCCTTGGCGCAACCATGGTCTATGCGGTGCTATTGATCGCATTCGGCCTGAACACCAATTTCCTGATTGGCCTCGGCATCGTTGCACTCCTTGGGGCGACAGATGCAATCGGGATGGTCATGAGGCAGATGATCGTGCAGTTGACTACCCCAGACGCAATGCTGGGCCGGGCAACCAGCGCTCACTCATTCTCAGCAATGGGTGCCAATCACCTGGGACAGGCTGAGGTTGGCGCAATGTCAGGCGCAATCGGCGCCGGCAACACAATGGTCCTGGGCGGCGCGGTTGCGATCGTAGTGGTGCTTCTCGTCTGGCAGTACATTCCAGGGGTCCGCAAATACGAGTACACGGAACACGACCCAAACGCCCCCCCGGACACATCTTGAGACCGCTTGACGCGAATGTAGCGGCACATTGCATGTGCCTGGCTGCTCGATTCCCCGTAGTAGCAATCCTCGCGGCTACCACTATGGTTATTCCCTACGCGAACCGATCTGGCAGGCCAAGTTCACCAACGATGCTCTTGAACCATTCGATTACCTCGGGGTGGTAAGGAATGCCCTTTTCACGCCGCTCAGGCTCTTCCTCATGCTCAGGAAGCCCTGCGTATACGACCCGGTCGTTTCCGGGCGCGGTGGGCGTGTCCTGAAGCGCCCGCATGTACTCGTCCATATCGGTCTTGAACGTGTCAACATCACAGAAAGCGTCGATGTTGTAGACCACGAAATGATGCGACGCACCGCCTCTGCGGAATGGGCCTGCTCCACCGGAGCTGAGAACGCTGCACAAGATCTCCGCCATCACGGCCAGCGAGTACCCCTTGTGGGCTCCAATCTCACGAGTCCCGCCAAGCGGCAGCATCATATAGTCGTCCGGAATGGGAGTATCTTCCATGATTGGAGTGCCGTCGGCCCGAGCAATCCAGCCAGGCATTACATTCACACCCAACCGCTTGGCCAGCGAAATCTTATTGCCAGCCACTGAACTCATTGCAGCATCGAAAATGAACGGCGGCTCATCTTTGGTCGGCGCGGCGATAGCGATGGGATTCAGCCCAACCATCGGCTTCGCTCCCCCAACGGGAGCAACCGCAACGCCGCCGGTTGTCATGGCCAAGCCAATCATGTCGTGCTCCAGCGCCATGGCAGCGTGGTACGCAGCCGCGCCAAAGTGTGCCCCGTTGGTCACGGAGACTGAGCCAATTCCGTAGTTTTTCGCGCGCTCGATCGCCATGTTCATGGCGTACGGACCAATAACCAGCCCGTGCCCGCGGTCGGAGTCGATTGTTGCGACGGCGGCGGCTTCTCGAACAATCTTTGGCTCTGGAGTTGGATTTATACGACCCGCTCCAAAGCCAGCCACATACGCCCGCATCATGTTTGATACACCATGCGACTCGATTCCCCTGAGGTCTGCGTACAGCAGCACATCTGCGGCCTGGACCGAGGCCTCATGCGTCATGCCCATCTTGTCGAAGATATCTTCAACGCTGGCTCGCATGTCTTCTTGAGGCACCCGAACCGCTATATCTTCCGGAACATGAAATCTTTCAAGCATCTAACTGTTTGTCCTTCTAGCCCTTTTTAGGCTGCCCTGCGGCTTAGTCGTTCGGTCGAATTACCGTCTTTACACCAATTCCAGACCCGGTGGCGGCAATGGCATCAGCCACACCATCCAGACCGTGCCGATGGCTGATGAACCCATCAAGATTGAGATCCGCCAGTGCGGTAGGCGTACGAGCATACGCAGTTCCTCTGCCAAATGCGCCCCTGATGACCGTTTCACGCCACTGAAAATCGTACAGATCGATTGGCAGGCGAGTTCCCCGCGGACTCACACCAATTAGAAGCAGCGTCCCACGCGGCCGCGTCTGGTCCAATGCCAGCCTAACGAGAGACGGACTACCAACGGCTTCTGCGGCAAGATGCACTCCCCGTCCGTTGGTCAAGTCAGCCACCAGTTCCGAGATATCGGAGTCTCCCGGGTCATGAACAACATCGGCCCCAAGCTGCATCGCCATCGCCCTGCGTTCTGGAATGGGGTCAGACAGGATCACGGTTTCAGCGCCCGCCAACTTTGCGAACGCCATCGTGAAAAGACCCATCGCACCGCCGCCTATAACCAGAACAGACTCTCCACCTGTCAGACCGCACATCTCGATGCCAGACAGGCAGCAACTCGCCGGCTCAGTGAGCGCTGCGTCCTCCACCCCGAGCGTTGCCGGTATCTCCACGGCAGAACTGCTCGGCACCACAGCGAATTGAGCGAACGCACCAGACGAATCAGTTGATCGCTCGCAGCGATTCCAGCGTCCGTCCAGACACTCTACACACTCAAAACAGTGCGACGTGATATCGCACGCCACGTCCTGTCCCACTCTCGCGGCGTCTACCGACGTCCCAACTGCAACGATCTTCCCGCCAAACTCGTGGCCCAGCACCTTTGGCGGGACAGAGGGGAAGAGCCCTTTCGTGATGTGAACGTCTGTCCCGCAGACTCCAACTGCCTCGACTTCCACAATCACATCCTCAGGCCCGGGCGCTGGGTCAGCCACCTCATCTATCGTGAATTCGGTGCCCCCGTGCCAGGTCGCAACCTTCAAATTGTCGTCTCCTCCAGATATCCAAGGATTTTTGACTACGGCACGGGAGTATATCCCTCTCAGCCGGTCCTCGACGGTTTTATAGGCGTATTCCACCACTGGACGCAACCTGACGACCGGAGTAGATTCGCCGGACCCATATTTTTGTCTAACCACAGTCCGATACATACATCTGGAGAAGAGTAATGAAAGGTCTTGCGGCAACCCTTGGAGGCAACGAAGGCATCTTCGAAATCGAAGAACTGGAAGTCCCTGCCGTTGAGTCCGGAACGATATTAATTAGGAATACCGGTGCTGCGGTCTGCGGATCTGATCTACACCAACGCCGAAACTCCATGGCATCCGATACTCCCAAACCGAAGAAGATCCCCGGACATGAGTTCACCGGCACCGTTCACAGCCTGGGCAAGGGCGTGACAACCGATTCACTCCGACGTCCAATATCGGAAGGCGACAGGCTTGTCTTCCCGTTCTTTTTTCCCTGCATGCGCTGCATCAACTGCCTGAAAAATCAACTGCACGCCTGCGCCTACCGGATGCGGCCAAACATGATCCACTCGTTCGAGGAGTACCCCTACTGCGATGGAGGCTTCTCCCAGTACTTCCTTCTTCAGCCCAACCACTGGGCATTCAAAGTACCTGAAGAGCTCCACGGCTATGATCCGGCCCTGGCAACAGTCAACTGCTCAATGGCCCAGGTGATGATGGGCATCCATCTGGCAGATGTCGACGATGGCGATACCGTTGTTGTGCAGGGTGCGGGCGGACTTGGAATTTACGCAACGGCAATTGCCGCAGAGACCGGCGCATCGCAGGTGATCGTCATCGATGGACAGAAGGCCCGATTGGACCTGGCAATGCGATGCGGCGCCACCTCCACGATTGATCTGACCGAGTACGACACCCCGCAAGCACGCGTTGACAGAGTCCACGAACTCACTGGCGGCGTTGGCGCTGACAAGGCGATCGAGGTCGTTGGCGTGGCCTCCGCGACGCTTGAGGGGCTGGACATGATCCGCACCGGCGGAACCTACATCGATATCGGCAACATCGTGCAGGATGAGATTTCTATGCCCGCCAGCAAGATTATTGGCAAGCAAATTCGCTGGATTGGCCTCGCCCACTACAACCCCTGGGTGATCGAAGCCTGTCTGCGCATGCTGGTGCGCACCAAAGACAAGTATCCGCTGCTGGATCTCGTTTCCCACACCTTTCCGCTGAACGAAATCCAGGCCGCATTTGAGCTGGCGGAATGGCACGGAAAAACCGGCGGCTCAGAGGCGACCCGAGTGGTTGTGACCGCTGGCTAACTCCGGACCAGAGCAGCGACGAAAACGGGCCTCTCTTGCGAGGATAATTTGACGTTATGTATTGCTAGTATCTGAACTTAGTTTCCGAACTCTTCCCGGAATTCGGCGTAGTACTTGTTGGTGCCTGTGATGCCCAGTGACAGCACGCTGGAGACGTTCATCATGCGGTAACCCTCGCGGATCCAACGCCGGCAGTCTTCGGGGTCACCAAACGTGGTCGCAAGGGCCTTGCCGGTACCTGCCATCTTGGATGCGACATCGGACATGATCTGCTCGACGCGATCGTCGTGGATCTGGCCGGGAATTCCCAGTGACGCTGACAGATCGGTTGGTCCAACCAGCAATACCTCGAAGTTATCCATCGCCAGGGTCTCATCAACCCTCTCGTAGGCTTCCACGCTCTCCATCTGGATTATGAGCAGCGTCTCATCGTTGGCGTGCTTGATTACGTCGTCCTGCGTCAGGCCCATCATGCCCGCGAAGAACGGTGCAATGCCACGATTGCCAATTGGTGGGTATTTGGCATAGTTGATCGCCTTTGCGACCTCTTCGGGATTGTCCACCTGAGGCACCATAACGCCGGTTGCTCCAACGTCATACGCCTTCTTGATATGTGCTGGATCATTCCACGGCACGCGGATCACACCTACGATTCCAGCCTGCCGTGCCATCACGCAGATCATGCCAATCGACTCAGTACCCCAGGGGCTGTGCTCCTGATCAATCCACACCCAGTCGGGCTTGGCGGTGTATATCGCGGCAGCCACATGCGGCTCGCGTGAGAACAATGACGTCCCCAGAAGAAGCTCGTTATTGGCGATCTTCTGGCGAATGTCGCTGGGATACATAAATGGGTCCTTTCACCGGGCCATGGAATCGATATCACTGGTGGGCGAGAAAGCTATCTGATTCGCGTGCGATGTCAAGTGAAACGCAATCCTGATGCCCATATGCGCGCCCTATTGCACATTCCTCATTCCATTGGTGTGATCAAGAGCGCATACTTCAGAGTCGGCAATTCAATTTTCTTCGTACGACTTTTAAACCTATGAGTATGCTTCCCTCAAACATGCGGCAGCGCATGCGCAACCCTTCAGGAAGAGATTTCTGGATGGTCTTCGCAGTGGCCGCTCTGATTATTGGCGCCGCCTTAACGCCTGTCATGATTGACGGTGTTAAAAATTACAAAGAAGTGAAACGATTGCAGTCGCGTGAGTTTGCTCCCCCGCCCGGCGCGTGGGTCAGGCCGTGGCTGATCCATAAAGCCGAGTTAATGATCACTGCGGAACAGCCCTGGGAATGGCACCCCACCGATTTCAAATTCGGGCCCTGTTTTCCAGGTAACGTTGCGCAGCTACCCAACGACGAATTCCGAACGGCTATCCGGTACTCCTGCGGTGAGTTCTCGCGCATCCAAAACGCTTACGCGATCGAATGCGCAACTACAAACAATTGCCTTATCCCTGAGTCTGCAAGGGGCGAGTTGCGCGCGGTGGTAGCCGTTCTGGATGAGGCATTCTCCAATGCCGGGTTTGTTCAGCCCGTCACTGAAGAGCAGTAGCCCGCCAGAATCCCTGTTCAACATGCGAATCGCATGTCCGCTCAACTTCCGAAGCAAATCCGGCAGGACGATAGACGGATGAGTTGCTAGAATGCCGGGAATTGAATCCATTTTGCGAGAGACTGTGGTTGAGTTCTGAATTGGGTGCCACGGGGAGTGATGATGCTGCCTCTCAGAGTGATGAGGGGCCGTCGACCATGGATATCCATCCAAAATTGGCTCTCGATCTGTCAAACACACTTGCCGCTGCAATAGCGGCCGCCAGACTGGTATCTCGTAAAACGGAAGATGATGACATCAAAGAACTAACAGATATCGTATCGCGGCAATTGAACAAAGCCACAATGGCCAGCCATGATGCCAGCGAGTAGACGGCATCAAAGGCGCCATGCCGGAGGTAGGGAAATTGGCTGATCAACCAACACGGGTGATCGTGGTTGAAGATGAAGCGTTGATGCGTGACTTGCTCACACGTGTGTTGGCTGGTCTGGACGGCATTGAAGTTGTCGCCAGCGCATCGGATGGCCCAACAGCCCTCGAGGCGATTCGGAAGCACAACCCAGACGTTGCACTTCTTGACCTGTATCTGGGTCCAGACACGGATGGAATAAAAGTTGGCCACGAAGCCAGGCAGATCGTTCCTAACCTGGGAATTGTAGTTTTGACAGGACGCCAGGATTTCAACTCCGTAAGAGAGATCATCCTCGGCGAAGGTGCCGGTTGGTCCTTCCTCCTCAAACAGTCAGTTGGCGATGTGGATGCACTGGCAAGAGCCATCCGTGGTTCCGCCGCCGGGATGACCGTGATCGATCCGGTAATCGTGGCCGGGCTACGACCTCGCAGCGACTCCCCGCTCACGGGATTGACACCAAAACAGCTGGAAGTGATAGCTCTGGTCGCGCAGGGCCATAACAATGACGCAATCGTCAGTGAGCTTGAAGTCTCCACTCGAACAGTGGACCGCCATTTGAACGAGATCTATCGCCACCTCCGGCCCTACCTGAAGGATGGTGTTCACGCCCGAGTTCACGCCGTTCCGCTCTACCTTCGCAGCTCTGATTCATCTGCGGCTTGACCCCGGCAGATGACACGCTGCGGCCGAACTAACTGCCAAACTACTGGGGTCAGTTGACCGTGGATTCCGAATCAGCCAGCGCCGAGGCGTGGAGCTTCGACTCCTGGTTGAGTTCATCTGACACAAAAGCATCTCTGAAAGGCCTGTTTGACTCAGATCCAAGGTCTGCGAGTATCCTGGCCGGTTCAGTTCTGGACAACCTGCTCGGGATGCTCATCGTTGCTGGACTGAAGAACCGGCTCGACGCTGAGAAACTTGGTGCCCCCGCCGATCTGGACTACTCAACCAAATGCACGTCTGCTCGCGAGATGGGCTTGATTGGAGAACGCATGCTGGCTGAACTGCGCTCCCTCGGGCGCATACGCAATGAGTTCGCCCATAACCCCATGCCAGATCTCGATTTCGACTCACCGGACGTAGCTGAGTCTGTCGAGCGGCTTCGGGGCCCCATCCAGATCGCGGCAGATAAGTCTGTACCCGGCGCAGGCCCGGGCGTACAAGACGCGCTTGAAAGGACGCTGCCGCTCAACGTCACAGGACGACGTTATTGGTGGTCCCTGGCTGTTCTGGCCGCTGCGGGCGTCCTTGGAGCACGTCTGCACGTTGCCGAGCGAGTCTAATCCCCTAGTCTTCTACCCGCTCAGAGTCCCCGGACCCATCGGCGACGCGGTTTAGCTCGATCTGGACGACTGCCAAACCGATTGGCGAAACGAACACGCCCAGAGGTGGCAACAACATCAAGAGCGTCAGCACCGCCGGGGAGTACTTGTCACCCGTCAGCCGCCCGAAATACTTCGCGAACTGCCAGTACGCGTAGATGTTGAGCAGTGGCAGAATTGCCAGAATCGTCCAGTTGCCAGCTGGTGTGATGTTCTCGTCCTGGTGCTCGTGCATCTCCTTTGCGGTTATGTAGAACCAGTAGATGCCGTAGAAACCAAGTGTTCCGATCAAGAGCAGAACTTGAACTGGAACAGATCGTCGATTAACCAATCTCGAATCTCAAACGCTGTTCATCCTGGTGACAAAGTCAGATACTCCGCGGTTGATCCACGGATCAATACTGGTGAGGAAGAAACGCGCACCGTACTCTCGGTACATCGCAACCTGCTCCTCGCTCGCCAGTGCGCCGGGGCATCGCCCTGCGTCCGCTATCTTCTTTATCGCACCCTCAATCGTCGACTTGACCTTCGGGTTACTCAGATCGCCAATGTGTCCCATAGTCTGAGCCAGGTCACTGGGTGCAACGAAGAAACAGTCGATATCATCAACCTTGAGAATCTCATCGAGGTTCTCCACGGCTTCGATCTCTTCGATCAACACGACTACGAGCGACTCGTCATTGGCCACCGCGTGGTAGTTGGGAACGCCAATGCCCTGGCGGCTGGTGAACATGCCGCGCATGCCGACTGGCGCAAACTTGGCGGCCCGAACGATGGACTCCGCCTGCTCCCTGGTGCTGACGTGCGGTGCGACGATTCCCTGGGCGCCCCGATCAAGCGTCCGGTAGATCAGGCCGTAGTCGTGCGAGTTCACTCGAACAACTGACGTCTTGCCCCAGATATCGCATGCGCGCGTCTGATCGCCTATCTCAAGGAAGTCGATCGCGCCGTGCTCCCCCTCAATCCAGACAGCATCAGCCTCGGTTGGGCCAAACTGCTCAATCAGGTCGGCGGTAACCAGCCCACCAATCGCAACAGCGCTCTCGCCCGCGGCCAGCTTTCGTTTCACCCGATTGGGTCGGATCTCCGCCATGTTGTGTCCTCGTGAAAATGTTTCTGAATGGAATCGCAGCATGGTACTTCCTTCTCACCACAAAGTCTAAATCCTCAAACATCAATCTAGGATTGATGGCCAAAATTCAGTAATCCGACGCGACTTTGGGAGCAAGTCAAACACCGCGTCATCCTGAGCGAAGTGGAGGCGATGGCCGGAACGCAGCCGAAGGATCTCAACGTGGAACGCGCATGAGGCTCAATCGAACGCCAGTGCGTATGCGACGCTGAGATCCTTCGATTCTGCTATCGCTACACTCAGGATGACGCGGCAGCAGGAGCAGGCCCATGGATTTCACCCATTTCAGGCCTCCAAGCCCCGCTATGACGATATGATTCGGCTCCCGCTAATCAAATCACAGGAGCGCATTATCGTAGGCATACGATTCGATCAGTGGCTAATTGTCCAGCGAAAATGTCAGATATGAAACGACTGACATTGGCTCAAGCGGAACTGACCCGGCCCCAGGCACTGAATCAAGTAATGGGCCGCGAGTGGGCATGCTGCTCCAGCTTGACGGTAGCCATCACCCTTGGTTATAGCGCCCAGGGCCGCGGTATGCCCTCATGATGGCCATCGACGATGAAACCGGCACCGCGCCCTGTGCCCTGTTCAGGGAGCGAAAGGACGCGGTGGGCCGGCGGGTGATCACAATCGTCTCTAGAAAAGCGTTCGATACCCGGAAACAGTAGAATCCCGATGGCAGGTCCGGTGATTAGAGCGATATAGGTGTTGGAAGATGTCATGGTTTCGTTTCGGCTCTGTGATCTTTGCCGCATGGGGCGTGGCCTTCTTTTTCCTGCCGCGCTTCAGCAATGAACTGTCCGGTGTCGACTACGTTGTCAATCTGCATGCCGAAGACTGGACACGACTCATAGGCCTGACCATGTTTGCCATGGCGTTCATGCTGAACGCGACTCACGGTACTTCGAACCCCGAAGCTCGACACATCATCGCCCGCGGCGTCTTGATGCTCAGTCTCGCTCTCGCGATCGTAATCACGTACTGGCAAATTATTCCCGATGGCCGGTGGAATCGGCTGGGTATCGCAAACATCGTGATCCTCTTGGTCGTGTCGTACGGGATATTCGCGCAGAGTGGGCTGCGAATCGGGCGGTGGAGGTCCAACTGACAGTCGCTCCGGAAAGATTCCGTGGGCGTTGAAGGAGGCACGATGTCGTCAATCGAAGAGCGAAACGTAGCGGCACTTGAACGATGGGTTCACGAGGTATTTGAAGAAGGAAACCTCGACCTCGCTAAAGAACTCATGGCTCCCTCCTACGTGGGGCATGGCCCCGCAGGGACAGTGACCCACACCCCGCAAACGTATCCGGCCGCTATCGAGAGCAAGCGGTCGAACGCTCCCGGGAAACGGTATGAGATGCATGACGTGATCGCCAGGGGGACAGGGTAGCCGTTCGATACTCGACCGGTGAGGCGGACCCTCAGACAGGGAAACGAAAACATCGTTCATCCACGATCGGTATCTGGCGTTTCGAGAACGGCAGGCTCGCAGAGTACTGGGTGGCCGACCGTCCGTCCGATACCGGCCCGTGGCCCGGCGACCCGCGACCGCGGGAACAATGGTCAATCGCGTCTGCTGAAACACTCACGGCGGACGAGGAGGCGAACCTGGCGACCATGATCCGATATGCCGTCCTCTATCAGAACCGCAGCGACGACTTCGAATCGATCCAGGAATTGGTGATCGACCCTTACGTCATCCACGGGCCAAAGGGAACGAGAACCGAGCGCCCCGGCGACGTGAAACCGGATCTGATCGCGTTCCGCGAACGCTCACCCGGCTACGAAGGCTGGTTTGATGATGTGTTCGTCGGCGGCGATCTCGTCGCCCGACGCCTCCGCTACCACTACCCGGAGCCGTTGCCAGGCCGTGGAAGCCTCCAATGCGGTATCGCCATCTACCGATTTGAAAACTACCGGATCGTCGAATATTGGAACGCGTACCTGCCGATCGACATGGGCTTTGACTGAATTCATGCTGTGATGTCGGGGAGGAATGCGATGACTAAATCAAGTACGCGGCGGGGCTTCCCCGAGCGATTCTCCGTTGCGCTGTATGCCATGGAATCAGAGATCCTGTCGCGCCGACAGGCCGCGTAGTAACTTGGGATCGGCTACCGCACACTTGAACGACTCCTCGATGCCCGCGAACGGACACCGTCACTGACAGAATCGCTCAACTGATGACCCTGACATATTCCTTCGACTTCCACAATCCACAGGAGCGCATCCCAATGGCTGACTACCCTCCACTTCCGGCTTCACTGGTCCCCTATCCGGTCGTCTCAAATATCGCCTTTGCCGAAGGTCCAATTTTCGACGACCATGGCGACCTCTACTTTGTGAACTACATAGAGCTAGGCACGCTGGGGCGATTCTCCAGTGATGGCACGGTGGAAGTTTGGACGCACACCGGGGGTCAGGTGAACGGCCTCAAGTACGACGGCCGTGGGCACCTTGTTGCCGCGGATCATATGGGCGATCGAATCACCAGATTCGACCTCCGCACCAGGGCGATGGAGGTGCTGACCGACAGCTACGAAGGGACTTCTTACGTCGGCCCGAATGGCATCGCACTCGATCTGAAGGGCAACATCTACTTCTCCGACTCCGGGAAAGACGAGAATCTGGCCAACGGTGGCGTCTACAGGATCAACGTGGATAGCGATAACCGCCCCACAGGCGTGGATCGGCTTGGCCACAACATGCCGTTCCCAAACGGTCTTGCCGTGCATCCAGACCAGAAACGCCTGTTTGTGGGCACCTCGGGAACAAACTCAATTCATTGCTACGACATCGCAGCCGATGGCACGCTGGCCAACGATCGCGTCGTTCGCGAGTTCCCCAACGCCACCGTGGACGGGATGCAGTTCGACGAGCACGGCCGACTGTGGGTCGCCCGCTGGATGAACGGCTCAGTGGACGTCGTCGACCCCGATTCTGGCGATCTTCTGGCCAGCTACGCGATGGGCGGAAACGGCGTCACAAACGTGGCATGGTGGGGCAAATCGCTGTACGTAACCGTATCCGGCCGCAACTCAATCGAGCGGCTCGATGTCGGCGTTGGCCCCGCGGACATCGTCCCCAAATGGGGTTAGTAGATCGCCGGTAACCACTACTCCGGCTTCGCCCTCGTGTACTGCAACGGCCACTTGATATCGTGGCCCAGTTCGTGTGCGGCGGTAAGCGGCCAGTACGGGTTGCGCAACAGCTCGCGCGCCAGCAACACCACGTCCGCCTCTCCGTCCGCGAGAATCTGCTCTGCTTGACGCACCTCCGTGATGAGACCCACCGCACCGGTAGCAATACCGACCTTCTCCCTGATGGCCGCGGCAAACGGCACCTGATAGCCGGGATAGAGTTCCATTATCTGAGCTGGCGAATTGCCGCCTGAGGAGGCGTCGATCATATCCACCCCAATGTCCTTGAGCCACTTGCAGAGCTGAATCGACTGCTCCAGATCCCAACCTCCGTGCACGTACTCGGATGCGGAAATCCTCACCAGTAGCGGCAGGTGATCCGGTATCACTTCACGGACTTTTGCTGTCGTCTCAAGTGCGAATCGCGCTCGATTCTCCAGCGACCCGCCGTACTCGTCCTCTCGCCTGTTTGAGATTGGGGATAGAAATTCGTGTGCCAGATAACCGTGCGCAAAATGAAGCTCAATCACCTCAAAGCCCGCGGCAAGCGAACGTTCCGCCGCCGCGCCAAAGGCATCGGTCAGATGGTGGATCTCATCCACCGTAAGAGCCTGAGGAATCGCATAGTCCTCATCAAACGGCAGGTCGCTTGGGGCAAACGGCTTCCACCCGGTGGGCTCGTCCTCTGGAATCAGTGCGCCCCCTTCCCACGAAGGTACGTGCGATGCTTTTCGCCCGGCGTGCGCTAACTGAATCGATGCGGTCGCGCCCTGCCCTTTTATGAACTCCACAATCGGCCGCCACGCGTCTACGTGCTGATCGCCCCAGATTCCTGTGCAGCTGGGAGAGATTCTGCCCGCTGGCACAACCCCACTTGCCTCGGCCATGACCAACCCCGCTCCACCCACGGCCCTGGTACCCAGATGCACCATGTGCCAATCGGTCGGTACGCCATCAACTGCTGAGTACTGACACATGGGCGACACAAAGATTCTGTTCTTCACTTCCACGTCACGAAGTTTTATCGGCTCAAAAAGCTTGACGGACATTGCTGCTCCGGTGGCAAGATGGATTGAATTTGATTGCGCTGAGAAATTAACGGAGCAATAGTACCGGCTTTCGCTGGTACACCGTCGCCCGCGCACCATGAGAATAGAGCTACGGCAGTCGAAGTACCTGTATACCGCCGCCAGCCTCTGCTCGCGCTGAGCCAATGAACTGATCAATCGGAATTTCGTTGACCTCGCCAGTGCTCAAATCAAACGTTGAAAGACTGGTAATACCCAATCCCCGTTGATTAGAACTGCCGATCCCACCGATCAGCAGGAGTCCATCGTGCTCATCAAGCACGATATCGACATCAGATTCCGGATCAAGGGTGAGTATCTCCGCGATATTGCCGTCTGGATAGGCCGCAATCACTGCTAGGTCAGGAAGTGCAATGTCGGTGGCCCAGTAGATGGCCGAATCGCCCTGAAACACACGTTCGGAGTGAGGCCAAACATTAGCCAGTAGCGGCCCATCGTACTGCGTCGACGATTCGACGGCGCCGGTGAGAATTGAGTGTGAGCGAACAGACGTGCCATCCAGGGATACCAGGCTGTGTGCCACGTACCGCAACCGTCCATCGGCCTGGCTCAACTCCCGCTCAGAGCCGGTAGTCAGGTCAAGCACCATCTGCTACCCGCCGCCAGTCGCGTTGCCAAAGAGGTCACGAGCCATTTCGCTGATGTAGAAGACCTGGTCGCCGGCGATTGTGAACCACTCCGCGTTTATGGTCCCGTTGTGCAAGACCTTCCCGGTGGTTGGATCGAGTTCCTCGATCGAGAATCTCTGGTTATCGATGGTCCAGTCGGTACCCCAATCACGCACCACGAAGAGTCGCCCTTCAACCGTGATGGGGTAGATAGGGCTACTGGAGAAGCTGGTGGTCCGAATCGACTTGATCACCGTCGATTCGCCAGTCTCTGGGATAAACCGAACGATGCCTCGGCTGCCAGACTCCCATGAGATGTCGCCGCCACTATTTTTTAGAGATTCTGTCTCCGAACCGAAATTAACCCGGTAGAAGAAAGCAAGCGCTCCAGATGGCGGCCCATCATCTTCTAACGGCACCGCCGGCTCGGTATCAGCCAACGCGGTCGG
>DBZV01000054.1:48668-50115 GCA_002311865.1 Dehalococcoidia bacterium UBA1151
ATCAGCCAACGCGGTCGGCGACTCAACAATCGAAGATACAGCGGCCGACACCCGACTCGCACCTGATTCGGTCACAAAGGGCGTCGGCCGTTCACGCTGGACCTCGGCGGTGCCGGTTGCGGTCGGCGGCGCCACGGGTCCGTCTCCTCCACATCCCGCGATCAGAACTGCAATCACTGTGGCAGTAAGAACCCCTGGCATTCGAACGAATGAGAAGGATGAGGCTGTAAACATGCCGTGGAGGATATCTGTCCCGATGGATGCGTACATCAAGAAGCGATGCAAATCGATTCGTTGGGAAGCGACAATTTCATCGTTATCACCTATCATCCGGCCACCGAAATCACTTGTGGAAGTTGGGGTGGTGACGTAATGGTTCAGCAACAGGCTCAAATTCTGAGGCCAGAAACGCTGATTGAAGAGTTCAAAAAGAATGGTGTGACCCATGTGATCACCATTCCAGACAGCGAGACCAACTATCTATATGAGTTGATGACCAATGAAGATTGGCTCGATGTCGTTCCCGTCTCTCGAGAGGGCGAGGCGCCTTCCACCGCGCTTGGGCTCAACGTCGCCGGAAAGACGCCCGTGTGCCTCATCCAGAACACGGGGATGATGGAGGCTGGCGACTCTATTCGTGGGATGGCGCTCGATGTCGGATTCCCGCTTGTGATGATAGTTGGCTATCGTGGGTGGACCCGTCGGGGTGCGACCCCTGACACGGTGGCGAAGTACACAGAGCCATTCCTTCACGCCATGGGCATCAACTACTACCTCGTCGAAACAGATGCAGATGGCTCACGAATCTCACAGGCGTTTGAAGAGGCAAGAGCTACCAAACGTCCGGTTGTTGTGCTGATTGGCGACGAGTACCACGGATTTAACCGCTAAAAGGCAATCTCGCTCAGGAGAATTAATATGATCGATGGCATCGAGGTTCTGAAGGCGTTCCAACCGCACCGCGGCGATGCGCTCGTCACCCACTCCGGAACAACTGGCAGCCACTGGGGTGAAGTCACTACCAATAAGAATCGTGACCTGCGCTTAGAGAGCTCTATGGGCCAGACCACTTCGGCGTCGTTTGGGCTCGCGCTGGGCATGCCAGACGAAAAAGTGGTTCATTTCGACTCCGAAGGCGCGCTGCTGATGAACCTGGGGGTTCTGGCAAGTATCGCTGGCAAAGCGCCCAGAAACTTCTATCACTTCCTGCTGGATAACGAGTGCTACGCGACCACCGGCGGTCAACCCGTGCCGAACGCTCAGGGAATCGACTATGCCGGAATGGCAAAGAGCGTTGGGTACAAATCGACGCACCACTTCGATGATCTGGAAGAGTTCGTGATCAGCATCGGAGATATCATGCAGGAGGAAGGGCCCGTTTTCATCTCCGTGAAGATTGAAGCTGAGGTCCAGAATCTCCCGATGGGCCTGCGCGAAAGATCGACTG
>DBZV01000040.1:0-5145 GCA_002311865.1 Dehalococcoidia bacterium UBA1151
CGTACCATGTCCCCGGCTGCACAGAGCCTCGCAGGGCTCGGCTGGAGGACGTCGTTTGCGAGTGGGCGGAGGAGATTGATGGACGGGGTTGGGCCGTACACGCAGCGGATGGCCGCTTACGCAGCGTCATATTTGTACGAAGATTTGCCGGAGCGGGCGATAGATATCGCCCGGCAGATTATTCTGGATACGATAGGCGCGATTCTTCTTGGCTCTCGGCCCGGGTACACGTCGGTGCGTGTACTTGGGGATATGGCGATTCAGGAGGCTGGTAGCGGCGGGTCGACGGTGTTTGGGCGCGATGCGAAGGGGTCGTTGCTGGGCGCGCTGCTGGCGAATGGGACGATGGGATATGCGGCGGACGCTGAGGGTGGCGGGGCGTCTCGGATACATGCGGCAGCTGTGTTTGTGCCGACGGTGCTGACGGTTGGCGAGCATCTTCACTCATCGGGTCGCGATGTGGTTGCTGCACTGGCGCTTGCGTATGACGTTGGGTGTCGCATTTCAGATGCGGCGAATCCGGGGTCGGAGATCGCGTATCCGCACTCGTTTCATCCATCTGCTGTTTTCGGGCACTTTGGGGCGGCGGCCGCGGCAGGGCATCTGCTGGGGCTGGACGAGGATCAGTTCGTGAACGCGCTGGGGCTCGCCGGAATCAACGCCACGGGGATGATTAGCTGGGTTAGCGACCCATCGGAAGACTCCCGTCCGTTCGTGATTGGGATGGCGGCGCAGGGTGGCACGCGCGCTGCCCTGCTGGCGAAGGCCGGGATGGGTGGTCCGATTCAGATTCTGGATGATGCGAAGTTCTCGATTTACGATGCTTTTTCCACTGATATGCATCTTGAGCGGCTGGTGGATGGCCTGGGTGTGCATCATCGGATACTGGATGCGGATGGCTTCAAGCAGTATCCGTGCTGCGGCGATATACATTCAGGTCTGGACGCGATTTTATCGCTGATGAAGACGCATGAACTCGAGGCGGGTGACATCGAAAGTTTCACGCATCGGGTGAAGTCGGCGCGCGTGGAGATTATCGATGACAACTTTCTCAAGTCACACAACTCGCAGTACATCCTTTCAGTTGCCGCGGTGAGCGGGAAGATCGATCCTGACGATATTCTGATCGATAGGCGGTCTGATCCGGCGGTGGCCGAGTTGTACAGTCGAGCGAGTTTGTTGCCGGAGCCCGCGCTGGATGAGGTTACCGACGGCGCGCCTGCCATTGTTGAGGTGAAGACGCGGGATGGCGGTCTTTTTAAGGAGCGCGTGGACTATTCGAAGGGGCGGTCTCAGAATCCGCTGAGTGCGAGCAAACTTGAGGAGAAGTTCATGCGGTGGGCGACTACTCGTCTAAGCGATGAACGAGCCCGGGAGATCGTTGATGTGACGGACCGGCTGGTTACGTTGTCGGATGTTGGCGAAGTTACCCGATTGCTGGCCGTCTGAGGGTTGAATTCCGATGTCAGAACAGCTGCCCAACAGGCCTTCGCCGAAACGTCTTCAGCCCAAGACGCCGAGGGAGCAGATTGCGGTGTAGGAGGCGAACAGGCCTGCGGATCCTATGCTCAACTACGCGATGGACGTAAATCCAGATGATGGGCCGAGTTGGCTGGGTGAGAATCTGGTTAAGGTGCTGGTGCTGATTGCGGTTCTGGTGGTTGTGATGGCGATTTTTGTGATATCTCAGGCCCAACCCCAACTCTAGGGTGCCTGCCGCACGGGCACAGCAAAGCTGGTACTTGCCGCGGGGCATCTGCCATGCAGGCGTTGGCCGCGGGCGGCGTGAGATGAGGCATAGTGGTCGAATGAATTCTTGTTGCTATGACGGGGGTGGTTTTTGGCCCAGGGCTGCGACACGGCTGCGATGCGCGAATCTTGTAGTATCGAGCGAGTTTCGTTTGCGCATTTATCGCCAAAGCATGTCGCACTTTTTGCATTGACAGTTATCTTTTTAAGAGGAACTATTGGATTCGGCGCAATATACCCATTTGATCCCTGTCGGAGTTGGCTCACCGTGCGTGGATGTTTTGCCGGGATCCTTGAACTGAACACGAAACGACCATGGCCGCGATGACGCCGTTCTCAGACGACGCGATCATTCAAACGCTGCAGGCGATGCCTGATGCTGTACTTGCTGTTGATTCATCCGGCATCATAGCGTTCACGAACCACCACGTTGATCTCTTGACGGGCTACACGCGTTCTGAGCTTGTGGGGAAGAGCGTGGACGTGCTTGTACCGACATCCAGGCGTGAGACTCACACTCACTAACGTTCCGGATACCAGGAAGCGCCATCGGCGCGCGAAATGGGTGCGAGAAGGGATCTTCAACTGCGCACCAAGAGTGGCAGTCTCATTCCCGTCACAATCAGCCTTTACCCGCTCGATGGAAGTGGGGTCGGGGTTGTGTTGGCCACGGTTCGTGAAGGCAGCGCCCGCGAACGAAGATCCAAAGCGGACATCCTGGTTGCGGAGATTGGGCGAATTGTTAATAGTGGCCTTGAGATTCAGTGCGTCTACGAAGCGGTGGTAGATTCAATACCGGCGCTGGTCAAATATGATTGACTTGCGATCAATCTGAATGAACCGGCGTCAGGTCTGATCAACCGGGTGTTTGTCAGTGGGGTTACGGTGCCGGGCGGGGAGGTGGGTACGTCGGGTCCACCGCCTACGGACGCGTTGACATCGCCGGGTCCGTTACCCGGGTCATCGCTCTCAGGAGTGCCCGTGGGTAGTGACCCGCTCATGAAGTCAATGGCCGCTACGGGACTGAATTCGTGGGTAGAGGTGCCTCTTGGCAACCCGGACGAACCAATTGGGTATCTGAGCCTTCGTAGTCTTGAGATGAATACTTACGGCGAGGACGATCTGAATATTCTTATGAGGGTTGTCGCCTACATTTCTCCTGCGATTGAGAATGGACTTCTGTACGCGCAGGCGCAGAAGGAGGCTCATGAAAATGCCACGCTTGCCGAAATTTCAAGAATAATCACGGCGATGGCCGATATTGAAGACGTGTACAGCCTCGTGGCCGAGCAGATTCAAGAAATTGTCCCGTTCGACAGAATTGTTGTGGCAACGATAGACAGAAGTCGGAATCTGGTTACAGATCGATATGTGGCGGGCCTGATGGTTGAAGGTGGTGAATCGAATGTCACCTATCCACCAGACGACTCGACCGTCGGTCATATGGAAAATGATCTAACGGCTCGATCACTCAACAGAGACGAGGTAGAGGATCTTGCCACCCGATACCCATCAGATAAATCCCGTATCGAAGCTGGGCTGCAATCCATGTTGACGGCCCCTCTCATCTGGAACGATGAGGTGATTGGGCGGTTGATTATGCGTTCGATGAAGGAGAACGCGTACGGGGATGCTGAGGCGGTAATTGCGGTCAGGATAGCGAACCAGATCTCTGGTGCGGTTGCCAATGCTGAGTTGGCGGAGAGGACCCTTCGGGATAACGAGGAGAAGGTCGCGCTGGCCGAAATCTCGCGAATCATCACATCGACATCTGAGATCAGACGGTTTATGACCTGACAGTTGAGGAGATTCGTAAACTCGTTCCGTTTGATCGGATCGTGGTGTTGCTGATTGATCAGAGTCTCGGGCTCATCGTTGACCGTTACGTGTCGGGACTCCAAATTGGGGGCATAGGCGTTGGCTCGACATTTCCTCTTGACGGGTCACTGACCAAGGAGTTGATCAAGGATCATCGGCCCAGATGGTATAGCCATTTTGAGGTCGATGAGCACCGATTTCCCGGTCACCTGTCGTTTACGCGCGGAGGACTCAAGTCGATGGTGATCGCTCCATTGATCTGGGATGACGAGGTGATCGCGAGGCTGGCACTTCACTCCGAAGATGAAGATGCCTACGATGAGGATGATGCGCTTACCGTGCAGAAGATTGCCAATCAGATATCCGGTGCGGTTGCGAACGCGGAGTTGGTGGAGAGGACACTTGGGGATAGCGAGGAGCAGGCCGCGCTAGCCGAGATTTCACGGATCATTACGTCGACATCTGAGATTGAGACGGTTTACGATCTGGCTGTTGAACAGATTCGTAGGCTCATCCCCTTTGATCGAATCGTGGTGTCAACCGTTGACCGAAATCGCAATCTTGCGACGGAGCGTTATGTCTCTGGTCTCCAGGTAGAGGCTGGTGAGGCCGGGTCTACACAGCCGTTGGATGAGTCGCTAACCGGCCATTTAACCGAGGATCCGCGGCCAAGATGGTTCAACGCGGCGGAGATTGAAGACTTTGGAATTCGTTACCCTCGAGTCCAGTCTCGTTTGGAAGCGGGATTGAAGTCGCAGGTCGTGGCGCCGCTCATCTGGGATGACGAGGTGATTGGTTCACTCTCCCTCCGCTCTGAAGACCTCAATGCATACGGTGAGGGGGATGCGCTAACCGCCCAGAAGATTGCCAATCAGATTTCGGGCACTGTGGCTAACGCGGAATTGATGACTCTCAGTGATCGGGATAGTGCTGAGAAACTTGCTCTGAACAACATTGGCCGTACTGTGGGATCGACTTTAGATTTTGGCGAATTGGGAATGCGAACTAGAGACGCACTCTCTTCACTGATCGCGTTTGGTCGCATCTCGATCATCCTTGTTGATGAGGAGTCGTTGCGAGGTACGACCGTGTTCAGCTCGCCCGAAAATCCCTACAATCCGGAACACTTTACAGAGGAGACATGGAACCTGCGCGGAACGTCTCAAGAACTTGCGGTCAAATCCTGAGGACCAGTGAGCATTGGCGATCACAATCGCGAAGAACTGGGTGATCAGCTTCCGATACTGAAGGAATCATTCGCTCGAGGGATGCGTTCAGCAATTACTACGCCGATACTCTTTGACGATCGCGTGATTGGAGGGCTGTCAGTTCAGTCCAACTCTCGACCATTCTTCTCGGTTGGCGAAGGTGAACTTCTGGACAACGTGGCACTTCAAATTGGGCCGACGATTGCGAATGCACAGTTTCACGTTCGTGCCCTTGAAGCGGAGCGGGCGCAAATGGCCGCGGAAGCGGAGAGACGAGAACTGGAAGTTCTTGAAGAACAGAGAGCTAATTTTCTATCGACTGTTTCGCACGAGTTGAAGACTCCGCTGACCGGTATTGTTGCATTTGCGG
>DBZV01000040.1:5187-9225 GCA_002311865.1 Dehalococcoidia bacterium UBA1151
TTTGCGGTGTCGAAGCAGGACTTCGATGTCAAAGTGCTGATTGAAGAGTTGCGTCTGTCTTTTGGCCTTCTGCTTGAGCCTGCCAATCAAGGACTGGATATTTCGGTTTCAGAGCGCGATATCTGGATTGAGGCGGACCGTGGTCGGGTGGCGCAGGTGATCACAAATTTGTTGACCAATGCGTCGAAGTACTCGCATCGAGATACCGTAATCAGCCTGGCAGTGGCGAGGCGGGGTGGTTCACTCTCCATCACGGTTGCAGACGCCGGGATAGGTATGAGCGAAGAGAGCCTTGAGCAACTGTTTACGCTGTTCTACAGGTCGAATGATGAGCACACTCAGTCTCGGCCGGGATCGGGGCTTGGAATGTCGATAGTTAAGAGCATCGTGGACCTTCACGGCGGAACAATCGATATCACAAGCGAACTGGGTGAAGGCACTGTGGCGAATGTGCTTTTGCCAGATTGCAGGGACGCGCCTTCCGAGGCTTATCTGGAGGCTCAGCGCGCTTTTGAACTACCGAAAGCGCCGATATCAAGACTGGCTGTACCGGACTCCTAGAGTGGATGGAAATCTGGGATCCAAAACTTGTTCGGGAGTTGGAGGTTGGGCATCTGCCATGCAGGCATTGGCCGCGGGGCGGCGGAAGAGGCATCTGCCATGCGGGCACTGGCCCTCTCCCGGGGGCGAGGGGACAAATCCGTTAGCAATTGACACATTTGCGTGTCGATGCCAGCATGGGCGTCCTTATTGCACGAGTAATCGCGGGCGGACGGCCCGGATGAGAAACAGACTCCCCATTAAAGGAATGCACAATGCCTGATCGCTATCAGAACTACATCGCCGGAGCGTGGGTTGATCCGTCGACGGAGGAGTACGTGACTTCGATCAATCCGGCGGATAACTCCAACATTATTGGCGAGTTCCCTTCGTCTTCGCCCCGTGATGCGGCGAGTGCGATTTCGGCGGCGGATGAGGCGTTCAAGTCGTGGGGCAAGTCGTCGGGGGTTGGCCGTGGCGCGTATCTGACGGCGGCGGCGGCGTGGCTGGGCGCTAACTCCGAGGAGTTTGCGCAGGCGATTACCCGGGAGGCCGGGAAGGCCATCCTGGAGGCTCGGGGCGAGGTTGGCCGAGCGGTGGCGATTCTGCAGTACTACGCTGCCGAGGGGATGAATCCCGTTGGCGATGTGGTGCCTTCGATGGATCCCAATATTCTGCTGTATTCGAGGCGTGTGCCGCTGGGTGTTGTGGTGCTGATCACGCCGTGGAACTTCCCGCTGGCGATTCCGCTCTGGAAGATGGCTCCAGCGCTGGTTTACGGCAACACGATCGCGCTCAAGCCGGCGTCGGCGACGCCGCATGTTGCAAGTCTTATCGCGAAGATGTGGGAGGCGGTTGATCTGCCGGCTGGTGTGTTCAACCTAGTGTCCGGGTCGGGTCGCAACATTGGAAATGAGCTGGTTAGTAATGTTCGGACGCGGGCGATTTCGTTTACTGGATCAACGCCGGTCGGCCGGGGCATTGCGGTGGAGGCTGCGCGGCAGAACAAGAAGTACCAGCTTGAGATGGGCGGCAAGAACCCGGTGATTGTGCTGGAGGACGCCAACCTTGAGCAGGCGGCGGAGATCACGGTGGCCGGGGCGATGAAGTACTCGGGCCAGAAGTGCACGGCGACGTCTCGAGCGATTGTGGTTGGCGGGGTGCTGCAGGAGTTCACGGATCTGGTTGTGGCGAAGACTGAGGCGCTCAATATTGGGCCGGGTGCGGTGCCGGAGAACGTGATCATGCCGGTTATTGACGAGGCGTCACGCCAGAACATCGTGGACTCTGTGTCGCGCGCGGTGAGCGAGGGCGGTAACATCCTCACTGGCGGCGAGATCGCCAGTGGTGGTGATCTCGATAGCGGTCACTTCGTGAAGCCAACGGTGATGAACAATGTTGCACCGGATTCGTTTATTGCGTGCGAAGAGGTGTTTGGGCCTGTGCTGGGTGTGATTTCGGCGAACGATGTTGATGATGCGACGTACATCGCCAACAACGTTGCGTACGGCCTGAGCGCGGGCATCTTTACGAGCAGTCTGAATGCGGCGCTGGACTTTGCGAACAACATCGAGGCGGGCATTGTGAAGGTGAATGGCGAGACTGCGGGTGTGGAGCCTCAGGTGCCGTTTGGCGGGATGAAGGATTCGTCGTCCGGGTCGCGTGAGCAGGGTAAGGCGGCGGTGGAGTTTTTCACTGAGATGAAGACGGTGTACGTGGACCGCTCTGCGACTTAGCATCTGCCATGTAGGCACTTGCCGTACGGGCATTTATCGCGAGGCGCTGAAACAGCCGGGGGTGTCTGCCACACGGGGTACCTGCCGTACGGGCATATAGCGCGGGACGCTGATAGCGGCAGTGTGGGCACGTGCAACGTGCCGCTACGGTGTTGATGCGACATCCGGGGCAGGTTTCAAACCTGCCGTTTCTTTAAGGGGTCTTTGCTGATGAGTTCTGCGTTGATGGTTTGGGGTGGCTGGGAAGGGCATGAGCCTGCGAAGGGAGTTGATGTGTTCAAGCCGCTGCTGGAGGCGACGGGGATTGAGGTGACGGTGTCGGAGTCGCTGGATTCTTATCTGGACGAGGGGCTGATGGGGTCGCTGGACCTGATTGTGCCAATCTGGACGCAGGGGGTCATCACGAACGAGCAGCAGGCGGGCCTCATGGATGCAGTCCAATCGGGCGTTGGTATTGCGGGGTGGCACGGGTGCATGGCGGATTCGTTTCGCATGAATCCGCCGTACCAGTTTATGGTTGGTGGGCAGTGGGTTGCGCATCCGGGTGGGGTGACCGATTACACGGTGGAGATTGCGGCGTCGGACGATCCGATCGTGGCGGGGTTGAGTAATTTTTCGATGCATTCTGAGCAGTACTACATGCATGTGGATCCAAGTAATGAGGTGCTGGCGACGACGACGTTTAGCGGTGAGCATGCGGGGATTGGGTGCATTGCGGGGGCGACGATGCCGGTGGCGTGGAAGCGGGTTTGGGGTGCGGGGCGGGTGTTCTATTTTTCGGTTGGGCACCATGCGTCGGATTTTGATGTGCCGGAGGCACGGGAGATCATGCGGCGTGGAATGTTGTGGGCCGCTAAGGAGACACTGTGATGCCGATGAAAGTTGGCGTAATTGGGTGCGGGAATATTTCTGGCATCTACCTGACGAATATGCCGCAGTTTGAGGTGCTGGATGTGGTTGCGGTGGCTGACCTGGTTCATGAGCGGGCGGTGGAAGCGGCGACCCGTTATGGCATCGCTTCTGCCTTATCAGTGGATGAGTTGTTGACGGATGATGAGATTGAGATTGTGGTGAATCTGACTACGCCGCCGTCGCACTTTGAGGTGGCGATGGCGGTTGTGGAGGCCGGGAAGAGTGTGTATGGGGAGAAGCCGCTGACGGTTGATGTCGCAGATGCGGAGGCGCTCCTGGAGGCCGCAGCGGCTCGGGGTGTGCGCGTTGGGGTGGCTCCGGATACGTTTCTGGGTGCGGGGATTCAGACTTGTCGGCAGTTGATCGATGAGGGTGCGATTGGGGAGCCGGTTGCGGCTACGGCGTTTATGACGAATCACGGGCATGAGAGCTGGCATCCCGATCCGGCGTTCTACTACAAGGTAGGCGCGGGGCCGATGTTGGATATGGGGCCGTACTACTTGACGGCGCTGGTGAATCTGATTGGGCCGATTCGGCGGGTGAGTGGGTCGACTCGGATCACGTTTCTGGAGCGGACGATTGGTAGTGAGCGGTTGCGGGGGACGAAGATTGAGGTTGAGACGCCGACGCATGTGGCAGGGGTGGCGGACTTCGAGAATGGTGCGATTGGCACGATTGTGACGAGCTTTGATGTTTGGGCGGCGAATTTGCCGCGGATTGAGATTTACGGGTCGGAGGGATCGTTGTCGGTGCCTGATCCGAACACGTTTGGCGGGCCGGTGAGGTTGTTCCAGCCGCGGAAAGGCGAGTGGGAGGATGTGCCGGTGACGCGTGGGTTTGCGGAGAATTC
>DBZV01000040.1:9295-13051 GCA_002311865.1 Dehalococcoidia bacterium UBA1151
ACGCGTGGGTTTGCGGAGAATTCGCGCGGATTGGGAGTGGCGGACATGGCGGTGGCGATTGGTGCTGGTGTGCCGCATCGGGCGAGTGGCGAGGTGGGGTTGCATGTGCTGGAGGTGATGCACGCGTTCCAGCGATCGTCAGAGGGCGGTGGGCATGTTGAATTCGCGCACGCGTGCGCGAAACCTGAGGCGTTGGGGGATGGTTTGGTTGTCGGGATGGGATCCGGGTAGCGGGGGGCATGCGCATTAGTGGCGTGTGCGACGGATATAGAGCGCCCTCATCCTAGCTCTCTCCCAAATGGGGCATCTGCCATGCAGGCACTTGCCGCGGGGGCGAACAGCCCCCTGGCCCTAGCCCTCTCCCGAGTGGGAGAGGGGATTAAGGACGGCGGCGGAGGCGGTCTATTAGGGCGAGGCCTGATTGGTAGATGCCCTGGGCGTCGATTTCGAAGTGGCGGTAGAGGTCTTCCAGGCTGCCGGATTGGCCGTATTCAGAGACGCCGAGGTTTACGGTAGGGCAGTCGAGGGCCGATCCGAGGAATGCCATGGAGCTTGGGGCTCCGTCGATGACTGAGATTGTTGGGAGACCGACTTCGCTGTCGCTTAGCAGGCCAATGGGGTCCCAGTAGCCTTCAAATGTTCCTGCGGCTTCTTCGAGTGTGGCTGCCGTCATTCGGCGGTTGAGGAGATCGGGGCTGGTGACTACGAATACGTTGGTGTCGATTCCTTCTTCGGCGAGGAGTGGGACGGCGTCGATAGCCTCGGGGACTACTGCGCCGACTGCGAAGATGTTGATTCTGGCAAGCGCTTCGGGATCGGCCGATCGAAGACGGTAGCAGCCTGCGATGGCGTCTTCGCGAAGTCGATCACCGTCAATCGCCGGGAATAGCGCCTGGTTTACGGGGCGGGTGCTCAGTCTGAGTAGTGTCGACTCGCCAATGCCGGCGCCCATTGCATTTAGGGAGTGCAGCATTATCCATTCCAGATCCTGCGCAAAGGCTGGCTCGTAGTATGTGAGTCCGGGTGTGGCGATACCGATCGAAGGAGTGATTACACCCTGATGCGCGCCTCCTTCGGAGCTGAGTGAGACTCCAGATGGGGTGGCGACCAGCATGAATCTGGAGCCTGAGTAGAGGGCGTGCAGGAGGCCGTCGAGGCCGCGGGCTACGAACGGGTCGTAGATAGTGCCGATGGGAATGAGGCGCTGGCCGGAGATCTGCTCGGCGAGACCGAGTTGGCCGAGCATGATCATGAGGTTCATCTCTGATATGCCGAGTTCGATGTGCCGACCCTCCGGGGACTCGATCCACTTGAGGACTCGTTCCTGAAATCCCAGGTAGTCTTCTGATTCGCTGCGCGACCAGAGGCCCACCCGATTGATCCAGCTGCTGAGGTTGGTGGAGGTGGCTACGTCAGCAGATGCGGTGACTATTCGTTGAGCTGAGTCGGGCGATGTGCGGTCTAGCTCCACCAGCATTCGGCCGAAGATATCCTGAGTTGACGTGACGTCAGGGGCGTTGAGATTTGTATCGACGAACTGGTAGCTACGGCTCTCCTCAGCATCGGGACGCGCCACTCGCGCATGTGCTGTTGCGGCGTACTGGCCTTCTTGTGAATCCTCATCGAACCGCTGCCAGGGCTTATCGGGATCCATTGCCAGTTGATTCGCGAACACGTTGAACTGATCGTTAGTGAGGAGGGCGGCGTGGTTGCGCGGATCTGCCGCGGCCTCCAGACCGTAGCCTTTGACGGTGTAGGCGAAGATGACGGCGGGACCAGGTGCGACGGCCGCTTCCTGATAGGCGCTGTTGAGCGTTTCAAAGTCGTGTCCACCCAGGTTGGCAATGCGAGTTTGGAGTTCATCATCGCCTACGTCCGCCAGACAGCGTTCAAGGTCTCGTTGCAGGGAGCCAGTGCCTGATATGAGGCGCTCGCGAACCTCTGAGCTATCGCAGACCAGGAGGCCCTGATACTCCTCGTTGGGCATGTCATCGATACGTCGGCGCAGTGCGTGTCCACCGGGGCGGGACATCAACTCAGTGAGTAGGCTGCCGTATTTGGCGACTATCGCCGTCCAGCCGTTTACTTCAAACATCTGGCGGAAGCGCTCAATACGGATGCCCGGGACGACTCGATCGAGGCTCTGTCGGTTCACGTCAATCACCCAGACACAGCGTGATATACCCTCTAGCGCTGGCTCGGCGACCGCCTCCCAGTTGGAGCCTTCGTCCAGTTCGGCATCGCCGAGGTGAGCGAAGAACCGGCCAGCAGTTGGCGAGAGGTTTTTTGAGTCGAGATAGTCGCGCGTCAGAGCGGCGAATGCGACGGCAGGTCCGGGAAGTCCAACGGAGCCAGTTGAGAAGTCACTGCCATCGGGGTCTTTGGTTCGAGATGGGTACGCCTGCAATCCTCCGAATGCCCGGAACTGGTCCATGTAAGACTCGTCCAGATCGCCAAGTAGGTAGCGGATGGAGTGGTAGACGGGTGAGGCGTGGGGCTTGATGGCGATGCGGTCGTCGGCGCCCAGGGTCTCAAAAAACAGTGAACTAAGGATGTGAATCGAAGAGGCGCAGGAAGATTGGTGGCCGCCGACCTTCATCCCATCTGTGTTTGGGCGCACGTTGTTGGCGCGATGGATCATCGCCGTTGAGAGCCACAGAATTCGGTCAGCGACCGAACGCCGGACATCGGCGAGTTGTTCAATCGCCTCGTGAGAGTGTGTGGTCATGTGGGGATGCCGTTGTGTAGTGAGAGAGGTGTTTTGCACTATACAGCGGAGCTGGTACTGGTACCTGCCGTACGGGCACATGGCGCGGAGCCGCCGGGGAGGAGGTCAGGACGTGAGTGGAATGCTGTCTGTGAAACTTGAATCTGTGCCCAGCGTGATGACGCCTGATGGGTCGGTGGTGCGGATTGACATGGGGTAGTGGTGTAATTTCGGATTTGGTTGGAGGATGGGTAGATGTGGTATTCATCTGATAAGGGGTCTCCAACCGGGTTGGGGCGGCCGCGGGACGCGGGTACGACCCGAAAGATTTTGGAGCGAACGATTGATTTGCTGACTGAAGTTGGCTACTCAGGGACGTCGATTACGGCGGTGGCGGCGCGTGCGGGGGTTGGGACGAAGTCAGTTTACAGGCGGTATGCGAATCGGGACGAGATGATTGTTGAGGCGATATCGACTTTGATGTCAGTTGACCAGCATCGCATTTCAGGGAACCCGCATAGTGACTTGACAGAGATTATTGAGTCTCTCAGGTCCAACTATCTGCACAGCGATGGTGGCTTGATGTCAGCTGAGTTGCTTTCGGAGATGAATCGGAAGCCGGAGTTAATTGCGTCGTTTCGGAGGGAGATTGTGTGGCCCAAGCGGCGGATGATCAAGTCGGTGCTTGAGCAGACGATGCGGCAAGGCAAGGTTGAGCGAGGTGTCGATCTGGAGTTGGTGGCGGATCAGCTCTGGGGTGCGATTTTGGGGCGGTCGCTGAGCGGGTTGGACGTTCCGCAGGATTATGTGGTGACCTGGTGAATCCTGTATTTCATGGGATTGCGACCAAAGGTTAGGTCGTAATTTATGTGGAGTTACGACTCTGGTTCGGGCTGAAAGGGTATCTGCCATACGGGCATTTAGCGCGGGGCGCTGGAAGAGGGGGATGAGGTCCTCACGCTGGGCCTCAGGACGACGAATGTGAAATGGGCGCGTGTGCCCGGGGGCTGCCGTACGGGGTGCTTGCCGCACGGGCACTGGGCGCGGAG
>DBZV01000040.1:13157-21862 GCA_002311865.1 Dehalococcoidia bacterium UBA1151
TGCGGTCTGTGAGAGTTGAATCTGCCCCCGTTGTGACGGCGCCTGATGGGTCGGCGGTGCGGATACTGCCTACAGTGGGTGGGGCAAGTATGGTGCACGCTTCGTTACCTTCGTGTGCGGTTACGCAGGCTGTATACCACCGAACGGTTGAGGATCTGTGGTACTGCGTTGATGGTGTGGGCCGACTGTGGCGATCAAATGATGGCGAGGAGTCGGTGATAGATCTCTCGCCCGGTGTCAGCGCCAGCATCCCGCTGGGAGTGCGATTTCAGTTCCGGAACGATGGCGATGGCGTGCTGGAGATCGTCATCGCGACGGCTCCCCCGTGGCCGGGTGACGATGAGGCTGTGGCATGTGATGGCGAGTGGGAGCCGACTGTCTGAGACCGGCTCGGTTGCCCGATCATGATCTGGCGGCGTAGGCTGCGACTCCCAATCTATCCGTCACAAATTCTGGAGTAATCATGGCCGATCAGGAGTTCCGAGGTATTTACGGCATCACGCCGACCCCGTTCAATCCCGATGAGACGCTTGATCTCAAGGGTGTCGACGCCATCCTGCACTTCACGGTGGAGGCTGGTGCACACGGCATCGTGGCTCCGGTGATGGCGAGCGAGTACAACGTGCTCACCGACGATGAGCGGAAGACTATTTTCGAGCGGTCGGTGGCGGTATCGAACGGTCGAATCCCGGTTGTCGCTGGCGTGACAGGCATTTCCAATGCGCATTCGATCGCGCTGGCTAAGGTCGCGCAGGATGCCGGTGTGGACGCGGTGATCGCGATGCCGCCGCACAGTCGACCAACAAATCGCGGCGAAGCTGTCAGGTTCTTCGATGAGCTGGATCAGGCGATGGATATTCCCGTTTTCATACAGAATCACAACGCCGGGTTCGGCCTGGATGCGGTTACTCTAATAGACGTGATGGCCGGATCGGCGCACATCAAATGGCTGAAAGAAGAGACCACGTGGGGTGGGCACGTGACGACCCAGGTTCTTGCCCGGGCAGGGGATTCATGCGAAGGGATCATGGGCGGTTCGAGCGGGAGATTCTTACCATCCGAGTTTGATCGCGGGATGTGCGGAAACATGCCTGCATCGCACTTTTCTGATGTGCTTGCCGCAATATGGGATAAGTTTGATTCTGGAGACATCGTTGGGGGTCGAGCAGATCACACGCGCTTTTTACCAATGATCAATTTTGAGAATATCTACGGGGTGGCCGCGTTTAAGGAAGTCCTGGTGCGGCGAGGCGTAATCGAGTCGGCCACTATCCGGTCGCCCGGTCGCGTGGAGATGGATCGGCACGATCACGAGGAGCTGACGAAGCTGATGGATGGGATTGATGATCTGATGACGTGGGAAGGGTAGTCTTGGTACAAGTACGAAAGTAATTCGAGAACAATGACTGACCCTGACAAAGAGCTCGTTGTGATGGCGACTACTGATGAGATCGCCATCTCTATTGCGCGCGACATTCTTGACAACGAGGGCATCAAGTACTCGCTGGGTGGCGCCGGATTGCGCAAGTTTGGCGGCAGCACATTTCTTGGGGCTTCTCTGGGACCATTTATGGGAGAGATTTTAATCAAAGTTCCTGCTTACCTCGCCCACCAGGCGCGTGAATTGCTGCAAGGGCTTTCCGGTGCCGATGAGTTGGATGAAGAGAGCCTGCCGCCAACGCCTGCTTGACCTCCGACGGTCGCTTGTAACGACGCGCAGGCGTTTCGGGCGGCGGATATGATTGGCCTCAGAATTCACATCTGTTGATCTGGCGAGGCCTCAATGAAAATCGAAGCGATCGATCTTTTTTACGTTGCGCTTCCTGAAATCAAGCGTGCTGCTGATGGAACTCAGGACTCCCTCCTGTGTCGGGTACGCGCAGACAACGGGCTGTATGGCTGGGGCGAGAGCGACTCGTCTCCTCTGGTATCACTTGCGGCATACGTGTTCCCAATGTCGCACTCCAACATCATCAACATCAATGAGGCGCTGCTGGGGGAGACGATCGACTCGGTAGAGGACGTGCATCGGTTGCGGGCGAAGGCGGGGGCATTCGGACTGGATGTGCAGCAGCTTGATCATGCGGTCGCAGCGGTTGATATTGCGCTGTGGGATCTCGCAGGCAAGTACCTGGAACTGCCGGTCTACAAGATGCTTGGGTATGAGAAGGCTCACCCCAAGCTGCCCTACGCCAGTGTGCTGTTTGGCGATACGCCGGATGCGACGCAGGCGATAGCTGCTGACCTCCGTGATCGTGGATTTGCAGCAGCCAAGTTTGGCTGGGGGCCGATGGGTCATGGCTCAGCTGATAACGACGTAGCGCTGGTTGCCGCGGCTCGAGAAGGCATGGGGGAGAACGCTCAGGTGATGGTGGACGCCGGGGTGGTCTGGGGTGATGACGACGCGACCGCGTACGATCGAGCGGTGCGATTTAGCGAGTACAACATCACGTGGCTGGAAGAGCCGCTTTTATCGGAGGAAGTGGATGCCTACAAGCGGCTCACTGATCGCAAACCTCCAGTTCCGATCGCGGCTGGTGAAGGCGCTGATTTCTATCGCTCGGCAGACGACTTGATGCTCAACGGCGGTATCGATTTTGTGCAGATCGACGTTGGCCGCACTGGTGGGATCACGGTCTGCGACCGCATCTGCAAGCGTGCGCGAGAGCTTGGTATTCAGTATGTGAACCACACGTTCAAATCGCATCTGCAGCTGGCTGCGTCGCTACATGTTTTCGCTGGTGTGGAGGAGTTCCAACTACTGGAGTACCCGGCCGGCGATTCGCCATTAATTCTGGGTCTAACTACCCCCACAGGCCTGCCGGTGAACGCAGAGGGCATGGTCGATTGCCCGGAGACGCCTGGGCTGGGCGTTGACGTTAATCTCGATACGGTGCGGGAGTATCTGCAGCCGGTGAAGATTGAGGTGGCGGGCAAGGTGCTGCATGAAACGCCGGAGGTATAGGGTGCCTAGTGTGCGAGCTTCCATCATTCGATGGAACGACGTTTGAGATGGTGCCGCGAATCAAGGAATATTGAGTTCACATCTGGGTGTGCCTATGGCCCAGCCTGCGCTGGAAAGACGTCGGGGGGCGGCCCTCCATACTCGATAATTCCGATCCCGCGATTGGGCGCGGCTGGGTTCCCATTTTGATGGGAATGACGAACGGAAGTTAACGACCGAATCCTTATGCGGCGGAGGACTCTTCGTCGGCGTCTGTGCCGATGGCGTCCAACGGTGGCATCTTCTTGCCTTCGACATCCAGGAGAACGACAGGTGCGCTGTCATTGATGGTGTCGGCGTCAATGATGCATTTCTGTACGCCTTCCAT
The DNA here is from genome assembly GCA_002311865.1 of Dehalococcoidia bacterium UBA1151. GTDB lineage: Bacteria > Chloroflexota > Dehalococcoidia > Lucifugimonadales > Lucifugimonadaceae > UBA1151. Next base: position 16,490 of record DBZV01000040.1, read on the forward strand.
GGATGGAAGTTCGTACATCACGTCCAGGAGAGATTCCTCAACGATAGAGCGCAGTCCACGGGCACCGGTGCCGCGGCTTTTGGCTTCCTTGGCTGTGGCAACGAGGGCCGCTTCGGTGAATTCAAGCTCTACGTTATCCATCTTGAGGAGCGCCTGATATTGGCGTGCGAGGGCATTCTTTGGTTCTGTCATTACCTTGACCAGTTCTTCTTCTGTCAGGTCTCCAAGGCCCACGATCAGCGGGATTCTTCCGATGAATTCGGGTATGAAGCCGTACTGAAGCAGGTCAGCGGGCGTTACCGCGGTCATCAACTCCTCTGGAACTGGCTCGTCTTCATTGGATTTTCCAAGAGAACGTGAGCCGAATCCGAAGCTGGATATGTTCTGGCTGAGGCGCCTTTCGATCACACCTTCAAGGTCTTCAAATGCGCCACCCAGAATAAACAGGATGTTTGCGGTATCGATTTGCAGGAACTCCTGGTGCGGGTGTTTCCGGCCACCCTGGGGTGGGACGGAGGCAACTGAACCTTCCAAAATCTTCAATAGCGCCTGCTGTACGCCCTCACCAGAGACGTCTCTGGTGATTGAAGGGTTTGCAGTCTTGCGGGCGATCTTATCGATCTCATCAATGTAGATGATGCCCTGCTCGGCCCGGGAAATATCGAAGTCCGCGGCTTGGATCAGGCGCAGGAGGATGTTCTCAACGTCTTCGCCCACATAACCAGCCTCTGTGAGTGAGGTGGCGTCTGTGATGGCGAACGGGACATCAAGAATCTTTGCGAGGGTCTGGGCGAGATAGGTCTTGCCACAGCCGGTGGGTCCGACCAGCATGATGTTGGTCTTCTGGAGTTCCACCTCGGGATCTTCGGCCGGGCGCCATACGCGCTTGTAGTGGTTGTAGACGCCTACAGATACGACCCGCTTGGCATTCTCCTGGCCAATGACATATTCGCTCAGGCGCTCGAAGATGTCGTGTGGAGTCTGGGGGCGGTCGGTGGGCGCGGCTTCAGTGCGATCGTCGGTAACGATGTGGTGACATCTGACGACGCATTCATCGCAGATGAAGACACCCTTGCCCGGGCCAGCGATCAGGCGTTGAACCTGGCGTTGAGGCTTTGAGCAGAATGAACATGAATAGCGATCGGACACAGTTGTGTCGTCACCACCACCTGTGGTTGTTTTGTCGCCGCCGTTGCCGGAATTGCTGGTCATACACTCTCAGCCCGGGCTGATGCCCTGGTGTCCACACGGGTTGCCCCGTTTCCTCGACCCACCAACCACTCGGCTGGTGGGTATTTTCGCTAGTCCTTAGACTCCGATTCATCACTTTGCGCCTGGGGATCGAATACTTCGTCCGCCAGACCGTAATCGACTGTTTGCTCAGGGGTCAGGAAGTTGTCCCGATCCGTGTCTCGTGCAATCCGTTCGTAGGACTGCCCTGTCCGTTCCGAGAGGATCCGCCGAAGCTGATCCTGAATACGGAGTGTTTCACGGGCGTGAATTTCAATATCGCTGGCCTGTCCCTGCGCGCCACCAGATGGCTGGTGAATGAGGACAGTCGAGTTAGGGAGCACAAAGCGCTTGCCCTTGGTGCCAGCGGTGAGAAGAATCGTCGCCATACTTGCGGTAAAGCCAATTGAGTAGGTTGCGATATCACATGGAATGGACATCATGGTGTCGTAAATGGCCAGGCCGGAGTAGACTCCGCCACCCGGTGAGTGGATGTACAGATTGATGTCTTTATCCGGGTCTTCCTGGGCCAGGTACAGCAACTGCGCAACGATTACGTTTGAGACCTGGTCGTCGATACTCGAGCCAAGGAACACGATTCGGTTGCGAAGGAGCAGCGAGTAGATGTCGTATGCGCGTTCGCCGCGAGCACCGGTTTCGACAACCATTGGAATGATGTCATTGGTGATCGGGGTGATCGGATTATTTGCTATGTATTGAGGTTGAAACAATGTTTAATTCTCTCGGTTGACGGGTGGGCTACGAGCTTATTACTTTGTGGGGGATGACTTCGGCTTTTTCTTCGCCGGAGTCTTTTTCTTAGATGCAGCACCGGATTTGGCGGTCGCCTTCTTTGCAGGTGCCTTTTTCATTGGCTTCGCGGGAGCTTTTGCTTCCGGTTCAGTCTGGTCCTGCGTAGCGATCTCCACGAGCCGAGTCAATGCCGACCGCCTTTTGAGCATCGTCGAAATCGACTCGCGAGCGCGGTCGGTTTCGTACTGTGCTCGATCAGCGGGAGAGGTCGCTGACTGTTTCATAAGATTGATCTCCGCACGGAGATCTTCTTCTGAAACTTCTACCGATTCTGCGTTAGCAAGCTCCTCTACAACCAGTGCCCTGATCAACCTAGTCTTCGCAGTTTCTCTAGCATCGGCGACAATTTCATCGGGGGATTTGCCTATGCCAGTCATGTAATCCTGCAATGACATGTTGAATCTGGTGAGCTGCTGTTGCTGCTCGCTCAACACATGTTCGGACTCATGTTCGATGGTGATCGGAGGGATTTCCACTTTGGAATTCTCTACTACTGCGTCTACTGCCTTATCTTCAATCTGCCTGGTGAAGAAGTTCTTCACTTCGGTCTCAAGATCAGTTGCGATTTTCGCTTTGAGTTCTTCCAGTGTCTCAAAGCCTTCTGCTATTCCATTGGCGAATTCGTCGTCCAATTCAGGCAGAATTTTCTTCTTCACTTCAGAGACTGAAATTGAGAAGAGAGCGGTCTTTCCCGCGGCGTCTGGATTTGGGTAGTCGTCCGGGATTATTAGTGAGAACTCTTTTGAGTCTCCCGCGGCCATTCCCACAACTTCCGTGGAGAATCCAGGCACCGGATAGGTGGCTTCCGCGAAGATCACGTACTCCACGTTCTCTGAGGAGATGAACTCTTTGTCGTCGGCAGTAGCGGTCATCTTTTCCAACACGGCCATATCGTCCAGTTCGGCCGCGCCCTCTTTCGGCTCCCAGGTGGCGTTGCCCTCCCGGATGCGGGCGAGTGACTCTTCCACCTGTTCGTCAGTGATCACATCAGGCTTATCTTCGAACCGAATGGCGTTGTAGTCGCCAAGTTCAACGGTAGGTGTGAGCGGGACGATCGCCTTGATTTTAGGTGAGGGATCGCGCTCAATCACTTCTATGCGCGGGGTTCCTGCTGCTTCGAGTTCGGTCTCATCAATGGCCTCTTGAACCACCTGCGGGACCATAGTTTCGAGAGCTTCTTCGATCAGGCGGTCGCGGCCAAACGCGCGCTCAAAGATCTGGCGCGGGGCTTTGCCCTTGCGGAATCCTGGGACAGCCACACGGCCAACCAGACTCTGATAAGCCCGGGCCATATGCTCCTCCAGGGACTCAGCGCCGACCTCTATATTCAGTGTTGCTTGTCGGTCAACGATTTCGTCTTGAGTAACGTTCACTCAATTCTCCGGCGGGACGCGAAAAAGCGAGGAGCCAACTAGTTTCGGGACTCAATCCACTATAGCACGGGGCCACAGGCAATCACTCGTCCCTTAAGGCGCCTATTTCGCCGAATCGCTCACTACTATTCCTAACTCTTCCAATTGTTCATCTTCTACACGTGACGGAGCCTCAAAAAGAGGATCCACGGCGGTCTGCGTCTTTGGGAACGCGACAACCTCACGTATGTTCTGACCTGTGAGGGCCATCAACAACCTATCAACCCCAAGGCCCGCTCCGCCATGTGGCGGCGCTCCGTACTCGAATGCCCTGAGGAGATGGCCAAACCTCTCCTCTACTGCCTCATGGGAGTATCCAATTAGCGCGAATACGCGCTCCTGAATCTCTCGATCGATGATGCGAATGCTTCCACTGCCCAGTTCAATTCCGTTGCAGATGAGGTCGTAAAGCTGCCCCACGACTGATCCGGGGTCGGATTCAATTTTGTCTACGTCTTCCGGGCGGGGTGCTGAGAACATGTGGTGCATTGCGCCCCACTTCTCGGTCACGGGGTCTAGTTCGAAGAGCGGGAAGTCCAGCACGAAGAGGTATGAGACTTCGTTTGGATCGATCAGATCCAACCGGCGGGCCATCTCACCGCGCAGGTTTGAGAGCGCTGTGTTCACCACACCAGTTGCGCCGGCAACCACAAGGATGAGATCACCCGGGGCTGCGCCAGCCCGGTTGGCCATGGCCTTAATGGTGTCTAATTCAACATGCGATTTGATGACCGAGCGCACGTGATCCTTCTCCAGCGCGTCGATGGACTCCGCCTCATCGGAGAGTGCGATGTACATCATTCCGTGGGCACCGCTGGACTTTACGATCTCCGTTAGTTCGTCGATTGTATTGCGAGGGTAGGCCGCGCACCCGGGAGCGGTGAAGGCCCGTACCGTACCGCCGCTGCTGACCACGGACTTGAACACCCCAAAACCAGAGTCTATCGCCAGATCAGAAAGCGTTGAGAGTTCCAGCCCAAACCGCAGGTCCGGCTTGTCCGAGCCAAAACGCTCGATGGCCTCGTTGTAGCTCATGCGTGGGAATGGCTTCTGGAGTTGAACCCCTGGAATCGCTTTTTCCGTCACCCAGATATAGAGCTCTTCGATCAGTTTGAGGATGTCTTCCTGCTCAACGAAACTCATCTCCAGGTCGAGCTGGGTATGCTCCGGCTGGCGGTCGCCCCGGAGGTCTTCGTCCCGGAAGCAACGCGCAATCTGGAAGTAACGGTCGATGCCAGAGACCATCAGGAGCTGCTTTAGTTGCTGCGGCGATTGGGGCAGGGCGTAGAACTGGCCAGGATGAATACGACTTGGAACGAGATAGTCGCGTGCGCCTTCTGGAGTGCTCTTCGTCAGAATGGGGGTCTCAACTTCAAGAAAACCGCGCTCGTCCAGGTAGTCCCGCATGAGCTTGACCACCCGGTGGCGCAACTCTAGATTCGCGTACATCTTCGGACGGCGGAGATCCAGATAGCGGTACGTCAGGCGGGTAATATCGTCAACATCAATATCGTCTCTGATCTCGAAAGGCGGCGTTTTGGACGGGTTGAGGACCACCAGCGTCGATGCCACTACCTCAATATCGCCGGTGGGAAGGTCTGGATTCTCAGCCCCCTCAAGCCGCTTCACCACTTCGCCTTTGATCTGCACCACCCACTCGGAACGCAGATCTTCTGCCAGGCGATGCGCCTCTTCGCTGACTTTGGGGTTGAATACCACCTGGACCAGTCCGGTGCGGTCACGAAGGTCAATAAATATGAGATTTCCGTGGTCGCGTCGGCGGTTGACCCAGCCAACGAGGGTGATTGTTTTGCCTGCGTCGCCTAAGCGGGGTTCACCGCATTCGGTGTCTCTAAGCACCTGGGATTGTTCCTTCCTGAAAGAGGGGCACGTGCAACGTGCCGCTACGTTGAAGCGG
>DBZV01000040.1:21957-23827 GCA_002311865.1 Dehalococcoidia bacterium UBA1151
GCGCACGCCATGTGCCGGTACGTTGCTGGGGGGCGCACGCCATGCGCCCGTACGATGCGTTTAATGGCTGCTATTCCTGTGATCGACGTATCGCCAAGCTGCTCCCAACACCACGCTTGCGAGCATTAGCTTCACAAGGTCGCCCGGGATAAACGGATACATGGCGGAGGAGAAGAGCTCACCATCTGCGGGCCAGCCAAAATCGAAGACCGATAGCCAGATCAACGCTGGAATGTAAAGGAGCAGGGCTCCCAGCAGCATCGGCCAGAGGCTTCGGCTGCGATTCCAGCCGTGCTGAGATAGATATCCGACGAGGATGGTTGAGAGGATAAAACCGAGCAGATACCCACCCGTAGCACCGTGGGCTACATAATCCCAGCCATTGTTTCCACTTTGGAACACCGGAAGACCCGCCATGCCGACGAGGTAGTAGCCAACGGCACCGAGCGCACCCCACCTCCAGCCAAGAACGCCGCCCATCATCAGCACGCCAAAGGTCTGGAAGGTGATCGGAACCGGGTTATCCGGGAGGTAGAACTTGCCGCGGGCCAGCAGCGCCAGCGCAACAATGAGTGCAACGGTGAAGGCGATCTTGCCCGCGAGGCTGATGCCCGGGACGAGCGATTCCATCAGCGATGGGCTCTTCTCCTCCTCGATAAGCATCCATCGTTTCCATGATCTATTTGCGAGCGACGCGCGAGGAGTGGCCGTAGCCTCCATCCTATTTCTCCAGTGAATTGTGTCGGTTCAAATTTAAAGGGCCGCGGCAAATTGTCGCCACGCCCGGACTGCACTCAATTGGCAGGAGGACTATATAGGTAGCCCAAATTCCCGTTTGCGAACGGTCAGGTTCACAAAGGTCTCAGTCTTCCGTACGCCGGGAATGCGTCCGACACTTTCTCGCAGAAAACGTCCCAGGTGCTCCGGGTCTGGCATGACGACCCAGGCGAACATGTCAAATGAGCCTGTGGTGACAGCTACCCAGCGGGTTGCGGACAACGCTGCGAGGCTATCTGCGCACTCGTCAATCTTATCCGGATCAACCTGGATGCCAATTAGCGCTTCAGACTCATATCCCATCGATTTCGGATCGGGAAGTGCGACTACTTTGATGATCGATTCTGAGACCAATCGATTGAGTCGACGGCGTACGGTTCCTTCGGAAACGCCTACCTCGCGGGCGATGCGTGCATTAGATGCACGACCGTTGTCTTCGAGAATGTGTATGATTTGACGGTCGAGATCATCCATTGGTTCGCTAGCCTGTTCTTCCTGATCACCAGTGGGGAGATCACTTTTATTGCATGATTCAGCAGAAATTGGAATTGGGAAGTAATGATACCGCCGATTGCGATTGGTTGGAAGGGTGAATATCTACGATATCCGTCGATAGACCGATTCTGGCGCCAGTGTGAATAGTGAAAAGTAGCAGTAACATTAGTAGAGCAGCGGACAAAACGTCCGGGTGCGACACAGCAGGCAATTTTGCCGGGAGTCATAAATGACGACTGAAAGTACCACCCTTCTATCGGTCACGGAACCAGCGACGCTCAAGTTGAAAGAGATCCTTGATGAGCAGGGTACGCCCGACGCCTATCTTCGAATTACTCTCGCCCCGGGTGGCCACGGTGGCGCCCAGTACATCCTTGGCCTTGAAGCCGACGCGGACGATGATGACGTCATTGTTGACGCCGGTGGTGTAAAGGTTCTGGTCGATGCCGATAGCGCTCCCCTGATTGAGGGAACCAACATCGACTACGTTGATGGTTTCCAGCGCAGCGGTTTTGTCATCTCCAACCCCAACATCCAGAGTGGTGGCGGTTGTGGCGGAGCTGGCGGATGCGCCTGCGGCGGCGGCGGACCACAGGCC
>DBZV01000040.1:24031-25096 GCA_002311865.1 Dehalococcoidia bacterium UBA1151
TTTGCCGTGTTGCTTGACGTTCCTGTTAGTGTGACCGTCGCAAATGATTGAATGGCTCGTCCCCGCAATTGGCAGTCCCGCAACTTTCTCTGTTGTCACTTTCAGTGATAAGGCCATCCTGTCCCGCTTTGGACTCAGCTCATCAGGCCTGACACTATTCGTGGGGCTTTCACAGGCCGTATTTGGGACCGTTGTCCTTTTCTTCGCACCTCTGAATGGCGTGGACCTGGGGGACGTATTGGGAGGTCTGGGATCAGGGGTATTTCAAGGACTGGGCCTGATTCTTATGTTCTTTATGCTCAAGCGTGAAGAGGCGTCACGAGTCATTCCCGTATTTCAGACCAGCCCAATCTTCGTGGCATTGTTAGCGGTGGCATTTCTTGACGAGTCAATCAGCGCAATTCAGTGGCTGGCCGTGCTTCTGGCGGTTGTGGGAGCCGTTGCAGCATCCACCACAAGATCGTCGGTGAGCGGCAGCTTCCGACCGCGACCAATTTTCGCAGTATTAATTCTGGCCGCTGCATCGGTTGCGGTGTCGCAGATATTCCTGGAGATCTCAACGGATGAGATGTCGATCTGGAACACCGTCACGCTGCGCGGCTGGGGGATGGCGGCGATTATGGGGCTGGTCTTCGCGCGCAAGACGAATCTGGTTGAACTGGGTAACTTCCTCCGGGTGCCAAAACGCGGCGCCCTACTGGTCTTGACGGAGGGTGTGCTGGCAGTGGGCGCGAGCTTCCTGCTGATATTCGCGATCTCCCGGGGCCCCGTCTCCCTCGTAGCGGCCATATTCGGGACCCGCCCGGGCTTCATGTTCGTCCTTGGACTGGTGGGCAGCAAGGTCTACCCCAGCTTTTTCGATGAAGTGTTCAACCGCACCGAGTTTTTGATCAAGCTGGCGGCAACGGTACTCATCGTTACGGCGATTGTCTTGATAGCGACGGGGTAAAAGACGGGGCACGTGCAACGTGCCGCTACCTCATATCCAGCCCCATGGGCGCATCAACCCCACGTAACGGCGTGGGCGCGTCGCCCCACGAAGCGGCACATTGCATGTGCCTCTTT
>DBZV01000040.1:25298-25761 GCA_002311865.1 Dehalococcoidia bacterium UBA1151
CCGGTGTTGTGGTTGCGGTCGAAGTTTGGGAAGTCGGAGCTGGAGATATCAAGACGGAGGCGCTGCCCGGGCTGGAAGAGCACTCCTACCGGGTTGAGTTGAATTGTGTACTCGTACGGTTCACCAGGGTTGATCAGCGACGGGTTATCGTAGCCGTTGCGGTACTGCGCCCGCTTTATGCCGTAGGTGAGGTTCACCGCTACGCCGTCTTCGTGGACGATGACCAGCTTGGCTGTGAAGTCTGTGTCGACGGCGTCGGACGCGGCCCAGAGCTTTACGGTGATGGGGCCGATGAGGCGTAGCTCCTGCTCGAACGGCGCGGTGTGGTAGACCAGCACGTCGTGCCGCCCATCCAGCACCGCCTGGTTGCGAGGCATCGCCTGGGCATCGACGTCCATGATGCTCATGACAGGGTCGCGCGGGTCGTAGGAGTACTTGTCCGGCTGCTGGTCGCCGGGCTGAT
>DBZV01000040.1:25882-26128 GCA_002311865.1 Dehalococcoidia bacterium UBA1151
CGCGCCAGCGGCCATTCGTTCTCCGTTCGCCAGCGATTCTCGTTGAGGACGAATAGCCTCACCGGCGGCTCGTCCGCGTAGCCGTTGTCCATCTCCTTGAGCTGCCAGTCGTACCAGCGAGTGATGAGGTTTACCCAGTTCTCAGAAGCCTTTGGACCGTAGTCGATTGGTCCAAGGTCCCGATGGAGCTCGGTCATCATGTGGCTCCACGGGCCGATCACGATTCGATGCTGATCGCGGGTGTTT
>DBZV01000087.1:0-7235 GCA_002311865.1 Dehalococcoidia bacterium UBA1151
CAACTATTTGGGGCAGGTCAGTGTGGTGCGACCTTGGACTGATCATGAGCGCGTCGCTCTCCCACCGGTCGCGGAACGTGTCATAGACCTGCACACTGGCCAGAATTCCGCCGGGCCCAACTCCACCTGCCACCAGCACTCGGCCATCGTGTACAAGCGTCGCGGTGTGATTTGCCCGGGCCTCGAACATCGGCGTGATCGTGCTCCACCGGCCGGTTTCGGGATCGAAAATTTCGCCGCTGTTCAGGTACTGGCCGTCGGGAGCCGTCCCCCCAAGCACCAGCAATCGGCCATCAGCCAACAGCGTGGCAGACGCCCCCTCCCTGGCCTGAGCCATGGATTGAAGCGATGTAACCGCGATAGGAACCTCCGGCGAGCTGGCCACCGGCGTACTTACCGCAAAACGATCGCCAACGGTGAGGTCGGTGATCGTCGGGCGGCCGAGAACCTGCGCTGTGGGCGTCGGTGTTCGCTCTGAGGACACCAAATTGCCGGAAAGTTCGGTCATAGGGCGCGAAGTGGTAGCAGTCGGACTGATGACCGATTCGATTTTTGAGTCTGGTGTGGCAGTGGGAGTTACCGCGACCGGCGATGCGGTTGGATTTGCCTCAACTTGCGGTTCAACCTCAGGCGTTGGTGAAGAATCCGCTATTGCATCGCCTGAACTAGAATTTGCAACCGTTATTGCGAAATATGAGAACCCAGGCGTGATCGCGCTGTATATGTCGGCGGGTCCATCTGCCCTGACGAACGTGGTCGGCAGCGGCACCCAATCGTCAACGTATCGGTAGGCAACAACAGCGCGCCGGTCCCCGGCCACAGCGCGGCGCGCGGCATCGATACCGAACTCGATTTCCGCGCCATCGACCTCCGATTTCTCGATACCGCTCAGCGCGATCTCGATGAACTCCAGTGTTGAAACTACTGGTGGTGCTGTTGAAACCGGTGACTTGTCGCCCAGCGAAGTAATCACAAGCTCCGCCGCACCAGTGGGGGCGCTGGTACTCAGCAATACGCGAACGACCTCCGGCGTATCGATGAAATTAGGACTGTAGATAAACACCGGCGGATTCTGCGGCGTTGATGGCCCTGCAATGGCTGAGAAACCATGGGATTGTGAATCCTCCCAAAACCGCCAGTCGATGATGCCAAAAGCGGAGATGACGAGCACCATCAGGACCGCTGAAAGCGATGCAACTGCCACCGCTGGGATGATCCCACCAAATCTGGACTTCTGATCAGGTGTTATAGCGAAAGCAAGGTCTTCACCTTCAAGTGTCACGGCTGCCGACGCGCCGGGACGCATGGTTTCTGATGGGTCTCGAACACCCGCCAACTTCTCGAGCTAGACAACCAGCGCGTCTGGAGTTTCAAAACGCTCGGCAGGAGATTTCGCGAGACAGCGATTCAGGAGTGCTGTGATATCCAGACTCACCTCAGCATTCAGCGTGTGGATATCGGGCGGAGGGGTCTCCATGTGGCTTCGCATCACAGCCAGTGGTGTCTCGCCGTCAAACGGCACCTGCCCGGCAAGCATCTCGAACAGGACGCAGCCTAGTGAGTAGATATCAGACCGTATGTCGGCCCGCTGTCCATCAACCTGCTCCGGCGAGATGTAGTAGGGGTACCCACCACCGCGCCAGTCCGGGTCATCGTTGCGGCGTCAAGAGCGCGCGCCACACCAAAGTCAGTCAGCTTTGCCCGGCCGAGCGCATCCACAAGGATGTTCTGGGGCTTCACGTTACGGTGAACGATGCCATTAGCATGCGCCGCCGGGAGTCCGCGGGCCGAATCGGCGGCGATTTCTAGCGCTCGTATCGGTTCCAGCGCGCCATTCTCATCCATCAACTCAGACAGGCTGCCCGACACGTATTCCATCACCGCGACGTGGAGATCGTCGTCAGTGCCCTGCTCCAGGATCCGCACCACGTTCTGATGCCGGATTGCCGACCCAATTTCGATCTCGCGATGGAATCTTTTCAGTCGCGCAGCATCCATCTGGCCCTGAGCCCGGAGAGCTTTCACGGCCACTATCTCGCCGGTTTTCGAGTCCCGGCATTTGTAGACGATGGCCTGACCGCCGGATCCGATTTCAGATTCGACAACGTATCGGCCAATCTGTTTCGGCAGCACGAGGTCTTCCCGCCCGTTAAGTGCGCGCGCGTCGCTAATCTACTAATGCTGCATGTGATCACTCACCGAGGCATCAGTAATTACGCAGTATTAGTGGGAGCCTACCTGCGAATACGCGAAGAATCGTGACGTATCGATAACAGATACGTCACGATTCACCGGCCTGTTGCTGCTCAGAAAGCGGCTTACACAGGCATCGTACGGCCGGTCAGTTTGCGACCGATATCCGCGAACTCCTTGTTTGGCGCGCCCATCATTCGTACGCCCACGTTGTTGATCAGGTGCTCAACGATCTGCTCCATCGTCATCGAAGGATCGTTCCAGCCACTGTAGAAGGCGACGTCGTTGGCGTCGAGGGCCTTCTTGACGATGTCGCGGGCGTTGTTCATGAAGTCTGGGTATGGCGGATCGTGAGCATCCGGGTCACCATGTGACATTCCCATGTCGCCGGGACCCCACTCCGCAAAGCCAATTCCGGGTACCGCCGCTGTCTCATCGGCAGTCAACAGGCAGTACTTGTCCTCAATCTTCAAACCCAGCAAAAGCTCCCCTTCCGGGTTCAATGGCCACGGGTCTGCGATCTTTACGTACTCCGCAGGTTCCAATCCCCAGATGACCGCGGGCACTGCTTGTCCGCCACCGCCTCGAAGTCCTTCCGGAATGACGTCGCGTGCCAGCGTTTGGAACGGGTAGCGGGCCGTTGCAACGAATGCCTTCACCGCTTCCGGGTCCCGAGCGTGCGTATGCAAACATCCGTGGGCGCCGGTGCCCAGAACGTGTCGAGTCTGCCATGCGTTGTACAGGACTTCTTCACGGGAGATGCAGTTCGATGGCAGGGTTGCAATCACCGTGGGCGTCAGGTGGCCACTGGGAGTGGGACCGCCGTCTTTCAGTCCTTGCATGAATTTGGCAAGGCCGACAGTATCGAACGGATGGTGCTCAAACTCCACCAGTAACATGTCCGCCCATGTCTGGGACATCTCCTTGCCGTTCTCGTAGCTCAACTCCCCGGAGCCGGTAGCGTAGATCGGTTGCCCTTGCTCCAGCAGTTCAATGCACTTGTTGATGCGTGCCATGTACGTTCTCCGTTTTCCTCGCGTAATTACGGCGTGGGGCAAAGCCGGTCAAATATTGGGTCCACGCCCGTCTATTGAGTTTCAGGCGGAGTTTACCTGAGTGTGTCCAGAGTGGCGCGAATGTGCCGCACGACAGTTCTCAGACACGCATTGCGGAAGCGTTGTCGCGCATCCCCCACCCCGGTGTCTAAAAATCCTCTCGGCCGAATGGGCAAACCACCGGGCCGCCCCGTAACTTCACTGTAGGAGTGGCGGTGATTGCTACCTAATCTACTGGGAGGGGAACCACAGGATCTGAGTCGGTAAATCATTGGCCGGACCAGGTGGAGGGGGAGAATAATGGCGAAGAAGATCCGTTTGGTAATTGGCGATCACGATCTCTTTTTTGTTGAGTCGTTGAACTCACTGTTGAAGAACCATGAAGAGATTGAAGTTGTTGGCACTGCAAGTGAGTGTCATGATCTGGCACTGGCGACTCGCCAGCATTTGCCGGATGTGGCGATTGTGGGAATGGACCTGGTATTCGCAGATGGCGGTGAACTGTGTACTCCGCTTCAGGCTGCAAACCCCGGGCTGGGAATGATATTCGTCGGGAACAAGATGGACCCGTCCACGATGTCCGATCTGATCTTCAACGATGGTGGAGGCAGGGCTTTTCTCAAGCGAAATGACATTGGTGGGCTTGACAAGTTAATCCGATGCATCCGCTCAGTCGCAGACGGTTCCACACTGCTCAACAGCGACGCGTTCAGGCGCATTCTGGTCAATTCGGATGACCCGATGGAAGCTTCACTGCCTGATCTCACGGCCAAGGAACGACAGGTCCTTGCATGCCTTGCCAACGCAGACTCCAATGCGCGCATCGCAGAGAAGCTGAAGCTGCGCTCACGCACAGTGGAAAACTACGTCGCAACCATCTTCTCCAAGTTAGGCGCCAGTCGCCGATCCGGGCGGGATCCGCGGGTCCAGGCAGCTCTGTACTACCTGTCGATGATTGGCCGTCTGGAGATGGCTGTGGGCTCAGGGCGCAGTACGGAGGAGAAGGATCCCATTTTCCCTTCAAGGATGAGCCAACTCCCCATAATTATTGCAGCTTGATCGCGCTCAGGTAAGTCGCGATAAGAATAGCGTGGCAAGACTCAGGTAGATGAGAATACCAATTGAGTCTGTGAGCGTTGTCAGAATCACCGCGGAAGAAGTAGCCGGGTCAACCTTCAAGGCCCGCGTCCCCACTGGCACTACCACGCCAGCAACCGCGGCCACGACGAGGTTGGCCAGAAGCGCTCCACTGACGATAAGTCCAAGCACCAGACTGGACTGCCACATCCAGATAACGCCTCCGAGAATCAGTGCGAGTGCGATGCCCTGAGCGACTGCCAGTATGCCCTCTCGCAATATGAGGGACCCGCTCTGGTTCGTGTGTACATCACCGGTGGCGATGGACCGCACCATCAAGGTGACGGTCTGCGTCCCGGCGATTCCTGCTTGGCCGGAAACGACGGGTATGAACGCGGCAATGATCGCCAGCGATTCGATGGTTCCATCGAAGAAAGACACGATCACCCCGGCCATAAGTACCGTCGCCAGGTTGGCCAGCAACCATGGGAACCGGTTGCGAATCGACTTCGTGATCGGTCCGGTCAGGCGCTCATCACCCGCTGTGCCAACCATCTTTAGCATGTCTTCTGTCGCTTCATCTTCAGCGACCTGAATGATGTCTTCAATCGCAACCGCGCCAACAAGCACGTCATCGTGATCGACCACGGGCAACTACCTCAACTGGTAGCGTGCCATGAGACGGGCAACTTCCTCCTGATCGGTTCCCGTCTCCACTGAAAACACGTCTGGGTTCATGATCGCTTGAATCGTGTAGCTTGACGGAGAAAGAACCAGATCTGGCATGTTCAATCGACCAACCAGGTGGCCTTCTCGATCGACCGCGAAAAGCTGCCTGAAATTCTGTCTGGGTAGATCTGACTCGCGCAAGATCTGCATCGCATGGGCACCTGTGATGCCCTGATCGAACGCCACAACTTCCGGCATCATCAATCCACCAGCGTGGTCGTCTGGATATAGGAGCAGTTGACTGACGGTCTGGTAGTCCTCCATCCTCGCCAGGATTCCGCGTGCCACCTCCCAGTCCACAGCGCGCAGCACGTCTGCGGCCACATCTGGAGGCGCCTCCTCAAGCACACGAGCCATCGTGTGCACAGCGATCAGACCAAGTGCATCGGCCGCGTCTTCAACGTCCAGATGCTCGACGATGTTTGCAATTTCAGATTCAGAAAGCTCGCCCAGCACTTTCTGGCGGTTCGACGTGCCAAGAGTGGCAATTACGTCTGCTTGGTCGGGCAGCCGTAGCTCGCTAAGCTCGGAAACAGCGGCAGCCGTTGCGCCGGCATCAAGTTGCTCTTCAATCGAGTCTTGAATCCGATCAAGCTTATCGGGCGCGTCGGCCCTGGTCTCTTCTGTCACATGAACTCTCCTCAGGTGCTGCCCATGGGCGTGAGATTTCGTATCGCCAGAATCCCACCCGAATATACCTGTCAAGGCCAGCAACTTTTGCACGCTCCACGTCGGAGAATAGCGCCCACGGTTCGGTTAGGCCGTGATGATCGGGAGACATTCATGAAAATTCGATTCGTTGCAGGCTTTTCGCCTATCGTCGACTCAGCGGCGGCGGGCCACGATTTCTACGGGAACAAGCTGGGTTTGCCGGTCGAGTTTGAATCAGACAGCAACTACTCAACGATCGACGTGGAAGGCACGAAACACTTTGGTATCTGGACACTGCGGGACGCCGCGATGAGCACGTTTGGCACGGAGGAATGGCCAGCAGAACATCCGGTACCTCAGGCCACGCTCGAGCTTGAAGTTGAGGACGTGTCGGCAGCGGTCGCGGAGCTTGAAGTCAGAAGTGTGAAGCTGGTGCAGGGCGTGCGCACTGAGGTTTGGGGATAGACCACAGCGCGCCTGATCTCACCTGACGGCCTGCTGATTGGCATCACCGTTACCCCGTGGCTGACGGACGACTAACTGGCCGTACAGCCCAGGGCGAGTGCGAGCGCCTCGATATTGCGACGCATGACCGTAAAGTAGTCGTCACCGGCCCGCTGCTCATCTGTGGTGAGAGCCTCAAGCGGATGAAGCTCCAGGATCTCAGCATCAGCTTCGCGGGCAACAGTCATGGCAAGATCCGAGTTAGACAGCGGCTCCTGCAGTATGTATATGAGATTGAGCTGCCTCATCTCATCAATAACCTCAGCAACGCGCTTCGCGCCAGTTTCCGACTCCGCTGACAGCCCGGAAAGACCAATCTGGCGAACGCCCAGCAGCTCGGTGAGATGTCCGTACGCAAGGTGCGAAACCACTATTTCATTGTGACGACAGTTGGCGATACGCGTCATAATCTGATCGCTGAGTGCTGTCAGTTCGACGACCAGTTCGTCTGCGTTTTCTGAAAATGCGCCTGCGTTCGTGGGCGCGGCCGCGGTCAATCCGTTCTTGATTTTCTGCACCATCGCCACGGCCTTCAGAGGACTGAGCCACGCGTGCGGATCGGCGTTGCCCCCGTCAGACGTATCAATATCAGCGGCCTCAATTACCGTCCGAGAGCCGCTGACCGTAGCATCCAGAGCATCGTCGACCCAGACCTCAAACGAGGCGTGGTTATAGACAACCAGGCTGGCTTCGGCCAGATCGATGATGTCACTGGGCGCAGGATCGAAATCGTGGGCGGGAACGCCCGGCTTCATCAATGATGTGACGTTGACCAGATCGCGGCCGACGCGCTCGGTGAAGTACGTTATCGGGTAGATCGTGGTGAGCACATCGATACCGGGTAACGAGTCTTGAGTTGAGGGTTCGTCCGAACCCTCAGACCCACACGCTGACAGTAGGACGACGGCAGAGATCACCGCGAACAGTAGTCTTGTATTTTTGATACGCAGTCTCACAAAGCAGGGACTATTTGATCCAGGACATAATTACGGGAAAACGGAACTCAGTCTATAGAAATAATGCCCG
>DBZV01000087.1:7365-10021 GCA_002311865.1 Dehalococcoidia bacterium UBA1151
CCGCGAAGCTAAAGATGGCATGGAACGGCTGACAGTAGATCATCACACCGTGGTATTTCGACGCATCTGTACCTTCCGGAAGCGGGTAGTTCTGATTACCTCGATTGCCCTTTAAGCTACCAAGATCAATATAGCCCGCGTCTTTGTCTCGCCCACCCGGATCCTCCATCAACAACACGTGCAGATCCGGCCCGTTCGTAACGCTGAAATCCTCCTGACGGAGTACGTTTGAACCGTCCTCTAACTGGTAGATCGTTGCCTTGCCGCTGCCCTTGTGGAAGAAGTCCTCATCCATGAGTTGCCCGGTTGCAATTTCCATCGCCCCGGAAGCTGTCATGGCCGGTGTCATCGCCTCCGTGGCTGGCATATCCAGCTTGGCCGCGGTCTCCATCATCTGCTCGGCCTCAGCGCGTGTGACGCTCGCCGGAATCTGCGCCGAAACCGTCAGCGGGAACTCCTCATCAACCGTCTTGTTGTTGAACAGTGGCGACCCCAGCCACCAGGCCAGCCAGATTGCAGGTATTGCCACACCAATGACGATAACGAGCACGAGAGACGCGATGATTTTGTGCTCTCCCGAAGATGTTGCCCATTGAACAATTCGCATTCCGTGCCTCCCCGGCGCTCAGGACTGGGATTACGCAGTCCAGCTAGTCCACTTGGGAATTGCGGCCATCATATCGGCGCAGGCGCTGCTGTTTGTTTCATTTCCATTAACTAAGTGAACTTAGTCTTTCAAAATTTTCGTTTTGCCAGTGCTCAGAGATCAAATCTCTCTATGCACAGTTCCGCCAGCTCATCACGTTCTCAACCAGCCACTCCGTCGAATTGTTGACGAAGTAGTCCCGATGATTGATGGCATCCTGCACATGCAAACTGGGATGTGATTCCGCAGTTGTCGTCGCCCGCACCGCTACGCCTATGTCGTCAGTGCAGATGCATCCATAGCCCAGTCGCGCCGCCAACGCCCTCGCCAGCGTCGGCTTGCCAGACGAAGGCGGACCACCAATGAGAATGACTTTGGGCTGGCTCATGGCGGGTAAGGATATGCCAAGTGCCTCTCAGACAAGCGCCGCATCTAACTGGCTGTCCCAGATTACTCACTTGAACTCACTCACCTGCATCCGGTAGCTTGCGAGCAACATGGTAAGACTCTCCGACCTCCCCGCTGAATACGCCGAGAATCTCAAGAATCTGCCCATCCAGGACTATGGGCCAGCGCTCTGGGCCACGGCTCCCGACCTGAAGCAGGCGCGAGTGGCGATCATCTCCACCGCCGGCCTGCACCGCGCCAGCGACGCCAAGTTCGTGGGCGGGGCCTNNAGACGATCACCAGCCCGGCCAGTGCGATCCAGGCCAGGATCCCCTTCTCGCGCTTGCGGTTGAGATAGAAGACGATGACCGCCGCCGCGAAGCCAGCCCCGATCGCGATCTGCGACGACGCGATCTGGCGCGTCGCCCAGAAGATCAGCACCGGCAGGATGCTCCACCAAACGGCCGGGTCGATTGAGGCCTGCACGGGGCCGTCGTCGATCTCGGACGTTCGGGCCGCGGCCGCATCGATTGATGTGGCCTGCTCGAAGACGCTTTCCTCAGGCGGCTCCACGTGGTCTGGCATGGACGCTAGGATACGCCCGGCGGGGTGGGGTGGCGGTAGTCTCGGCAGCGATCAAGCGAGCTGATGGCCGCGAGGCGGTCCCTGGAGGTGTTTTGATGGTGCGCACGGAAGACATTCATGAGGGGCTGGCGAGCATGGAGATGCCCGATTGGGGACCCACGACGCCGGTCACGGCGCCGCCGCTGAGCGAGGCACGAATCGCGCTGATCTCGACGGCCGGGCTGAAACGCACCGACGTCCGTCCGTTCCTGCCCGGCGCGAACGACTTCCGCGTCCTCCCCGGCGATCTCGACTTCGCCGATCTGCAGCTCAGCCACGTCAGCGTCAACTTCGACCGCAGCGGCTACCAGCAGGACCCCAACATTGCGTTCCCACTGGAACGGCTGAGGGAGATGGAAGCCAACGGCGAAATTGGCTCCGTGGCAAAGTGGCACTACTCGTTCATGGGCGCCACTGATCCGTCACGCATGGTCGAGACGGCACCACAGGTCGCAAGGCTGCTCAAAGAGGACAACGTCACCGCCGCCATCCTCGTCCCCATCTGACCAGACTGCACGCGCGCCGTTGGCGGGCTACAGCACTACATCGAAGCGGAAGGCGTCCCCACGGCCGCAATCTCGCTTGTCCGCGAGCACACCGAAAAGATAATGCCATCACGCTCCCTCTGGGTGCCGTTCGAGTTGGGGCGGCCATTTGGCGCTCCCAACGACCCCGAATTCCAGATGGACGTGCTGCGATCGCTCCTTGGCCTCTTCGCCCGCAAGTCTGGCCCGATCATCGAGGACTACCCGCAAGACGCACCGATTACCGCCGAAACCGACCAGGCCTGGAGCTGTACCCTGCCGCTGCCGCCGCTCCCGGAAGCATCCACCCCTACCGAAGCACTGAAGCAGTCGCTGTTGCAGGAAGTAGGGTCGCTGTCGCCCTGGTACGAGGAGTCGATGTGTCGGATGCAACGTTCGACCTTCGGCCTGAGCGGGCTCACCGCGGACGATATGCCGATGATCGCCATGTACCTGGCTGACGTGGCGGCTGGCA
>DBZV01000087.1:10106-10466 GCA_002311865.1 Dehalococcoidia bacterium UBA1151
CCAGCCGCGATGCGCTACCTGGCGGAGGATGTGAAGGCGTACTACATGGAAGCCGTCAAAGAGCAGCCCGGCGCATCACCGCCTGATGGGGTCCGCATGTGGACCTGGTTCTACCACGAAACCCGCATGGGACAGGTGATGTACGACCTCCGAGACCGCCTGGCCGCAGACCGCGCCGCCCGCACCACCGCGAATGGCGGTGAAAGGCCNNNGACGCTTCGCGGAGCGGCCGTAGGTTTGCTGCCCACTAACTTCACGTGGATGAAATTGAAGCGCTCCCTCGGGTATGGATTCCAGTAGAGTCAACTCCGTCATCCCGGAATCTGACGTCCGCTGGCTCCCAGCGCCCCGCGCTCAGTG
>DBZV01000143.1:0-167 GCA_002311865.1 Dehalococcoidia bacterium UBA1151
GCGCGCCAGGCGTCTTCACTCGCTTGCTGTTCTAGCCTCGGCTTGCGATAGTGGTAGATCCTGATCCGGTCGCGCACTGGACCGCCGAGCAGTTCGTAGACGGGCTTGCCGGTTTCCCTGCCGAGCAGGTCCCACAGGGCATAATCCAAGGCGGTGCGATGCGAACA
>DBZV01000143.1:426-883 GCA_002311865.1 Dehalococcoidia bacterium UBA1151
ACTTTCAGCACGCGCCGCTGCTCACGATTACGTTTCAACACGAGCAGCTCCAGAGCTTTGATGCGGCTGGTCTTGTCAGAGGCAGCTGCCAATAGCGGGTGTTCGAGCGACGGCAGGCCCGCAAGCGCACCCGCCCCTAACACAGAGCTCTTGAGAAACCCTCGACGATTTAGTTGATTGCTTATTACTTGATGGCTCATCATTTCTCCTTGGTCGTTGTTTCTGCCTGGGCGATACGCCTCACCTGAAACTTCGTTTCATCAATCTCACACGATTCCGCAACCAGGGATCCTTGCGTCATCCGCAGAGGGATCTTCAGCACACCGTCCTCCTTCAACCATTCATCCTGGTAGGGGGATGTCACCCACAGCACCTCATCGCGTCCGGAGAGTGACCGTGCTACAGCCAGCAATGAAAGAGGACCGCCTTGCACCACCGGAGCCACCTTCAGTTTGGC
>DBZV01000143.1:1127-2738 GCA_002311865.1 Dehalococcoidia bacterium UBA1151
TGAACTCCTTGCGTGCCTCACCCTGTTCCGGCAGGTGCCGGAGCGCCATGGGATTTTCGAGCAGGGTTACCTCGTTTCTTTGGCAATGCAGTGCGAGGAAGGTCATGCCATCCGTGCTCAAGTTCATGTTGGCGGCAACGATCACATCCATTTCCGCGCCGGCTGCCTTTTTCGACGCCAAGACCAGTCTGTCGATACGCCCCAGCACCTCCTGCGGGTAGCGGTAGGGTGCGCATTCGCCGCGCGCCTTCATCTCATCCTCCAGGACGCCGGCCAATTCCAGTCGGACGGCGGTAAAGCCAGCTTCCTTGAGCGACGCCACCGTCTGCTGCATTTCGTCAGGCGTACTCAGCCGGCGCTTGCCGTCTACCTCCCGGTCTATCGAAATCGACGGACAGAGCCGCATCCGGCAGGGACCCTTTTCCTCAGCGAGGTCGAGCAGGGCTGCCTGCAGGGCGATGACCAGCCCTGGCTTTCCGGGCCCCTGCCACATGGGGCCAAATCCTTCCCTAGGGAACAATGCATTGTGGCGCAGATCAACGACGGGTGGGGCATTGACTATTTGCTCGGCAGTCTGACCCAGTACGGTGTAGCCGACCCCGACGGCCCGCATGGAAGGGTCGGTCAGGAAGATATCTTTTTTATGATTCTGTTCGGCATAACGGTTCACCAAACGTGCCAGTGTTTCTTCCTCGTTCTCGGCTGGTAGACCGAAATCCAGGTAATCCCCATAGCCTGTAGCTCCGCTCCGCGTCGTCAACCGGATGACCCGCAACTGTGACTCAGCTTGCGATCTCGGTTCCTTTACAGTCAGCAGGTCCACCGCCACAATTTTGTCCGGCTCTGACTCTGCGAGGGCTTCCTGCAGGTTCAGGATCGAAAGTGCGGGCAGCACCATTATGATCAGCTGAATAGGCCAATGTGTTCTTGTCTTCTTCATGGGAACTGTTGTGTTGGGCCGCGTAGACATTCTCCATCAGCGTAGGATTGAATCGATGAAGCCTGCCAAATCCGCAACCGAGAGGTCGCCGGAGCGGTCCTTGTCGGCCCTCTTAAAAAAGGTATCGAGGTGAGCCATCGAGCCAAGAAACGTCACAAACTCTTGCTTGCTGAGGACGCCATCGGAATTAGCATCGGCTTCCGCGTGCCACTCGGCGGCGGTCTTACGGGAGATTCTCCACCACTTGATGCCTTCGAGTTTGGGTGCGAATTCCTTCAGATTCAGGGTGCCTGATTTGTCTTTGTCAGATTTCCCAAACCCAACCGGACCATGTTTGGCTGATCGGTAAATGGCGGTGGCGTATTCGACATAGGAAAGCTCGCCGTCGCCATTGCTGTCGGCCATTTTGTGCAGCTCTGCGGGTGTCATGGTGAGCATTTTCGCGCTGGGTTTGAGTTTTGCCTCCGGGATAGGAAGCGTGACCCAGAGCTGATTGCATTGCCCCTTGGAATCGACGCCTGCGCGAACGAAGAAGCCCGGTTTGATTTCCTTTTTCGCCTTCAGGAAGCTGATGTATCGGATCTCGGTCTCATCGTTCAGCGTGAAAGGCCGACTTTTCCTGCGGTGATTGACAGTGATTCTGATTCCGTCGACAGATTCGACAACACCGT
>DBZV01000069.1:0-3403 GCA_002311865.1 Dehalococcoidia bacterium UBA1151
AAATATGTGTGATTGATGACGAAACCCATCAAATCATCAGAATCCCACCGGAATGGAAACCAAGAGTGGTAACCATGTCCCCGGCTGCACAGGGCTGTTATGTTCCCGCCGCCCCGCGGCAAGTAGCAGCTTGGCTATGCCTAACGCATACCGCCTGACGGCGGCCGACGATGCTGCGAAATATGCGCATGCTTACCCTTCAACCGCTTCGCCACAACCGAAGGCAACACCGGCCACTCACGAACCCCCGCATGCTCCGCCCACTCGAAATAAGTCTTCTGCATCGCCGCCAGCCTCGTCGACTCCGACTCGGCAAGGTCGTTCAGCTCCGTGCGATCGTCGGCCATGTTATACAGCTCCCACGGCCCCTCCCACTCCGCCACCAGCTTCCAGTCGCCCATGCGCACGCCGCGGTTTCCCTCGTGCTCAACAAAGATCGGCTTCTCACGCGCCCATGCCTTCTGGGTAAGCGCGGCCAGAAAACTCTCACCCTCGATAGGTGTAATATCGTGGTCGCTGAACTCAGTCGGGTAAGCCGCACCACCAACGTCGTAAATAGTCGCCGCAATATCGATGATCTGCATCGGCTCATGCCGGATCTGACCACCGTCAATCACACTCGGCCAGTGCGCGATAAACGGCGTTGTAATACCCCCTTCGTGAATCCACCGCTTGAACAGCCTGAACGGAGTATCCGACACATTGGCCCACGGCAACTCAACCGCCTGAAACGTCGTGTCAGGCCCTGGCCGCAACTCCGGAATGTTGCCAACGCGCACCGGCAGCCCTTCCAGCGTCGGCTCAGTCTCCCACTGCGACGCCTCACCCCAGTCGTCATCCTCCTGGAACAGCTCCGCACAGCCGCCGTTATCCGATAAAAACATGATCAGCGTGTTCTCAAACTCGCCCCTGCTCTTCAACGTCTCAACAATGCGCCCAACACCTCGATCAACCTGCTCGATCATCGCCGAGTAAGTGGCCATCTTGATGTCCTCGTACTCCTTATTCGCAACCGACTCCCACGGCGGCGAATCCTCATCACGTGCCGAGATCGGCCACTTCGGGTCGATGATCCCCAGCCCCTTCATCTCCTCATGCCGCGCGGTACGAATCGCGTCCCAGCCCTGCATGTACCTGCCCTCGTACTTCGCAATATCCTCCTCCCACGCGTGGAGGGGCCAGTGCGGCGCAGTGAACGCCACATATTGGAAGAACGGCTTGCCCATATCGATTGACTCATCGATCTGATTGGCCGCGTGCTCAGCAATCGCGTCCGTCAGATGGAACTCCGGCGACTCATTCTTGATCAGCGTCTCCTGCAACGTCAGAGACTTCGGGTTCCAGAACGAGTCCGCAGCCTCCAGCAACCCAAAATACGTGTCGAAGCCTCGCTGAGTCGGCATCGGATGCGTCTCATCCCCGGGATTCCACTCATCCCGACTGCGCGCGTCATAACTACCGCCAACGTGCCACTTGCCAGACATCAACGTGCGATATCCAGACTGCCCCATCACCTCCGCAATCGTCACTGAACTCTGGTTCAGAAAACCCTGGTACGCCGGATAACCCAGATCCTGGCTCATCTGACCAATACCAGCCTGATGTGGATGCAACCCCGTCAACAGAGCAGCGCGCGAAGGACAACACCGCGCACCGTTATACATCTGCGTAAACCGAACCCCACCCGTACCCAGCGCATCAATATTCGGCGTGCTGATCTCGCTCCCGTAGCACCCCACATCTGAAAACCCGAGATCATCAACCATGATGATGATCACGTTCGGTTTTGTTGCGGTTGGGCTATCAGGCATGATTGATCCGTTGAGTGGTGATGGATGGATTTCGTGGCGCAATGGTAACGCGTTGATGGTTGGTCGTTAACAACGTAGGGGCAGGTTTCAAACCTGCCCCGGATGTCGAATCAACGCCGTAGCGGCACGTTGCAAGATAATCATCCGCAGTCGTCGGCAACTGACCTTCGACCGCAAGTCCATGGGCTTTGTAGTGTTCAAAGTCGCGAGCGGCTTGGACAACTGAGGAAGCGATTAGTTCGTTTGCGGTCTCCGGTTCCAATAATCCCCACATCAGGGACATAGTGAATGTCGTGGAGATTTTCCAATACGAATCGTTCACCTCACTCCATTCGATCAGATTTTGCACATTGAAATCCGTGATCTCTGAGAACCTGTCGAAGAACGGATTTATTGCATCCCAAGGCTCACGTTCTGGGTGGTCGGCAACTTGTCCTTCAACATCGAGATATTCAACTAGATCCTCCAATGATTCCTCACCCCAATCGCGCTTGGAAAACAGATCGCCGATTATTTGGAGCGCCAAATCTGGAAACGAAGCTCCGAGTGCCACGCCCGCTTTGAGTAGTTGAGATTGCGTACCGACTAGGAGCGCGAGAGGAATGACTTCTTTCTTGCGGAAGAAGCCTTGATGCTGGGGCCAATTACGTGCCTCAACCGCACCAACAAAGAAAAAGGCTGGGAACTGAGCATTCTCTCTGAGGTCTAGCTCCACGCGTACGTCTACTCTCAAGATTGTGGCAATGTCGCTGGTAACCCTAATAGACATGCAGTGAACGAATCCAGCAAGCCCTAGTCCGCCTAGGAATGCCGATGGGCTTCGGAGGGTACATCAACATCTTGGGTATCGGGGCACGCGCCGAGACTATTCTTCATCCTCTAGATACCCGCCACGCAGATACTCGAAGGCAGGTAGTCCGGTCGCGGTGCCATAGGGATTCCACGATGGCCCATCGTCACTGTCACTAGCAGCGGGCGCAGAGTCTTCCTCGCCCTTATCCGAACGAGCAACAATAGCGCCGCCAACGCCTTCGTACAGCCCTGATGCTTCCAGGAGAGCCGCTTCAAAAAAGCCTTCGTCGGCTTCCGGCGCTCTACGCGCACGAGGGCTGAAATTGCTATTTCAGATGCATAGGTCGCCTGTATCTCCTCCCACGCCACAGGCCGTCGCGTGAGATTGCCTCTAATGGTCCGGCATGCCAAAACTGCCCGTCACGCCACAGGTCGTCAAGGGCCTCGCGAAAGTCCGTGTTGGAGTCGATGAGGGTCTTGATCTCCTCCACGTCCCATCCATGTGCATCTGCCATCTGTAGTAGCCCTGTATCACCGCTGCCGTAAGCGGGTGCCAGCACGAGGATCTGCCGCAAACTTCTGGGCCATGACGGCCATTCCGGATAGGCACGCAGCACCCGGCCAAGGTTGGCGATAATCTCGTCAATCACCTCGGCCGTCTGGCTCTCGCTCAGCTCCGGCTCAAGGTTGCGATAAATCCTCGGCACCACAACCCACTGCAAGTCCGGCATGCCAAAGGCACGTGAACTGGCAATGGCGTCATCATTAAACCTGCCGGAAACAATCGGAATCGCCGGAAT
>DBZV01000069.1:3524-4177 GCA_002311865.1 Dehalococcoidia bacterium UBA1151
GGCGGTGGCGCCGATAACGACGTCAGACTCCTCAATACACTGCTGCCGAATGTGGTCCGGTGCCGGGTAGTTGTTCCCGTTGAAGAACTTGAGCGTAACGTCCTTGAACCGCTCCTGGATCAACCGCCCCGCGGTATTCAGAGCAATATCACCCCCGTGAGTCCCACTCCACAGAAGACCAATCGTCTTCCCATCCAACCTCTCAGTAACCCCAACCAGGAGGAGTCCGAAAAATGACAGCCGCCGAAGCGCAATTTCGCATGGCCGTGCGAGCGACCAGTGCCGCTCTCCTGTTTTCGTAGCTAACGGCATAGTAGAATCGCTCGATTCCACAGGTGGGCTGGTAGGCGATGTGGAGATCGAACATGGGCGATGCAAATTTGGAGCTGATGGCGCATCTGATGCGCCGCGCCGGATTTGGCGCTTCGCGCGACGAGCTTGAGCGTCGAGTTGCGGCGGGCTATGACGAGACTGTTGAAGAGCTCCTGAATCCAGAGGGCCAGGAGCAGGTCGATTACTGGGAATTCCTGCGCTACTACCCGACCTGGTGGAAGCCCGGATCGATGGGCCTGGGCCATGCCGGTTGGGTCTGGCGGATGATCAATACTCGGACACCTTTGCAGGAAAAGCTCTGCCTGTTCTACCACCAACTG
>DBZV01000069.1:4195-4931 GCA_002311865.1 Dehalococcoidia bacterium UBA1151
GATCGATATGTTCCGCGAAAAAGGGATGGGCCACTACAAGGATATTCTGATGGATGTGGCGCGCAGTCCGGCGATGATCTACTGGCTGGACAACCACGAGAACCATGCCACCTCGGTCAACGAGAATTGGGGCCGCGAGCTGCTTGAGCTGTTCACGATGGGCGTTGGCAACTACACCGAGACGGACGTCAGGGAGTGTTCGAGGGCTTTCACAGGCTGGACGCTGGTGCATAAGCTGCCGCGCTTCCACATGGGCCGGTGGGACTGGAAGTTTGAGTATCGGCCGGATGACCATGACGATGGTGAGAAGGTATTTCTGGGGCAGACGGGCAACTTTAACGGCGAGGAGATTGTGGACATTATCCTGGCTCAGCCGGCCACGGCTGCGTTCATTGCGCGCCACCTGTATACATTCTTTGTCGCGGACGAACCCCAGGTGCCTGCCTGGTCGGTGACTCCGCCCAACGACCCTGAGGCGGTGCAGTCGATCGCTGATGTGTTGATAGAGAGCGACTATCACATGGGTACGGCGCTGAAGTTCATTTTCGATTCGGACTTCTTTAAGGAGGCCCGTTTCGCAAAGGTGAAGAATCCCACCGAAGTGGTGATCGGTACGTTGAGGCTTGTGGGCGATGCGGAGCGCCCAATGCCGGCAATAATGGGCTGGGCCAGTCAGATCGGGTATATGGGGCAGGACCTTCTCAACCCTCCGAGTGTGGAGGGATGGCACTCGGGC
>DBZV01000010.1 GCA_002311865.1 Dehalococcoidia bacterium UBA1151
CTGCGATGGCACCGGTCCGCGCCACCGCAAGGAAGATAGTGACGAACTCAAGACTATTTGGCAGGACGATCGATACGGCGCGCCCGGGGACAACACCATGCGCTGTTAGCTCTTCTGACAGCCGCTCAACCTCCGCTGAGAGGGCTCCATATGACAGTGTTGGACCGCCGGGGATCACTACGGCGTTGGCATCGTGAAGGCCGCGTTCAAGAACTGCGGTGAGGGTCGACAAAGCATTTTCCTCCCAGGATAGCGAGCCCATTGAGCCAAGCCCGCCAGATATTATCGTTGGCCGATTTTATATCTTGTTCCACGTCCAGCGCGTGGAGCCGATGAGCGGACGTTCTGGCGAAACGATTTCTGTGCCCGTTCCCTCAATCCCTCGCGCCGCCAGTTGGAATGCGTTTACAGCGGCGGTTTGAGGCTCTACGCAGATCGAATCGGACGGCGTGTAGACCATCAGATGCGCAAGATTTGGCGACGATTGAATCCTGAGCGATGCCTCAGGCCAATCTAGTATTGTGGCTTCACCCGGCTGAATGCGAAAACAGTCGTCCAGCGAGCCGAATTCGGGTGTCATTCGCTCCCGGATATCGAACTCATCGTGCGGTGGAACGCGCTCGCCGGTTGGCGTCATCGCCTCGTCCAGGATCCACATATCGGTCACCGGAGCGGCGATCGCGACATCCCCGCCTCCGAGGTTCCGCCTGAACCAGGGATGCCAGCCAAACCCGGCCGGGAACGTCTCGCCATCCGATGCGATGGTGATCTCCTGTAGAAGCGATGCACCATCCATCTCGGCCAGCAGGGTGATCGAACCATCAAACGGCCAGAGATCACCAAGATCCGATCGCAGGGTCACAGTTGAGACCGACTGCTCGACAATCTCAAATGGCAGTTCATTGACGGTGCCGTGAATCGCGTGAGGCGGTGCGTTCTCCAGGATGAAATAGCTACGGCCTTCGTGCTCAAATACGCCATCGCGAATTCGATTAGGCCACGGCGCCATGATGAAGCAACCGCCGCCTGATGGGTGCTCTCCCGCGTCGTGTTCGCCATCGCCACCAGTCAGAAGCTGGATTGCGTCCGCGCCGCGACCAACCTTCAATGATCGCAATCCCGCGCCCGCTGCGGGTGCGAAAACTGCCGTACCGTGCTCGTTCTCTATCGTTAGTAGATCAGCCACTGGTGTTCACCGAATGTTCGTTGCCACGTCGCCACATAATAGTGGCATTCGACGCGTCCACAAGGAACACCTCGGTAGCAACTTCGGGGAATAAGGTCTGTATCTCGATCAACTCACCTGATTCAGTAACCGCTTCCATCTTCCGGACATAACGTCCGAGCGGCAACAGCGAGCTGACTTCCACTCGATCATCGCTCGCCGCAATCGGAAACTCGATCATCGTCCGTGACTCGATTGCGATCGAGTCAGAAATAGCTTCGAAGCCGGCGAGAGGGCCTTCAACATGAAACAGCGTCACCCGCATTTCGACGATCTCCTCACAGAAGGTGCACGTCGCCGTGTTTACGCCATCGAGTTCAGTTGGCAGCACGTCGATGCCGGGAACAGCCCGCACAGGAAACTCACTGGACGGCCCCGAGAGAACGCAACTCACGACGTGCACAGGCTCCGCTGTAACCACAGGAATTGGATCAGTGTCCAGAGAACCACAAGCGACGAATATGGCGGCGCTAATCACACTCGCAATGATCAGCGGGCGGGGGATTCGGCTCGAAATTAGGCGGGTGAACAGCAAATTGCTCTCGTCGGGAACTATTACGGCCTTGCCTGAATAGTGCAATCCAGAGCGTAGCTGGAAGGTCTGACGCGCGCATGTCCGGGTCGATGCCCAGTTCGGTCAGCGCTTCAAATATCTGCTGACGAGACCACACGGCCTTCAGCGAGTTTCGGATGTCAGCCCTTCCATCGGAATGTACCTGTTTTACGAACGTTCCGTAGTCGCGCGACTCATTCGCGGCGATCAGTGGCTCCATTCGCCGGGTAATCACCATGATGGTGCACACTACGCCGGGACGTGGGCTGAATTCATGAGCGTCAAGGTCTTGCAACACTTTGATGCTGAACCACGGGTAGGCGAGCAACGAGAAGCGCGTCTGATCCGGTCGGCCGGCAAACTTGAGTGCGGCTTCTTTCTGCACGATTAGCACTGATTTGTAGGGCGAATTCCCGGGCACAGTTATCTTCCGCGCAACATCCGCCGTGATTCCAAACGGCAGAGTGGCGACCAGCTTTGACCCCGACTCGAACTTCCGAAGACGACGGCAATCTTCCTGAACGATCTCGAGCGAAGGTATCCACCGCGCAATCTTCTGAAGCCCCCCGGCCAGGTCGCGATCAAACTCGTACGCAACGACGCGACGCGCTTGCCGCACCAGATGGCGCGTGATCATGCCCTCCCCGGCCCCGAATTCGTAAACCAAATCAGTCGGCTGGATGTCAGCTAGCTCTGCGAGCTTGCGGGCGGTTGACTCCCTCGTCAGGAAGTGCTGATCGAAGCCTGGATGAGGCCCACCTCCGCCCAATGTCCGCTCCGAGCGGGACATACGCTCCGAATGTGACGTGTGAGGCGATCGTGAGGTACGCGTCTTCGCGCGCTTGGAACGGGATGTGGAATGGCGGGACATTGAACTCTCCGGTGCGAAATTAAATTGGCCAAACGACATTGAGGACAGTCGTTAGCTCCGACCGGAGAATTCAGCGGGTGAGAGGCATTATCATGCCTCACTCAGGCAGCGATTCCACTTATCCCGCTGTTCAGTTTTCCGGAGCCACCTCTATCGTCTGCGTGCGAGTTGAGGCTAATATCTCTGCCCCTAGCATTGGACACAGGCAGAGCCTTGTTATTCACATGGAGGATGACAATGCCCGAAAAGTGGGAAGTAGTAGCGGATCTGGTTCCTGAGCGCGGTGACTCTCCACCCCGCGATCTGATTACGCCCGACGGATATTCTTACCTATTGCGATCAAAACGAGGGGGTTGGCATGACCTACTTGTCACCATTGCATCATGGCTCATAGAACATGGACCATTATCAGCTGGTGATTGCCCAATCGCTCTACCTGCCGCTCGGAATCGATACATCCTCCATACCGTGGATATTCACCGTGATGGCTCCCAATTCAGCGATCCAGTTTTCGTAAATGGTCTGTGGATTGAGACCAAACAGGACACGCCTGCAATTGTTCGATGTTCGAAGCGATTGATCGAAGTCACACGGGGGCCAAGTGCCGATCGATTCGAGGGTGTTTTCAACGGCGACACATAATAACCAGACGGCAACTCCTAAAATTCCCGGTACGGCTCACTTTCAATCTGCGTGTAGTCGCCGGGCGGGAAGTTCTCAAGCGCATCCAGGTCCACGTCGGTGCCCCAGCCCGGCCCTTCCGGCACCGTTGTATAGCCGTCCTCCACCACAATGGGGTTCGTAAGCACAGCATCATACGCAGGCATGAAGCTGACGAAAATCTCCTGCACCAGCACGTTGGGAATGACCATGTCCAGATGCAAGCTGGCCACCGTTGAAATAGGTCCATTGGAGTTGTGGGGTGCAACCGAGACGTAGTGAGTCTCCGCATGCGCAGCGATCTTGCGCAACTCTGAGAGCCCACCGGCGTGGCAGATGTCCGGCTGGATGATATCGATGGCGTTCGACTCGATCAGCGGGTGGAAATCCCACCGGTTGTAGAGCTGCTCGCCACTTGAGATCGGCACACGCGCCTCCTTCGCGAACTGGGCCAGCGCGTCCACGTTGTCCCACAACACCGGCTCTTCCAGCCAGGCAATATTGAACTCCTCCAGCCGCTGCGCAACCTGCCGCGCCGATCGCATGTCGAGCCGGGCGCGTATGTCGACCGCAATCTCAACCGACGGCCCAACGGCCTCTCGCATAGCCCGCACAAGGTCCACACCGTGCTGGATTCGATCTGGTGTGATCACTTGAGGCCCCTTGAACGGATAGAACTTCACCGCCGTCCACCCCGCAGCGGCATACTCCGACGCCGTCTTCGCATGCTCCTCAGGCGTCTCAAGCCCCTCGAACCAGCCGTTGGCATATGTGCGCACTCGATCACGACTCTTCCCACCCAGTAGCTCGTATACCGGCACGTCCAGCGCCTTCGCCTTCAGGTCCCACAGCGCCAAGTCGATACCGCTGATCGCACTCATCGTTACCGCACCGCCCGACCACGTCACCCGCCGATACATAGAGGTCCAGTGATACTCAATCTGAAACGGATCCTTGCCGATCAGGTACTTCCGGAAATCCATGATCTCAGCGGCCACACCAGCGTCCTTGTACTGCGTGCTCGCCTCGCCGATCCCGTACTGGCCATCCTCGGTGGTGATCTTCACAAACATCCAGTTCGTCCCGGCAGTCTTGTGAACCGGGGTAGCCATTCGGTGGATGGTGACATCGGCGATTTTCATGTGATCAGTTCTCTTAGTGTGTCGTTAGGCAATAGGTTGTGCATTGTGCGACGCGATACAGTTGCCCCGAGCAAACATCCGGGAGACAGAACATGGCAGCCATCGCAAGAATCGGAAACATCATGCTGGATGTAAACGACATCCAGAAGGAGCGCATATTCCGGGAGGCAGTCCTGGGATCGGCTCCCACCTCAGCCGACGATGATTATGTCTGGTTCAACGATAACTTCCTGGCGTTGCAGAAAGTCCCAGAAGGCAAAACCGGCAAAAACCGCGCACACCCGGACATGGGAGTCGAAGACCTCGACGCAGCAATCCCCCAACTCGAGGCCCTGGGAGCAACCGTCGTTCAACCACCCCCCGCAGAAGGCTTCCGCTGGGCCGTAATGGCCGACCCCGAAGGCAACGAATTCTGTATCTCTGCAGGCCACTGAGCACATGCGACTCTTCGACTACGACAAACTCTCCCGGCTCATGTACGAGCGCGATATCGACGTGCTCCTCGCCGGAACTAAACCCAACGTCGAGTACCTGACCGACTTCGAGTGGATGCGCTGGTTCGATAAGGAAAACTTCCTGACGGAAGATGGAGAGAACTACGCCGCTTCCTTTGTTGGCCTCCCACAGAACGAGAGTGCAGGTCCGTTCTACGTTGCCCCCACCACGCAGACCGGCTACCCGGAGAACTACAACGTCTGGATTGACGACATTCGCTACTGGGGCCCGATGTTCTTTGTTGACGGTGCTGCCAGTCAGATAGAGACCGCCGACAATCCAGTCGCTCGCATCACCCAGGCGTTACGCGAGAAAGGCCTCGACAAGGCCCGCATCGGCGTGGAGTGGCGTCATATTGAGATGAAGTTCGCAGATGAGTTGCGTGAGTTCATGCCAATGGCCACGCTCGTCGACGCTGAGCCGGTGCTTTGGGAACTCCGAATCATCAAGACTGAAGAAGAGATCGGCCGCATCCGAAAGGCCTCCGAGATCACCAGCGACGTCATCAACTCCATCTACGCAGAGGCGGCGTACGGGGGGATGACCGAGTGGGACCTGGAGCGGTATCTGGGCGAGGCGTTTGCCAGTCGTGACTCACGCCACCTGTGGACCGACGTTGGCTTTGGCCCAAAGGGCGCCCGCTTCGCTGGTCCAACCGACACAAAGCTGGAGAAAAACCAGATCCTTCGCATCGACGCAAGCGGCTGGTGGAACGGCTACGTCTCAGACCAGAGTCGGTCGTTGGCGTGGGATGGCGACCCCGGCGATGCGGCCAAGCGGGCTCACGCCGCCATCTTCCGCATGAACACGGAACTCAGAGCAGCTGTGCGCCCCGGTGTGCTGCCTTCCGATCTCTATCGCCTCACCATGAAAATCTTCGACGAAGAGGGATACGATGCACTCACGCCGCAAGCGGGCCACTCGCTCGGCCGCGTCGCACATGAACCGCCCTTCCTCGTTCCAGGCAGCGATAGGCCGCTTGAACCCGGCATGATCGTGGTCGTAGAGCCAACAATGCGCCTCGAAGGCGTCGGCAGCTTCAATATCGAAGACACAACGGTGGTCACTGAAGACGGCTGCGAAGTGCTGACGTCTACTCCACGTGAGTGGGACGCGTTCTTGTAGATGTAGCCACCGTCACCATTATCTGGATATCGGCACCCGCCCCGCGGAAGACGAAAGTCACTACTCAAATCGCCCATCCATCATGACCAGAGTGCGATCGGCACGATCGGCAATCCGGGGGTCGTGGCTGACGATCACAACCGCCGTGTTTAAGTCCCGTCGGGCTTGAAACAGCGTGTCCATGATCAGATCTCCGTTTTTCGCGTCCAGAGCGACGGGAGTTAACGGCGCCGGGGAACTCTGCTTTAAACGCTATCCAGTACATCATCCGAATGAGCGGGGGCGGGCCGCACTCCATCGTAGCCGCTACGTTTGGGCCCATCGTCGCCACGAAAGTATGGGAGTCCGTAACTCCCATACCGGGCAATGCCGTAGCACGCATGTTCCTGCCCAGCTGGGGCGGAGAGAACCATCGAATCCCCTCAAACCATCGATGGAATCGTATGAGTGCCAGGAACACCGCGAACCCCAGCAGATAGCCACCCACAATGTCCGATGGCCAGTGCGCCCTAAGATGCAGTCGAGCTAGGCCGGTCACCGAGAATAGAACAAAGCTTACGATCAAGAGGGGGATGAGCAGTCGACGCCGCAGCCGATATCGCAGCGCAAGGTAGATCGCAAATCCGTAAAAGGCTATCGTCCCAAATACATGACCGCTCGGAAAGCTCTGTGAACCACTGATGGGCCGATCTCTACCAACAAACTGGCCGAGCGAGTAATCCGCAATTAGTGACACTGCACCGATGAACATTCCCGCAAAAAATACTCCAAACGCGAGCCTGTGTCGCCCGCCAATCGCGAGTAAGGCCACCGTGATCAACCCGATAACGATGGACCCAACTAGGCTTGTCACTTCGGATACGG
>DBZV01000052.1:0-1401 GCA_002311865.1 Dehalococcoidia bacterium UBA1151
TCGATCCGCTTCAGGAACTGCTTGGGAATGATCTGGTCCGTGTCTACGTTCGCCCGGTCCATTGGTGCGACGATTCCGGTGAACTTCTTGAAAGGTTCCAAAGTAGCTATTCTCCTGGCCGCAACCGCGACCCGTGCGTTCTCGATTACTGGTCTAGCGAGAAGCCCTTGATGGGCGGTACCGCCATGTGGTGGCCGACAATTTCGTGCTTCTTCTCTTGCCGTTCGTGGATTCTGTTCATGGCGATGTAAGCGAATATTGCGGGGACGGCGAGGAAAATATCCATTGCGATCAGGCCCCATCCAAGACTCAGCCTATCGTCTACGAAGTCGGAACCCCAAAACCACCGGATGGTCCTGGGCCCCAGCAATATCGTCACAGCAAAAGCAACCCACCAGAGCGTGACCATTCCAGAGGGAGAACTGTTCTTCCATTTCTCGCCAGCTCCGTTCACGTCGGGATCGCTACCCTTCCAGATCTCCTGGAATATCCTGCCGCCCTTGTAGAAATTAAACATGGGAACAAAAAGCCAGAGCATCGCCGATACGGCGCTGAAATGCTGCCCTTCAGACTTGAGAGTCAGTAAGTTTCTGTTTGCTTGATACGCAAACGATGAGATCAGAACTGCAAGTGCTATAAACAAAAATACATAGCCCGCAAACAAGCCAAATACCAGCGTCTCAGCGTCATCCAACTCACCGACCAGTTCAAATACCCGCTCACACTCACGGGGCAGCACGCCGGTGGTCGCGTTGGTGTTGCAATCCGCACCTTCGTCTGTGGCGTATTGAAGGAGGCCATCGAACGTCTTGTCTGATGCCGTGCGCTCTAAGCCTGCGTTCTCATACTTCACCAACACCTGCCGCTCTTGATAGTCCGCGTACGCGGTCACAAGCGCCAGGACTATCCAGAGGACCAGAACGATTTTGATAATCCTCAGCTGACGGCTGTTCGAATCGTAGGCGTACGGCTGCTCGTCCTGCTCCCGAATCGACCGACCGCGCGCCTGCCTGCCAGCCACGTTAAACGGATTGATCATGCCGCCGGCGCTGCGACCAACAGAACGACCACGGCGACCGATACCACCGGAGCGACTACCACCCCTGCCCGCCCCCCTGCGAGGAGTAGGGCGAAGTGGACGACCCTGCTTATCTCGATTGGTTGGCATAATTACTAGTCGCGATACTCCCAATCACGGATGTCAACGAAGTGACCGGAGATCCCCGCCGCCGCGGCCATCTCTGGCGACACAAGGTGTGTGCGACCACCCTTGCCCTGCCGACCCTCGAAATTGCGGTTGGACGTTGATGCGCAACGCTCACCCGGCGTAAGAATGTCCGGGTTCATTCCCAGGCACATTGAGCAGCCAGCGTCCCGCCACTCGAAATTTGCTTCCTGAAA
>DBZV01000052.1:1513-2582 GCA_002311865.1 Dehalococcoidia bacterium UBA1151
GGCACGATCATCACACGCACCGACCGGTCTGCCGTATGGCCATTGGCGACCTTCGCGGCGGCACGCAGATCTTCAATTCGACCATTGGTGCATGAGCCAATGAAGACGCGATCGATCTTGAGGTCTTTGATTGCCGTCCCGGCTTCAATGTCCATGTACTCAAGCGCTCGTGCGGCGTTCTCTGCCAGCGCAGGATCCTCGAAATCAGCTGGATCAGGAACGCGGCCTGTGATTCCGGCTCCGTGCGCTGGATTAGTGCCCCACGTGACCTGTGGTTCGATCTCAGACGCGTCAATGGTGATGGTGGTATCGAACTCTGCGCCTTCGTCGGTCGCAAGCTCCGCCCACTCCTCTTTGATGGCCTCGAACTCAGCACCTTCTGGGACGTACTTCTTGCCCTTGAGATATTCGAATGTCGTCTCGTCGGGGCGGATCATTCCAGCCCTGCCGCCGCCCTCAATTGTCATGTTGCAGACCGTCATCCGGCCTTCCATAGTCATTTTTTCGAATACTTCACCAGTGAACTCCACAACATGCCCAGTCGCACCAGCGACGCCAATCTCAGAAATAATGTGAAGGATCACGTCCTTGGGCGTTATACCTTCAGCGATCTCACCATCAACGTGAATCTCCATCGACATGGGTCGCTGCTGCACCAGGCACTGCGTTGCCAGCACGTGCTCCACCTCTGAGGTGCCGATGCCGAACGCCAGCGCGCCAAACGCCCCGTGCGTGGCAGTGTGACTATCGCCACAGACAATGGTCATGCCGGGCTGGGTGTAGCCAAGCTCCGGTCCAATAACGTGCACGATGCCCTGGTTGGGGCTCCACATGTCATAAAGCTTCACACCAAAATCAGCTGCGTTCTTGTCCAGCGCGTCCAACTGCTTCTTGGCGATCTCATCGGCAATTGGCAGGTGGCGATCAGACGTCGGTACGTTGTGGTCCGCGGTGGCGATCGTCAGGTCAGGCCGCCGTACTTTTCGATCAGAGTTCCTCAGTCCCTCGAACGCCTGCGGCGAAGTGACCTCATGAACCAGGTGGAGATCAATGTAGATCAGCGCGGGTT
>DBZV01000052.1:2739-3888 GCA_002311865.1 Dehalococcoidia bacterium UBA1151
TGGCGGGATCTAGACCTCTTGCGTCTGCTCCGTGGCAATATCTCCGGCCATGGCAAGAACCCGGTTTATGGCGTTCACATACGCTTTGGCAGAGGCCACAACGATGTCTGTTGAGCTGCCGCGGCCGGCGTAGATATTCCCGTCTGCACCCCGCACCCGGATAGTCACTTCACCAAGAGCGTCAATGCCTTCTGTAACCGAGTTTACTGCGAACTCTGTGAGTTCAATCTCCTCGTCCACCATCCCATCGATGGCATTGCAGACCGCATCGACCGGCCCTGTGCCTTCCGATGAGTTGACCCGCTCCAGACCGTCAGGAGCAATGAGCGTAATCGTAGCTGACGGCGTGTTCACATCACCGGCTACAACGGCCACACTCTTCACCCGGTAGGAACGCTCAACATCAGAGAACCTGTGTTGCTCTGACATCAGCGCTTCCAGATCACGGTCCGTGACCTCCTTCTTCTGGTCGGCCAGATCTTTGAACGCAACGAACGTTGTATCCATCTCTTCATCGCTCAACCTGTAGCCAAGGTCAGCGAGCCGTGATCGCAATCCCGCGCGCCCGGACAGCTTGCCCAACACCAGTGCCTCACCGCGCCAGCCAACCGTCTCCGGCTCCATTATCTCGAACGTGGTCCGCTCCTTGATGAAGGCATCCTGGTGGATGCCAGAGGAGTGCCTGAACGCGTTTCGCCCCACTATCGCCTTGTTGTACTGCACCGGGAAACCAAATATGTCTGCAACAAGTCTGCTTGTGGCGTTAATATCGCCCGGCTCTGTATCTACCCTGAGACCGTAGTAGTCAGCACGGGTTTTGAGGCCCATGATGACTTCTTCAATCGCCGCGTTTCCGGCCCGCTCGCCAAGTCCGTTGATACACCCCTCAACCTGACGTGCGCCTGCCTCAACCGCGGCCAGGCTATTCGCAACAGCCATGCCCAGGTCATCGTGACAGTGAACGCTGATCACGGCCTGATCAATGTTCTCAACGTTCTCAAGGATGCCCTCTATGAGCGCCTTGAACTCCGTAGGATTGGTGTACCCAACTGTATCCGGGATGTTCACCGTGGTTGCGCCCGCTTCGATAGTGGCGCGCAGAACGGCATACAGGTAATCGGGGTCCGTGCGAGTTGCGTCCATGGGCGA
>DBZV01000052.1:3944-11694 GCA_002311865.1 Dehalococcoidia bacterium UBA1151
CGGTCCTTGCGCATCTGATGCATGATGTGAATATCTGAAGCCGACAGGAACGTGTGTATCCGGGGCCGCTTCGCACCCTTAATCGCCTCTGCTGCCGCGTCAATGTCACTAGCGACAGCGCGCGCAAGCGAGCAGATTATCGGGCCTTCGATCTCCTCGGCGATCTGTTGAATCGCCTTGAAATCTCCTGGTGAGCTGGCCGCAAAGCCGGCCTCAATCACGTCAACCTTCATCGCCTGGAGGTGTCGAGCAATGCGGAGTTTTTCATCAGCCGTAAGACCCGCACCGGCGGTCTGTTCGCCGTCGCGCAGTGTGGTATCGAAGATGATTACCTTGTCTTTGTTGCTGCTCATATCGTTTTCTCCGGCCGCCCCAGGAATCGGTTCAGATTCTTGAGTCTCCAGTATTAGACCGTGGACTTGAGGAAAGGCATCATGGCTCTCAGCTCTCGACCAATCTCTTCTACCGGGTGATCCAGATTCTCTTTCTGGAGTCGTTTGTATCTCGGGAGCCCCTCGTCATTTTCAGCAATCCACTCTCTGGCAAATTCGCCCGACTGGATCTGACGCAGAGCTTCCCGCATGTTTTCCTTGACGTGTTCATCTATTATTTGCGGGCCCCGAGTGTAGTCCCCGTACTCGGCAGTTGTGCTGATGGAGTAGCGCATCCCCTCAAGACCGTTTTCGTAGATCATGTCCACGATCAATTTCAGTTCGTGCAGTACCTCGAAGTAGGCCGACTCTGGCTGGTACCCGGCTTCCGTCAGGACCTCATAGCCGGCCTTGATAAGGCTTGTCACGCCACCGCATAGAACAGCTTGCTCACCAAATAGATCTGTCTCTGTCTCTTCTTTGAACGTAGTCTCCAGGATTCCTGCCCGGCCTCCGCCAACGCCAGAGCCGTACGCCAGCGCTCGGGCATGCGCACGACCTGTGTAGTCCTGATGGACGGCGATCAGGCAAGGTACCCCAGAACCAGACTCAAATACCGATCGGAACCGGTGACCCGGCGCCTTTGGGGCGATCATGGTCACATCGATATTCTCCGACGGAGCGATCGTCTCGTAGTGAATATTGAACCCGTGGGCGAACATCAGCATGTCGCCTTCATCCAGGTTCGGCTCAACGTCCTCTCGGTACACCTTCGGTTGCGTGGTGTCCGGGAGGCAGAGCATGATCACATCGGCCATTTTGGTCGCATCAGCGTTGGAGAGAACCTCAAAGCCATCGGCTTCCGCGATCTCCTTGCTTTTGGAACCTTCGTAGAGCCCAACGACTACGTTGTAACCGGAGTCCTTGAGGTTCTGCGCGTGCGCATGTCCCTGGCTGCCATAGCCAATAATGGCGATGGTTGACTCCTTCAATGACGAAGTGTCGATGTCTGCATCGTAGTAGATCGTTGCCATTTGGCCCTTTCTTGATCCTTCACGCCCGCACTTGCTTGTGGGCGCCGATAACTAAGTTAGCGAATACCTGTTTCTATACGGACCCGGAGTCCGCTGATTGCGCGACCCAAATGTCTGATTCCTGGCCTTTCACGTTGAAACCGTCCTTGCCACCTTCAACCAGCGCGGCACGCGGCATGGCTACCCTGCCCGTCCGCATGACTTCTCTGACCCCAAAAGGACGCAGCAGGGAGATCATGGAGTCGATCTTGTCGGGGTCGCCGGTCGCCTCAATCCCAATTGCTTGTGCACCGACATCAACAATTTTGGCGCGGAATATCTCCACCAGCTGCATGATTTCGCCCCGTGTTTCAGCGCTTGCCATCACCTTCACCAGCGCCATCTCCCGCCAGACGATATCAAGGTCCGTCACGTCCGTAACTTCAACAACATCAATGAGCTTGTCCAGCTGCATCGCAACGTGCGAGACAATGCTGGGGTCTCCCTCAACTTCAAATGTCATGCGAGAGAATCCCGGGCGCTCCGCTTTGCCAACTACAAGGCTGGCGATGTTGAAGCCTCGACGTCTGAACAGGCCCGCCACGCGGGCGAGGACGCCCGGCCGGTCCTGAACCAGTGCGATAACAGTTCTCTTGCTCAGCCCTTGAGAGCTGGAGCTGGGTGTGGATCCATTCATGCTCATGCCGGTTCCTCAATCAACTGCTCAATGCTTTCGCCCGCGGGGATCATCGGGTATACGTTTTCATCAGCGCGAATCACGAAATCAATGACAACGGGGCCATCGTGCTCCATCGCCTTCCGTATGGTCGCCTCGAGATCATCCTGGCTGGTACAGCGCAATCCCAAAATGCCAAACGCCTCCGCCAGCTTCACGAAATCCGGGTTGCCAGTGTATGCGTTGGCATAGAAGCCCTTGTCATACATCATGTCCTGCCACTGTGTAATCATCCCCAGCATGTTATTGTTGAGGATGGCGTACTTCACCGGCAGGTTGTTCTCTTTGACCGTAGCCAGTTCAGACATCGTCATCTGGAATCCGCCGTCACCGGCGATCGACCAGACCACAGAGTCTGGATTGCCAACCTGAACGCCCATCGCGGCCGGAACTTCAAATCCCATAGTGCCAAGACCGCCAGATGTGTGCCAGTTGTTGGGTTCGGCGGACTGCCAGAACTGGGCGGCCCACATCTGGTGCTGCCCAACGCCGGTCACCATGTGACCTTTTCCGCCGGTGACGTCGGAGATCGTCTTGACCACGTGCTGCCCAAGCAGCTCGTCAGTTTCGCGAATCTTCAGCGAGGGATGCTCAGCCTTCAGATGTTCAATACGACGAACCCAATCCGTGTGAGTGCTCTTCGATACCTCGGGAATTAATTGCCGCAGCACTGCCTTCAGATCACCAATGACCGCGACATTCGCCTTGACGTTCTTATCGATCTCAGTGGGGTCAACGTCGATGTGAATCTTCTTGGACTTCTGTGCGAACCGTTTGGTGTCGCCAGTAATTCGGTCGTCGAAGCGTGCACCGGCCGCAATGATCAGGTCGGCTTCTTCCAGCGCCAGACTTGCGTACGCATGGCCGTGCATGCCGGGCATCCCGACACTTAGCGGGTGCGCCGTTGGGATGCCGCTGATGCCGAGCAGAGTTGTAATAACCGGAATTTCCGCCTTTTCTACCAACTCCCGGAGCTCATCCCACGCCTTTGAGATTAAGACGCCATGGCCCGCCAGGACAACTGGACGCTCAGCCTCTTCGATCAATTTCGCGGCGGCTTTTACATCTTCAATATTGCCCTCACCGGGCGGATTGTAGCCGGGCAGATCCACTTCCTCCGGCCAGTCGAACTGGGCCATCTCCTGGAAGACGTCCTTGGGAATATCAATCAACACAGGCCCTGGGCGACCGGTTCTGGCGATGTGAAATGCCTCGCGCATGGTCCGTGCGATGTCAGCGGCTCTCATCACTAGGTAATTGTGCTTTGTTACAGGGAGCGTAGCCCCAGTGATATCGGTCTCCTGGAAGGCGTCACGACCGATTGCGGCGCGGTTAACCTGGCCGGTGATTGCAACCACTGGTGCTGAGTCCATGCTGGCCGTGGCCAGCCCGGTGATCAGATTCGTGGCTCCGGGACCAGATGTGGCGAACACCACTCCAACTTTGCCGGTTGAACGTGCGTAGCCGTCTGCCGCGTGGGCGCCGCCCTGTTCGTGGCGAACCAGGATATGACGAAGCTCCGGCCACTGACCCAGCACTCCGTACAGTGGCAGAATTGCTCCACCGGGCAACCCGAATACGACGTCAACGCCTTCCCGCACCAAAGACTCGCAGACAATCTGCGCCCCGGAAAGTTCGTTTCCTTCGTTACTCATAACCCTTCCTCTTCATCCTATTCGCTTGGCCGTTATCGACACTTCAGTACCCTCGG
Source organism: Dehalococcoidia bacterium UBA1151 (assembly GCA_002311865.1). GTDB lineage: Bacteria > Chloroflexota > Dehalococcoidia > Lucifugimonadales > Lucifugimonadaceae > UBA1151. The sequence goes on from DBZV01000052.1 coordinate 7,776, forward strand.
TCACAAAAAAACCCCGTCCCACTGGACGAGGTTGAATGATTGGTTGGCCTACGGTCTGGCGAACTTAAATAAAAAACCTCGTCCTTCGAAGGACGAGGCAAAAGCCCCGCGGTACCACCCTCGTTGCCCGCCAGCACCTTACACATACCAATGCAGACCACTTATTTAGGTTCGCTCCCGGACGAGTTCCCAAGGGATAAGGCGTCGGACTTCCACTAACTCCGATTCGCTGCTGCCCACCGTACCCGGTACTACTTCCGATCTCAGCGTATTCGATTTTTCACGAAAGACAGATTATAGCACTCATGTATGTATAACGCTTCATCTACTCCCCGCGCACACCTCGTTGCCGTGTGCAGTTACCCGCGGTCCTGCCGTCAGTACCAGCTTCGCTGTGTAAATCAAATACGGATGCTCCGCCCACCACCACCGTCATCCCGGAATCGGAGGATTAGCGGAGATATCCGGGATCCATGCACGCATAAACAAGACATCACACTGCGAGCGGTGAGACGATTAAGAATGAAGCGGCGTTATTGTTGACCACGCGTGGATCCCCCTCACCTACCGGCGTCCGGGATGACGTTACTCGTCGGTGATCGTTGCGGTTTGCAGTTACCCGCGGCCCTGCCGCCAGTACCAGCTTGGCTGTGTCAGAGACTCTGCCACCTGACGAAATTTTGCTAGACTCCCCTGAATGTTCAAGCAACGGGGATGGGATGGCCGTGGCCAAGTGGCGGCATGAGTCTGAGCAGCACCACAGACGAAATCCAGATAAGACCATTTAGATGGGATGACGTCGCGCCTCTCGTAGATGTGATGCATCGCGCGGGCACTCATCCATTCGAATACGCGGACAATCCGTTGGAGACCTTCAAACTCTCACTGGAGACTCCTCGTCTGGATCCAACAAGAGACATTCTTGTCGCAGACTCAGGCGCCAGGCTTGAGGGTTGGGTCAGGGTTGATATTGAACCTGGGACATCAAGAGCCATTGTTGGCCTGGGAGTCGATCCCGATCTGGATGCGGTCGCGATGCGACCAAGACTGCTCAGGATGGCACGCGACCTGGCTATCGAGTACGGCATGAACACGCTCCACGTACCCGTTGATGCCACCGACAACGAAGCTCGGATGACGGTCGGGTCAATTGGGATGCGTGCAGTCCGGGTTTACCACGGCATGGAATACCACCCGGCCCCCGCCTATCTTGGCGGCAACCATCGACCCGTGCCTGATGGATACAGCGTACGCACGATGACCAACGACGAAGAGGACATTGAACGTTTGATGAATGTCCAGAACACGGCCTTCGAGGGCTCGTGGGGTTATGAGGCAAACACGATTCCAGATATCGAGGCCTCCCTCCGTCTGCCCGGACAAGGACCAGAGTGGGTCAAGATGGTCGATAACTCTGCTGGCGAAACCGCTGGCTACGTTTGGACCAAGTTTGAGCCGTCTGACGGCATGAGCATCGGCTACATCGGTATGGTTGGAGTCCATCCCGGTTACCGTCGTCTGGGACTTGGAAGCGTAATCACGGCCGCGGGAGTGAAGCTCTTGCGCGATTCGGGTGCGGGCGTAATCAAACTTGAAGTCGATCGCGATAACAAAGCAGCACGACGCGTCTACAAAGATCTCGGCTTCAGCCGGACTGGCGAAACGACCTGGTACGAGCTGGACCTGAGCGCCGGCTGACTATCCGGCGGCAGCACCGCATCCAGCAAGCGCCGGATGATGAATTAGAGATTCGAAGTGCGCTTGAAGTCCATCTACTGAGCGCTCCCAGGAAAGCTCAAGGCCGCGTTGGCGCGCTGCGCGCCCCATCTCTTCCCGCTGCTCATCGTCCTGAAGTATCCGCTCCAACTTATCAACGAATGGCCCGGGAGCACGCCATTTGACCAGGTAACCGGTACGGCCGTCTTTGACAATCTCCGGTAGCCCACCCACTTCTGAGGCCACAACCGGTGTTCCACAAGCCGATGCTTCCAGCGCGGCAAGTCCAAAACTCTCGTAGTAGGAAGGCAGCGCGCAAACATCCGCTGCCCTGTAGTAATGAATCAAATCATCGTGATCCACCGCGGCGTGAAACTGGACCCTGTCTGAGATTCCCAGCTGCGCCGCGTGATCAGCCAGCACCCGTCGCTCAGGGCTGTTCTCCGCGCCGCCAACTATCACCAGCCTGGCATCCGCCGGATCTTGCATCATGGCCATCGCGCTAAGTAGAACGTCCACTCCCTTGAGCCGCTCCAGCCGGCCAACGAAAAGAACCATCTTGTCGCCGTTTAGACCAAGTTTGGCCCGGGCTTCCAACCGGGCGCCGGGCGAGAAGCGATCTGAATCAACGCCAGGTGGGATCACCACCGTTTTTCTTAGCGGGACCTGGTAAATGTCAGCAAGGGATTCGCGCTCACTCTGACTCCAGACCACAATGGAGTCCACCTCAGACATGATCCTGTGTTCACTGCGATCACGTTCCGAGTGCTCCAACTCGCCCTGCACCGCGCGAGATTTCAGTTCAGCCAAGGTGTGAGAACTGGTTACGTGCGGAACGCTCCACTCATTGCTGAGCTGCAATCCCACCAATCCAGATAGCCAGTAGTGGCTCCAGACCATGTCATAACCCAGTCCGTAAAAATTCGTGTACGCGCTGATCTTTGAGGAGAAGTCATCGAGCAACGGAAAGACATCATTCTTTTCAGTCTCAGGCGGGCCTGACGCTACATGGATTACCCTCGCACCCGGTTCCAACTCCACAACTTCTGGGTCGGCAAGATCATGTGTACGCGTGAACACGTCCACGCAAATGCCCCGCCGAGCGAACTCCTTCGCCGTCTCAAGCAGATACACGTTCATCCCGCCAGTATCTTTCTCGCCAGCCCGGACTACCGGGCAGCCGTGAACACTGATCAGCGCGATTTTCATACGAGAGCCCGTCTCCTCACGTAGTGTGCCTAAATTCCTTCTCTGATTGCCTTCATGGAGTAGATAGTCCTATCTACGCCGCCCAGATTATATTTGTATCGCTCGCTGCCCCGCAGAAAGTCTACATACGCAATTCCATCATTTATGCATTCATGGATGAAGAATGCGTGGTTCATGAGACCAACACTCAGTTGCGACAGTTCCGGATTATAGCCACTGTTATACACGAATCTGGTGTTGCCGACCTCAAAGCAGATCGACGTCGCAATATCTTCACCGTCCAGCCTGGTGAAATTGAGCCTTGTCGCACCGTCCTCTGCCAGTTTTATTGCCACATCTTTGAAAAACGCTTCACGCTCAGCCGTCAGAAAATCGGCTTTATCGGAGGTGCTCGCCCGGTGAAGCGTGCAAAAATCGTCCATCCGAGCGCGAATCTCTTCCGGGTCCGTTAGCTCTTCATGCGCCACTTCACCAGCAGCTTCTAATCGACGAAACTTGCGTCTCAGTTCGTGGCGGTCTTTCTTTCCAAGAGCTGAAACATACTCTTCCCACGTTTCAGTCATGCTCACACGTGGGGCTACATCCTCAACGATGAGGTCAAACTCCAGCCCCAACCGCTTTCCGGCCGCGGGCATCGCCTCTATCAGCGGCGACCAGTCCGGAACAGACTCCAGGTGCAAGCTATCCCAACCCGGGATGGCAAGAAGCGCCTGGAGCACTTCCATCGCGATGCCTTCGTGGTCATCGCAGTCAGCCAGGAAATCGTGATAGTCCACCAGATCAGTACTGCCCAGGAAGGTGATTCGTCGATCGCGCAGCATCAGGGGTGCAATTGCAATCACGCGATCGCTATCGCGAACCCCAATGGCAATCTGCTCGGCGTCACCGCCAAAGTGATCCCACCAGGTCTGGTGCCATGTGTGGCCCAGAAATACGGATGCCCCAGGAGTGGCATCGGCCAACCGGCCCCAATCATCGGCAAACGACGCCCGCG
>DBZV01000067.1:0-576 GCA_002311865.1 Dehalococcoidia bacterium UBA1151
GAACATGCGCATTGGCTTCAACTTCCTACCAGGCATGCCGGAGACCAGTCTCGACGACTTCCTGACATTCTCAGCCCAGTACGGCGCGAGTGATGTTGTGTTGCAGTCCTACGACAAGATGGGCGCGGTTCCCGGCAACGAGCGGTGGGAGTTCGCCGATCTGCTGAAACTTCGCATGCAGGTGGAGTCGCACGGTCTGCATCTGGAGGCGCTGGAGAACGTGCCAACGGCGTTCTACGATCACATCATGCTGGGCGGCCCGAAACGTGACGAGCAGATCGAGAACATGATTCACACCGTCCGCAGCATTGCGCGGGCGGGGATCCCAATTTTCGGCTATAACTGGATGCCGTCGAACGTCTGGCGCACATCGTTCCACACGCTCAATCGCGGCGGCTCAAAGGTTTCGAGTTACGACCATCATGAACACGTCAACGCGCCATACACGCATGGCCGCGAGTTCACTGAAGAGGAGATGTGGGAGAACCTGGAGCACTGGATAAAGATCATCACGCCCATCGCCGAAGAAGAGGGCATCCGGCTGGGCATCCACCCCTGCGACCCGCCCGTCGAGAA
>DBZV01000067.1:683-2008 GCA_002311865.1 Dehalococcoidia bacterium UBA1151
CGGCATCGAGTTCTGCCAGGGCACGTTCTCCGAGATGGAAGACGCCGCGGACGGCGGTATCTACGACATGGTTCGATACTTTGGTGAGCGCAACAAGATTCTGTACGTCCATTTCCGCAACGTCTCCAACCCCGGTGAGCCGTTCCAGGAAGAGTTCATCAACACCGGCCACGTGAACATGTACAAGATGATCAAGGTCTACCAGGAGGTTGGCTTCCCCGGCGTGCTGGTCAACGATCACGTACCTGACACCATCGGCGACACTCTGTGGGGTCATCGGGGCCGCGCGTACGCAAACGGCTACATCCAGGCGCTGATGGACGTTGTGGCAGAAGATGAAGCCGCCACGGCAGAGGCTGCTAGCGGACCGGAGTCGACCGATACCGCTGTGAGTCACGGGATACCGCTTGGCGAGGGTCATGACGCGCCTGAGCGGTCGATCTTCGCGCCGCCAGGCCCAGCGATGATCGAGACTTCTAATCCTGTCATGCTTCCCGAAGGAGAGACTGATGCCCCAACTGACGAAATCGGAGATCGATCAACTGCTGGCGACACCGATAATCGCACGACTGGCGACGGTCAAACCTGATGGGAGTCCGTATATAGCGCCTGTCTGGGAGTTCTGGGACGGCAAGTCCATGTTCATCATCCCCCGCGGCAAATCTAAGTTCGTCGAGTACATCAAATCGAACCCACGCGTAGCGATCTCATGCGCTGACGATATCAACCCCGATCACTCACGCGTTCTGCTTGAAGGCACCATTGAAATCGTCGAGGGTCCGGTGCGGATGGAAGGATTCGGCCTTGAGATCGGCACGGAGATGGTGCAGCGTTACAGCGGCGAGGCCGGGCTGGTATATCTCGCCAAAACACGCGACAACTTGCGGTACCTGCTGAAGCTCACACCAGACAAGATAACGAGCTGGCGCGGAGAGTGGCATCGCCGTTACGCGGAAGATAAGTAGCCGCGCGACAGATCCTGGGAAACACCTGTTTAGCGCTGCCGCGCATCAATCCTGCGCTACGTGAATCCAACTGGTAGATTTGACAACGCTATCTGATCGTATCCGTTACAAATTATGCAAAATATAACGTTATTCGTTATTCACAAGCGGACTACACTGTGGAAAACAAGTGGATAACACCTATTGCAATACTTATTTCGTAGTATATATTTATTCCAAGTTTCCAGGGAGGTAACTTCTGGGAAACAAAGGAGCAAGAAGCGCGATTACTTCGGTAATCAAGCAGAAAGCTTCGGACCGGATCAGCCGCTGAGCAGGCCACGGCGTAGCAACCGTCAGGATTCAAAGGCAGATGGTGGG
>DBZV01000067.1:2162-2428 GCA_002311865.1 Dehalococcoidia bacterium UBA1151
ATTCATCTGCTGAATAGGCTGGGGTGAGATTAGACTTAATCACCCTGAGTCTGGTAGCTCCAGACTTGAGAAACGGTTAGTCGACGTAGCGCACCATGACGGGCCAACCCCTAGCTAAGGGAGATCGTGGAGAGCGAGCGTCGTCGAGGATTACGGTCGGGAGTCAGGTATTGAGCCTTCGGGCACAAGACCAGACACACCGACCGTTTTCGCGTCTGCGAGAGTTTGTATACATTCATCGCGGCGCAGAATGGTGATTGGAATCG
>DBZV01000067.1:2575-34563 GCA_002311865.1 Dehalococcoidia bacterium UBA1151
ATGGCGATCGTAGGCGAAGGCGATTTCAGGTACGAGTTGGACGAAACGTGGCCGAATATTCCGGAAGGCTGGGAGCTGAGTCTCTGCTCAGATGTCGCCGTTGATTCCCGTGACCGCGTGTACGTCTTCAACCGTGGCATCCACTCCATCGCAATTTTCGACGCCGATTCTGGAGACTTCCTCAGCTCATGGGGTGAAGGCAACTTCCGGGAACCGCACGGCATATTCATCGGCCCTGACGACTCGGTATATCTAACCGACCGGCAGGCCCACGTCATCACCAAACACACGCCAGAAGGCGAAATTTTGATGGAGCTTGGGACGCGCGACTATGCCCAGGTCACGGTGGACAACCGTGGCAACCACGGCGAGCCTTTCTGCCAGCCCTCCGGTGTAGCCCTCAACTCCGAAGGCAAGCTCTTCTGCTCTGATGGTTACGGCAACTACCGGGTGCACCGCTTCGCCGCGGATGGCACGCTCGAATTCAGCTGGGGCATGCCCGGCAAGGGGCCGGGCGAGTTCGCACTGCTACATCAGGTGGCAATCGATGCTCGCGGACGGGTGCTTATCGCAGACCGTGAGAATCAGCGTGTCCAGATATTCGATCAGGACGGCGGGTTCATCGAAGAGTGGAACGATGATGTCCGGGGCCCTGGCGACTTCTACATCAAGGATGATGTGATCTTCATGGTAGAGCAGGGCGCACCAACAGGCGTAACCGTGTTCGATCTGGACGGCAAGATCATCACTCGCTGGAGGGGCGCAGAGAACGGGACAGAGGCCCCGCACGGCATCTGGGCCGACTCCAAAGGCAACCTGTTCATCGCAGAGATCGGACAGCCAGGCCACGGACAGCGCATGCGAAAGTACAACAAGATCTAGCGGGGAAATTGATCAAGTCGAGATCGAGCCCTGCAGCAGCCCCTGCCGCCCCAGTCGCAGATAGTTGAGAGCCTCCAGAGTCCTGGGATGCGCCACTGTATCTTCTGAGATCAGTTGGACCAGCAGTTTCTCCAGATACTGCTCAACAGCGATCTCTGCGCGCCCTCGGTAGGCAAGATCGCGCACCTCTTCCAGCCACGGATGCGCCAAGACTTTCTGCGGGTCGATCTTGTCCGCAAGAAACGTCAGCGTGCCCACGGGTCCGACGCTGGGCGCGTATGTGGTGTGCCAGGTGACCGCTTCCACAATGGCCGGATCATCCACACCGCCCTCCTGCATCAGCCACAAGCCAGCCACCGGGCCATGCAATAGCTGCGGATCAGAACGCTCGACCAGGTCAGGCTCCCATCCCCGCCGTCCGGCTTCGGCCAGCAGCTCTTCTGGGTCGGTTGCCCAATAGAGGTCGTGCGCGGCGATTGCCAGATCGACACGTTCGGGATCTACTGCGTGTATTTCACAGAGATCGGCACCAACCTCGCGTGAGCGGTGGATATGCGCTTGCAGACCCTCGGGAAGGTCGGTGAGCCGAGACTCGATCGCTTCGATCTCAGCCGAGAAGTCAGGCTGATCGAAGGCACGGGGATTCAACTGACCATTCCGCCGAGTTGCTCTCCTCCCAGCAGATGCATGTGAAGGTGATCGACGGATTGGTCTGCGTCTGGACCCTGGTTGATCACGAGGCGATACCCGGTGGCGTCCAGGCCACCGCGCTCCGCGATCTGACTTGCCGCGAGAGCGAGACGGCCAATAAGTGCCGCCCGCGTTTCATCGTAGTCCACGATGAACTCGACGTGCTCGGTCGGGATCACAACTATGTGAGTTGCCGCGACGGGCTGTATATCCTGGAACGCCACAACGTGATCGTCACGATGCAGGATGTTGGCGGACAATTCACCTGCCACAATCTGGCAAAAGATGCAGACGGGGTCAGCGGCCACTACAGGCCCATCTGTGCGGCGATGATCTGCCGATGGTGATTCGCGTCGCCGAACATCACTCTTGCCGACGCAGCGCGGCGAGAGAAGATTTGCAGATCGTGCTCCTGCGTGAAGCCAATCGCACCATGCATCTGGTGCGCCCCATAGCAAATGTCGGGGAACTTCTCGCTCATATACGCCTTTGCGGTGGCTAAATCGTGCTCGTAGTCTTTGGCCTCGGCGATCTTCCAGATGGCTTTGTAGGTCAATTGCCTGCCCACTTCAAGATCGGTCGCCATCTCTGAAGTGCGGTGTTGCACCGCCTGGAACGTTCCGATGGCCCGCCCGAACTGCGAACGTTCTTTTACGTAGTCAATCGTCATATCAACGGCTTTTCGTGAACCACCCAGCATCTCAGCACACTTGGCGGCGGTCGATACATCCAGAATTCGCTTGAGCGCAGGCCAACCCTCACCCACTTCGCCAAGCACGGCTTCAGGCGGCACAACAACGTCCTCAAAGTCCACTTCTCCGAAGCGGTCATCCGAGATGGAGTCCAACTCTTTGATCGCCGAACTGTCCAGCTGTTTTGCGTCAACAAGAAAAAGCGTCAGCGAATCCTCAGGTGCGCCATCCTGCGATGTTCGCGCGGCGAAAATGAACAGATTAGCCCCCGACGCGCCAGGCACGAACACTTTCGTGCCGCCGAGTGCCCAACCGTCCTCAGCACGCGTTGCAGTGGCCTGAACAACGCCGGGATCCCATTCGGCGCTGCCTTCCAGAAACGCCAGAGCTGTGACCAGGTCGCCATCGACCAGTCGAGGCAAGAATTCCTGCTTCTGCTTATCGGACCCAAATTCAGATATCGCGGTTGCCCCGGTGACAGCAGACGAGAAGAACGGGCCGGGCAGGGCAGTGGCGCCCATCTCTTCAAGAAGAATGGCCATTTCGATCAGCGACATTCCGGCGCCGCCATCTGACTCAGGTACCAGCAGTCCAGTCCAGCCCATCTCTGCCAACGACTTCCAAATCTCCTCACTGGAGCCCGTCTCATGCGATTCCATTTCACGCACGTAATCGGAGTCGATGTTCTCGGTCATGAAGTCACGAGCCGAGTTGCGAATCAGTTGTTGTATGTCTGTAAGACTGAGATCCATACCTGCCCAACTAGCCTCGAGGCAGCCCGAGTCCACGTGTCGCAATGATGTTTTTCTGAATTTCTGTGGTGCCGGCAAAGATTGTGTAGGCAACCGTACCCAGCTGTGCATCCAGCATGCGTCCATCTAGTTGCGATAGATAAGAACCCGGCCGGAGCTGTCCGTACATGCCCAGCAGGTCTACGCCGAAACGATGAACGTCCTGCACAAGGCGGGTTCCCAGGGTCTTGGCCATTGAGGCCTCTTTATTAGGGATCTCGCCTCGTGATTGCATGTCTGCAACCTCGTAGGCAACGCCCCGTGTGGCATCAACCTGTATCTGGAGATCGATCAGTCTTCGTCGCGTGTCCGGGTCTTCGCTCAGCGGCCTGCCGGAGACCCCGTTCGTGCCCTTTGCGTATTCGATGAGTTCGTCAAGAGTCCGCTGGGCCTGCGCCGGATAATCGATACCCGACCGCTCAAAGTCGAGCAGTGTGGCGGCTACGTACCATCCCCGGTTCTCCTCGCCCACCAGATTGGCCTTGGGAACTCTCACTTCATCAAAAAATACTTGGTTGAACCCATGATGGCCCGCCATGTTGATGATGGGCTCAATCCTGATCCCCGGAACGTCTATTTCTGAGAGCAGAAAACTGATACCGCGATGCTTTGGGGCGTCTGGATCAGTCCGAACCAGGAAGAATATGTGGTCGGCGCGATGGGCCTGTGATGTCCATATTTTCGAACCGGTCACAACGTAGTGGTCGCCATCGTCCACGGCGCGCATCTGCAGTGACGCGAGGTCTGAGCCAGAATCTGGCTCCGAGTAGCCCTGACACCACTGCACTTCGCCCCTGGCGATTGGCGGCAAGTACTCTCTACGCTGCTCTTCTGAACCGTGAACCATCAGGGTTGGCGCGAGCATCCGGGTTCCGAAGCCGTCTCGTCCGGGTACGGAGTGGTAGACCATCTCCTCTGTGAAAATAACCTGTTTCATCATTGAAGCACCCTGGCCACCGTACTCGACCGGCCAGTGAAGGGTCAGCCAGCCTTTCTCAGCGAGCATATGTCGAACTTCAAGGGCCTTGGCCCAATCCTCATCCGAACCGCCTTCAGAGACGCTCTTGTAGTCATCGTCAAGCTCATCGATCCAATCGACGAGTTCTGCGCGGAAATCTTCTTCTTCGGGGGTAAATTCGTATCGCATGAATTTGTCTCAGGCCGAAACGGATAGACAGGAAACTGTCTTTGCTATTCCGGGGATCTGATGAAGCTCCTCGCTTATCAGATCGCCGAGAGCCGGCAAGTCTTTCGCTTCAACTACAGCGACAATATCGTATGGACCGGTCACGGGATCAACCCGTTTCATCTCGCCCATTTTTGAGAGTGCCTGTGCCACTTCCGTGGTCCGACCCACAACTGTTTCGATCAAAATATACGCTCGTGTTGCCATGATCTTCTCTCCACATCTGAGTCGCCAAAACCCGTTCCTCAAAACGTTTCGCAGGCAGACTCAACGCGCTATTGGTATTCAATGGCTGCGCAATACTAGGGGCATATTGAAAATTGTGTCAACGCGAAAACGGGCAGGAGACCTCTCCCACCCGCTGGTGCGATCAACTCAACAAACAAATTTACATAGGAACTTCACGTCGAGACATTCCGCCGGGGCTGGATACGCTCGAGTGTGAACTTCCCTGGTGGACGGGGACTGCCGGTGCCGATTCCGTTCCCGGTTGAGTAGATGGGGCGGCAGGTGGGAACAGGCCCTGGTAAGTGCGCGTTTCTGATATCGCAGTAGGGGCAGGATCCCTTATGGGCTCTGGCGTGGCTGGAACTAATGGCTGCTGGAGCCGGGTTTGGTTCAGCAGATCTCCTGAGCCGGGGTTAAATCCCGTGCTCATCGCGATCATGTTCAGAAGCGTGTTTGAGGCGCCGCGAGGCTCGTAAACCCCGGTCTCCCACTCGCTAACAGTCTGTTGACGAACTCCCAACTGGTTGGAAAATGCATTCTGAGAAAGCTTCAAATACTTTCTTAGCGCGCGGATGGTTTCTTTGTTCCAGTGAAGGTGGGCGGCGGAGTCAAATGCAGTTGTCATGCATTCAACCTAACTGGTTTGGAGTCGATATACAAAGAACGTTCTTGTCCCATTTCCGCTAATTTCTGAACAGCTGCCCAGAACCTCAGCCCAAAACTTCAAGCTAAAACTTCAGACTCTCCAAAAATACCTTCTCATCCTTGAACGGCCCAACCAGAGACAGCGCCAACTTATTGCTACGCACCACTCGATGAGCAGCTCTTTTAATATCGTCCATTGTTACGGCATCCACCGCAGCGATAGTGTCTTCCACCGTCTCAACGCGCCGCCTGATGAGCTGTTGCGCTCCCATCGTCATTGCGACCGTGCGGCTCTCTTCCATCCGAAGCATGGTGCGGCCCTTGCTGAGCCGCTTGGCTTTGGCCAGCTCCTCCTCAGTAATGCCGTCCCACAGCTTCACGAGCTCATCCACGATCACTTTTACGGCCTCCGGTGCTCGGGGAGGATCAACCCCCCCGTAGATCCCCAGTCCGCCTGCGTCGGCGTAGGCTGAAACACCGCTACCAATCGCGTATGCAAGCCCACGCTTCTCGCGAACCTCCTCAAACAATCGACTACTCATCCCTTCGCCAAGCGTCACGGAGAGGAGCCGGAGTGCAAAGCGGTCTTCATCGCTGGATGAAAATCCGTGGAGTCCCATAGCGAGGTGACCCTGCTCTGTGGGTCGATACTCGATGTTCAAGGCCGGACCATTGAGATTGTCTTCCACCGGGTACCAAGGAACGGACTCGCGATCTGGCCATTCTCCAAGCATTGTTGAGACCTTATCGACGACATCCTCATGCTCGACGCCACCGGCCACCGCAACAACGGTGTTGGTGGGCACATACTGTGTGGCCATATACCCGAGCATCGCTTCGCGGCTGACTGCGCCAACAGACTCTTCTGACCCTGCGATATCCCGGCCAAACGCCTGATCCGGCCACAGCAACCCATCAAGGATGGTGTCTGCATGAGAACCCGGGTCATCATGTGACGCCCGAATCTCCTCGTACACAACGTTCTTTTCCTTGGCGATATCCTCCTCGCGGAACAGCGGATCCTTCACCATGTCTGTGAGAACATCCATTCCTTCAACCCAGCTGGTGCTGGGAACACGGCACCAGTAGCCAGTCATTTCCCGGTCGGTAAACGCGTTGAGCACGCCACCAACGCCTTCAACTACTTCACTGATTTCAGATGGGGTGGGCCGTTTGTTGGTGCCCTTAAACAGGAGATGCTCAAAGAGATGGGATGAGCCTGCCAATTCATCATTTTCATAGCGAGATCCAGCACCAAATAACAGGACTATGCTGACGGCGTTGGTGTGAGCAAGTGTGCTGGTCTGAATGCGGAGACCGCTGTCCAGCGTGGTCAACTCGTGCTCGGGGGAACCTAATTTCGGTGCAGACATGAACTCTCCAGGTGGGAAATGTGGACGCATGAACGCGCTATCCCCAAGCCTATTGCCGGACAGGTGACTGGTCAACGACGTGTTCAAGGTGGTCCGCGACCCAGCCGAGTACGTACTGGGTATGAGATCGAAATTTAACCGGTTCACCTGAACGATTGCACCACTTACCGGGTACCGTTTCCTATCTGAGCGCAGATAGAATTCGCCGATAGTATTTGAATGATGGAACAGACCCAAAATCAGGATATCGATCAACCGAACGCCAACGCGTCCGGGCTGCCATCGCGCGATCCAACGGGCGCCTTTGCCATCCGGGCATTCGGCCGAAGACATCAGGTTGCGATTGCACTGTTCCTGGTTCTTTCGCTGGCGCTTTCACTTCGGCTGTACGGCATCAACTGGGATCAGGGCGGTCTCTTCCACCCGGATGAGCGCGCCATCCTCTTCAAGGTAAACGACCTCAGTTTTCCATCGGTAAGTGAAATCCCCGATCTTCTTGATGCCGATAAAAGCACGCTAAACCCAAAGTGGTTCAGCTACGGAAGCTTGCCGATCTATCTCCTCAAGACAACTGAGTCACTGGCATCGCCGTTTATCGACTGGGACATCTTCGATCTCCGGTATGTGGGTCGCTCGCTCTCAGCGATAACTGACACCGCAACCATAGCGATGATCTTCCTGTTAGCCCAAACGTGGTTAAGTAAACGGACGGCGTTGCTGGCGTCGTTGCTGGCTGCGCTATCGGTTATCAGCATCCAGTTGAGCCACTTCTTCACAGTGGATGTGTATCTCACTCTGTTTGGCACATCCGCGATCTACTTCATGCTGCGCTATGCCCATTACGGGCACCTGAGACACGCGGCGCTGGCGGGAGCGCTGGTGGGCCTAGCGATCGCCACCAAGGCCAGCGCGCTGATCCTGATCGCGCCCCTTGGTTTTACGTTCTTCCTGTTTGCAATATCCCAGACAGGTGATCAGTTCGCGCTGGTCAGAGACAGAATCGATCTGATAAGGCGAGTGCAATGGGCTATGGTCGCCCTGGCCGCCGCAATTGTCGCGCTCATCGGCGTGCTCATCATCACGCAGCCCTACATGTTTCTAGACTGGGGAACGTACCAGGAGAGCGTGACCAAAGAGAGTGAGATGGTGCGCCGTATCATCGACTTTCCATACACGCGGCAGTACGTAGATACCCAAAAATATCTCTATCAGTTCTGGCAGCTTGGAACGTACGGCCTTGGGCCGGCACTTGGCATGTTCGGCTGGGCCGCGCTTGCCGCGGGCGGGATCTACACGCTTCGCACGCGGCGCAAATTCGACCTGATCATCTTCTCATATCTGGTGCCCTACCTGCTCGTTACCGGTTGGTTTGAGGTCAAGTTCCTGCGCTACATGCTCCCGTTAGTGCCGTTCCTGGTCATCTACAGCGCGCGGTTACTGGAGTGGACCTCGCTGTGGATCAGAGAGTACCGACCAAATCTGCGATTCGCCGTGCCTGCGGTAACAGCTCTGCTGCTCGCCGCCACGGTTCACTACGCTCTGTCATACGAGACGATCTACGCCAGTGACCACCCGGCGCAGCAGACATCGCAATGGTTCAAAGACAATGCGCCACAGGGCTCGTTGATTCTGAAGGAGCACTGGGAAGAGGGAATCCCGGGTCTTCCGCAATACTTCCGGGAAGAGATGGAGCTTTACAACCCCGATATTGAGTTCAAATTCACCCGCATCTCATCGCAGTTGTCCCGTGCCGACTACATCGTTTTCTACTCAAACCGCCTCTTCGCAACGCTCCCCCGGCTTGAGGAGCGATATCCGATCAGCACGATTTTCTATGAGCGCCTATTCACTGGCGCGCTCGGGTACGAGTTGGTTCACACCGCAAGCTCGGTGCCTTCGCTGCTGGGAGTTGCGTACGACGATGATACCTTCGGTCGGACCGATCTTGGAGAGCCCAACGGCTACGAAGGCATCGATTCAGCCATCGGCACAGTCAGCTTCGGCTGGGCGGACGAGAGCTTCTACGTCTACGACCACCCCAAGACGCTAGTGTTCCAGAACATCGACCGACTGGGCCAGCAGGAGCTGTTCCAGAGAATCAATGCCGAAGTACCCGAACAGCGGCGGCCGATAGGACTGCTGATCGCAGATGATGATCTGGAGCAGCAACGCTCAGGCGGTACGCTTTCCGAGATCATCACATTTGGAACCGGCACAGCATGGATATCGTGGCTCGTCTGGCTGGTCGCCGTCCAGATCATCGGCTTCCTGGCACTCCCGCTCAGCCTGTTTATTTTCAAGCCGCTCGCCAGCCGCGGCTATCTGCTCTCTAAGATTCTGGGGCTCCTGATCGTTTCGTTCCTGGCTTGGCTCATGGCCAGCGTCGAGATACTGACGTTCTCAAGGGGCTCCGTACTGGTGTCCATGCTGATCCTGGCTGCGATATCAGCGGCTATCGCGTGGCGAAATATGGATGAGATGGTGGCGTGGTGGCGGGAGAACCGGCGACTGATTCTCATCATGGAAGCGCTGTTTCTGACTTCGTTCCTCGTGTTTCTCATGATCCGCGCGGCGAATCCCGACCTGTGGCATCCCTACCGGGGTGGCGAGAAACCGATGGACTTCGCGTATCTCAACGCCGTGACACGCTCGACCGTAATGCCACCGTTCGACCCGTGGTTCTCAGGCGGCTATCTGAACTACTACTACTTCGGTCAGTTCGTGGTCGCATCCATGATTCGCCTCACAGGAGTTGCACCGGCGGTTGCCTACAATCTGGCAATCCCAATGCTGTTCGCGCTGACCGCGGGCGCCGTGTTTACGCTCGTGTACGCTTTGGCGGAAGGCTCTCGAAAAGCGATGCACGGCGCAGCTACCCTGGCACGTGGGCCAGTGATAGCAGGGGTCGTCGGAGTTGTCTTCATCCTCGTCGCTGGAAACCTGGATGGTTTTGTCCAGATCTCTGAAGGATTCCGGCGGGTTCTGTTCGACGGCCTGCCATTCGGCTCGTTCGACTACTGGCGTAGCTCGAGGATGTTCGCGGCTGGCTCGCCCGGTAACGAGATCACCGAGTTCCCATTCTTCACATTCCTTTTTGCCGACCTCCATGCCCACCTGATCGCCATTCCGTTCACATTGCTGGCACTGGCGCTGGCCATCTCGCTCTACTTGCGGACCCAAATCAGCAGCACCACCTGGCTTGAGCATTGGGGTGGGGCAGTCGTGCTGGGGTTAGCCGTGGGCGCGCTGCGAATCATGAATGCGTGGGACTGGCCCGTCTACCTTGCACTTGCCGGCGGAGCAATCGTCATTGGACATCTACTCACAGCGCATCAGCCGCTCCGATGGCGGCTCACACATGGCGCCGCGATCGGAATCGTGACCCTTGTCGTCAGCCACTATGCCTACCTTCCATTCCATGAAAATTTTGAGCTTTTCAACGATGGCATTGAGCAGAGCTCATGGCAGACATCGGTCTGGCGCTACTGGTACATCCACGCCCCCTTCATGCTGCTTATTATTGGCTACGTGGCGTGGCAGGGCAGACTTGCAGTCGCTGGACTACTCAGTGCTCTCGACGCTTCTCCAAAAGTTGCCGCCATATTCGGGGTGCCAATAGTCGGACTGCTGATCGGGTTTGGCATTTACGGATATTCAACTGTGGCGTTTACAGCCGCGCTGATCGTTACACTGCTGCTCATAGTTGTGGCCAGATTGATAACGCCCGTACCAGGCTATCGCTTCGAGATCTTGGCGATCGCATTGGCCATCGCCGCACTTGGCATTGGAGCGGGTGTCGATCTGATCACCGTGAAGGGCGATATCGCCCGATTGAACACGGTGTTCAAGTTCTACTTGCAGGCGTGGATACTGATGGGGCTCGCTTCCACATACTTCGGCTGGAGGCTCGCGGAGGCCGGAGCTTTCTCACTGCGAGATTTCAAACGCTCCCCGTGGCAGAAACGCGGCATTGGCAAGGTATCGTTTGCATTCAGCGACGTTTCGAGACGCATATGGATGGCCGGGATTGGCATCGTCGCAGTGGGAATCATGATCTACCCGGTGATGGGTACACAGGTGCGGCTGCGTGATCGGTTCAATACCAGTGGCATCGGGCTTGACGGCCTCGCCTACATGGAAACAGCCGTCCAGTTCGAGAAGGATCGGGCCATCCCGCTGATCTACGATCTCGCTGCCATCAAGTGGTTGCAAAGTAACGTGGAAGGCTCGCCCGTAATCGTTGAAGGACTGACTGATCTGTACCACCTGGGTAACCGAGTTTCGATCAACACCGGCTTGCCATCAATCGTGGGATGGGACTGGCATCAGCGACAACAACGGGTCGGTTATGCAGATGCCGTCACCGCACGTCGATTTGATGTCGACCGCATCTATGAGACCGCCCAGCCGGACGAGGCGATTCGGCTAATGCGCAAGTACGACGCCCGTTTCCTCATTGTTGGAATACTGGAGCGCGTGCAGTATTCCGAGGATGGCATCGCGAAGTTCGAGTCCATGGAAGAGTGGGACCTGTTCCCGATCTACATGAACGAAGAGGTCATAATTTACGAGTTCCGAGACAGCAACGCCTGATAATTACTCTTCGGGAATAATCAGTCCGTAATCACCATCATGTCGCTTGTAAACCACATTCGCCTCACCTGACTCAATGTTGGTAAACAGGTAGAAGCCGTGGCCCAGCAGATCCATCTGTGCTGCCGCCTCCTGAACTGACAATCTGGTCATCTTGTGGCGCTTCTCACGTACCAGCGCTCCATCTTCCAGCACTTCCGGTTCCGGATCATCAACGTCGGCCAACTGTGCGAGCACCTGCTCCTCAAGTTCGCTCAACCCGGACCCGCGACGCGTGCGCTTCGTCGTGTAGCGCCTTATCTGGCGATCCAGAACGTCCGTAACCTTGTCAATTGCTATGTGGAGCGTTTCACCCCTCTCTTCCGCTCTCAGCAACGTGCCCTTAAGGTCGGCGGTAATCTCGGCAATAAATCGCTCATCAGGACGACGAGCATTCTCGTGTCTCACGACGAGTCTCGCAGGCACGGAATACCTTAATCGCCGATCCAATTTGGCCAACCGTTTGCGCGCGTAAACGTCAACGCTATCGGTCATGTCGAATCCTCTGGCGGTTATGGTCAGCTCCATGCGATTCCTCCCTGAATCTCGCCTCTCTGGCGAGGTGATAATTTATCGACATCAGTCACTTGCCCCGCTACTCGTTCAATATTACGATGCTCAAACTTATTCCAAAGTGAAATCATTTGAGAATTTGGTGAAGATTTCAGTAGCACCTGCGGTTGAGACAGCCCTCGAACTTCTGTTCCCGGCTCACTGCGTCCACTGCGGCGCCAATGGCGAGCTTCTTTGTGAGCTGTGCATCCTGAGTCTTTCGCCGTATCCAGACGCCGCTTGCTCGAAGTGCGGAGTGCTGACGCATGGACCAGACTTGTGTGAGCGATGCGCCGCGGACCCGCCCGCCATCACTCGCCTGATCGCCGCGTATCAATTCGACGATATCGCACGCGATGCTGTCCACGCCCTGAAGTACGACGACATCAGAGCGCTATCTCCTATTCTTGGGACGCTGCTCAGCGAGTCCCTGATTGGACGACGCAGGACACCAGACGTGATCGTTCCCGTGCCACTGCATTCGGGGCGGCTCAAAGAGCGCGGCTTCAACCAGGCGGAAGCGCTATCGAATCGAGTGGGGGAGTTGCTCGGAGTGCCGGTCGATAACAGTATTCTCAAGCGCAGAGTGAACATTCCGCACCAGACCCGTCTTGGCCTTGAATCTCGCCAGCGAAACGTTCGAGATGCCTTGGAGGCGCGACAACTCGCAGACGGCATGCACATAATGCTGATCGACGACGTAACCACAACTGGCAGCACCCTCAAGATCGCAGGTGCGGCTCGAGTGGACGCCGCCGTGTTCGCCAAAGAGGCGTAGTGAGCCCGGCACGGTACAAGGCGGTGTTATTCGATCTCTACGGCACGCTGGCAGGGTTTGATCCGCCGCGTGAGCAGATTCAGATCATCGCCGGAAGATTGCATGGCATCGAATTGGACCCTGAGGGAGTCCTCGAGGGCTACACCGAAGCTGACGAATTTATGTCCGCTCAGAACGCTGTGGCGCCGATGAGGAAGATGAATGTGGAAGAACTTGCCAGCTTTTTCGCCATATATGAACAGATCATCCTCCGGCATGGTGGTCACGAGGTTGAGCTAGAAACGGCAGGTGAGATCTGGGCAACCGTTCGCAAACAGGAATATGGATTAACACCATTCGCCGACACCATTCCCGTGCTGGATCGGTTGCGAGAGTCTGGTCGAACGGTGGGTGTGGTCTCAAACATGTCTGATTCCGGGGATAAGATAGCCAGGCAGGTTGGCCTTTCGGATCACATCGACTTCCTCATCACTTCCCGGGACGCCGGCGCAAACAAGCCGCACGCACCAATATTCCTCCAATCGCTTGAGCGAGCCAATTGCACGCCAGATGAAGCCATCCTTATTGGCGATTCCATCGACTCAGACGTTGAAGGCGCGTTCGCAGTTGGAATCAAACCAATCCTGATCGACAGGGACCACCGATACGGTAGTTACAAGACGCACCCAAGAATCACGTCGCTGAACGAACTGGAAGCGTTGCTGAATAAACTGGAAGATAGCTAGTCGAGGGGAGCCAGTACCCCTGCGGCCTGCATCATCTGAAGCGCCCGCTCTCGGAACTCAACGATCTGCTCCAGCGTCCAGAAAAGCTCTTCCAGCCAATCCTCATCGTTCCTGTCCAGTTCCAGCCTTATCTGCATATGGCCAACGTCCACGCCGCGCCCCAGAGCCTTTCTTAGCGCCTCCCTCGCACCGCCGGTAGGATCAGCCAGGTTCAACGTGAGCCTGGTGGGGCTGCTTGTGATGCTGACAACGTTGGCCGCTTCACACCACGCACGTGCGCGCACCGAGGCAAGCAGCAACTCAGCCGGGACGGGCAGGGGGCCAAACCGGTCTTCCAACTCCCGTTCCATCTCATCAATCGCCGCCTCATCCTTGATCACGGCGATGCGCTGGTACACGGTGAGGCGCTCAGTGAGGTCTTCTATATACGTGTATGGCAACTGTGCATCGACGCCAAGATCGATATTCACGAGCGAGAATTCAGGCACCCGGGGCGCCTCATCGTCGCCCGAATCACCGGACTTGAGAGCCGCCACTGCCTGGGCCAGTAATTTGGTGTAAAGATCAAAGCCAATCGCCGCTATCTGACCACTCTGTTCAGCGCCCAAAATGTTGCCCGCACCACGGATTTCCAGGTCACGCATCGCGATCTGGTAGCCGGCGCCAAGTTCCGTGGCCAATGCGATGGTCTGAAGCCGCTGCTCAGCCGCCTCAGTCAGCGAGCGGCCTTTGTCGATCAAGAAATAGGAGTAGGCCCGGCGAGCACCACGTCCAATGCGGCCTCTGAGCTGGTAAAGCTGTGACAGCCCGAAGCGATCTGAGCGGTCGACGATCAGTGTGTTGACGTTGGGCAGATCAAGGCCCGACTCGATGATGGTAGTGCAAATCAGAACGTCAAATTGATGATCTGAGAACTCCTTCATTACGGTCTCAAGTTCTCGTTCGTCCATTTGACCATGGCCGATGCCAATGCGGGCCTCAGGGACCAGTTTCATGACCTTTGACGCGAAGTAGTCGATCGTCTTTACCCGATTGTGGACATAGAAGACTTGTCCACCGCGGTCCAGTTCGCGAAGAATCGCTTCACGCACCAGTTCCTGACTCTCTTCGGTCACAAAAGTCTTGATGGGCAAACGATCTTCCGGTGGCGTCTCAATGGTGCTCATGTCCCGAACCCCAGAGAGCGATAGATACAGTGTTCGGGGGATTGGAGTCGCGCTCATGGCCATCACATCCACTTCGTGGCGCATCCGCTTCATTCGCTCTTTGTGCGAAACCCCGAAGCGATGCTCCTCATCGATGATCACAAGACCCAGGTTCTTAAACTGCACATCACGCTGCAAGATGCGATGCGTTCCAATGACAATGTCAACCGCACCGGACCGGAGCCCCGCCAGCGTCTTCCTCTGATCTTCATCGCCAACCAGTCGGCTCATCGCCGCCACCTTCACCGGGAACCCGCTCAATCGCTCGATAAACGTCGATGCATGCTGCGCGGCCAGGATGGTGGTAGGGACGAGGATGGCGACCTGCCGCCCCGCTTGCACCGTCTTGAACGCAGCTCTCATCGCCACTTCCGTCTTCCCGTAGCCCACATCGCCGCTCACAAGGCGGTCCATAGGCTTGCGAGCCTCCATATCGACTTTCACTTCAGCAATTGCTCTGAGTTGGTCGGGCGTCTCCTCAAATTCAAATGACGCCTCCATCTGGTCCTGCCACGGTGTATCTGGACCGGTAGAGAAGCCACTGGATACTTCTCTGGCGGCGTAGAGAGCTATCAACTCTCCTGCCATCTGCTCGGTGAGCCGCTTCGCCCTCGCCTTGGCCCGAGTCCACTCCTGGGTACCCAGACGCGTCAATCGGGGAGGCGAGTCGCTTGAACCGTGGTAAGGAGACAGCCGGTCTAACTGCTCCATCGGCACGAAGAGCTTGTCGCCCTCCGCATACTCAATAACCATGTACTCCCGCTTTGTCTCGCCCTCAATCTCGGTAGTGCCGGTGAATCGGCCAATTCCATGTTCAATATGGACAAGGAACACGCCCTCTTTGAGATCCTGCAATCGAGCGGCGCGCCGAGCGCGACGTCTTCGGATTGGGCGCTGATCTCGGGTTACGCCGAACACTTCGGAGTCGGTCAAAACCATAAGGCGCTCGTGCCCGCCCGATTCAAATATGAATCCATTGCGCAGATAGCCGGGCACAATGGTGACGCTGCCGTGTGCAGGGGTTGCGGTCAGCCCATCCAGAGCCTTCGCCTCAATTCCTCGCTCATCGGCCAGTTCAACCAGTCTGCCGCCATGTCGAGACAGAATCACGGTGGGCGTTTTGGCCTGCACCCGCTCCCCAATCGCTCCCCAGAGCAGATCGGGGGAGGTGCCGGTGACAGGTGTTTGCGCAAACGGAAGTCGTGGGACGCCGCCGGGCATCTCTTCGGTCAAGCCCCAGAGTGAAATCTTCAAAAGTCGGCGTGACGCGTTAATCGCGTCTGCCAGCAGGCCCCAGTCCATGTGGGCATTGGGGAATGAGCGCGGGATTTCGCCTCTGGTCTCTTTGACCTCGCGCTGACGCAGAAGTCGACGGTTAGATATTTTGGCATTCTCCTCGCACTCAGACGGGCGCACCACAATTACCACTGCAGATTCAGGAACGTAGTCAAAGAACGACCCCGAGTTCACAAATCCGGAGTAGAGCTCGATACCGTCGATGCGATCGTTATCCTTGATCCGACCCAGCTCTTCAACAATGCGGTCGCTAATCTGCGGATCAACGCGATTGAAATCGAGAGCCGAGATGAAATCATCGATTTCATCTCCTGGGGTGAGAGAGGGCAGCATATCGCGCGCCGGAATGATTTCAACATTCTTCAATATCTGCGTGGATCGCTGCGACTCTGGATCAAACTCACGAATGCTCTCGATCTCATCCCCAAAAAACTCGATCCGAACCGGCGTATTAAGCGAAGGTGGATAGACATCCAGAATTCCGCCTCTGCGGCTGGCTGAGCCCGGCACTTCAACTGCGGCCTTCATCTCGTAGCCCATAGCCACCCACCGGTCCACGAGAGCATCCATCGCGATTACATCGCCAACGCTGAGCAGATGAGTCGCGCTGGCAAATGCCACGGCAGGAGTCACCATCTGGGATGCGGCGGCGATTGACGTTACGATAAGTGGAGACTCGCCGGGCCGTCTATTGTGCAGAGCGTCGAGAGCGCGAATACGGGCATTCACGGCCTGGCTATCCGGCGATATGCGCTCATACGGGAGAATCTCCAACTCGGAGAACTGATAGACCTCGGCATCATCACCAACCCACGTATAGAGCTGATCAGTCAGGCGACGTGCCGTGTCAGCGGCGGGTGTAACAACCACAACCGGCAGATCAATCGAACTCCAGAGGCCGGCGATGGCATAGGAAATCCCGGCTTCTATTGACGTGACCTGAACGGTGCCTTCATCGGCCGTGACTTTGTCGCGTAGCTCCGTAAATTCGGTTGATAATTCAAGGAGCGCTAAGAGTGGATTGAGCAATAAATCAGCACCTACAGAGGTCACTTATAGAAACGTAAGACGCGCGAAAGGGCCAGCGATTAGTTCGCTGCCCCGATATGTACGCTCAAAATCTTAGCATCCCGAAGGTAGTCCGAATACGCGTCTGCACAACTAATTTCCCCTCGGTTGACACCGATATAATCAATTGGCAATATCCTTCACTTGAGTTGCCGCATCGGCATTTCCAACAAATGAGCACTAATACGTCCGACTCAAGCTCCAGATCAGCCCACACGTGGCGCAGGGTGGTGGTTAAAGTCGGAACAAACTTGCTCACCGATAGCACCGAGAATTTGTCCATCCGGTTCATCGATGAGATCGTGCGCCAGGTTGTGGAGTTGAGGAAGCGCGGCGTTGAAGTGATCATCGCCACCTCGGGTGCGGTCGCCGCAGGCAGGGAACTGCTGAACGGGCAGGGGATCACCTTGCCGAAACGAGGTGTCGCCAACCGTCAGGTTCTGGCCGCTCTGGGTCAAGCGTCTCTCATGAATCACTATGCCAGCAGTTTGAAAAACGCTGGAGTTCTCGCTGGCCAGGCGCTGGTATCGCGAATCGACCTTGAGAGCGGCCACGGCTACCTGAACGCCCGTAACGCACTCCTTGGCCTCATCAAAAGCAACGCCATACCGATTGTGAACGAGAACGATGTCGTTGCCGTAGAGGAGCTGGAAGGCGAGGTCTTTGGCGACAACGATCGGCTCTCCGCCCGGATTGCGGACGTGGTGGACGCTGACGCGCTAATCATCCTCAGCGATGTCGCAGGTCTGTTTGACCGGGATCCCCGATCTCACAGCAACGCAAAGCTCGTCACCGAGGTCGATGGGATCACCGATGAGATCAGGGCGATGTCAGGGGTTGAGGTAGCTGAGCGAAGCCGCGGTGGTATGGCAACAAAGGTTGAGGCCGCCGATATGGCCACAAGCATTGGAATTGGAGTCATCATTGCGTCAGGCAACGATGAAGACGTCTTGCTTCGACTTCACGCTGGCGAGAGCATCGGGACATATTTCAAGCCGCAGTCAACCCACATCGAAGGTCGCAAACGCCGAATGCTTGCGGCCATCGCTCGTACTGACGATCAGATCGTAGTGAACGCAGGCGCTGCAACGGCTCTCGTTGAAAAGGGGAGCAGCTTGCTGCCTCCCGGTATCGTGGACGTTCGAGGCTCGTTCGAGCGCGGTGCTTTTGTGGCCATCGCCGATAGTGAGGGAGAGGTGATCGCGGCCGGACGCTCAAGCTACGGTTCCGATGACATTCGATCAATCATGGGGCTGCGCTCGGCAGATGCGCATGAGAAACTTGATAATGATTACGGAGATGAGATCGTGCATCGAAATAATCTGGCGTTAGTGCGAACTCAGACCAACGCCGCGAGGGACAAGAGATGACCACCACACGGACGATTCTGGTCGCCATGGGTGAACGAGCCCGTGAAGTCTCGCGTAAGTTGACCAGAATTCCCTCGCAGTCTCGTATCAACGCGCTACACGCCATTGCTCACTCACTGCGCACAAATTCAGTTGCGGTTCTGGAGGCAAACGCCGCTGACATGGAGGCTGCTGGGGACACAGGTCTGAGATCAAACCTTCAGGACCGGCTGCTGCTGACGCCGGAACGGCTTGAAGACCTGGCGCAGAGCGTAGTCGATATCGCTGAAATGCCCGACCCAGTTGGTGAGGTGGTGGAGTCAACCCTTCGAGAAAACGGACTGAGGATCGAACGACGCCGGATACCACTTGGCGTCATTGGTCTTATCTACGAGAGCCGTCCTAACGTGACAGTTGATATGTCAGCACTCTGCCTGATGTCTGGAAATGTGGTGATAATGCGTGGCGGAAGCGAGGCGTTCAAGTCCAACATGGCGCTGGCCGCGCTGGTCCGCGAGGCAATCGAATCAGAAGGAATTCCGGCCGATTCAATCCAGTTCATAGAGGACACGGATCGCGCCTACGTATCTGAGATGCTGGCCCTGAACAAGTACATCGATTTACTGATTCCTCGCGGCGGTGCTGCGTTGATCAATATGGTTGCAGAAAAGGCGACGATGCCTGCAATCACCGGTGGCATTGGCATATGCCACACGTACGTTGACGCCAATGCCGACCTTGAAAAGGCGGTCGCCATCGTTCACAACGCCAAGACTCAACGCCCCAGCGTGTGCAACGCCCTGGATACAGTGCTGGTACACGCCAGCGTGGCAGAAGCATTCCTGCCCTCGATGGCGACCAGTCTATGGGACGAGGACGTGGAACTCAGAGGAGATTCGCGCACGGTTTCGGTGCTGGAACCATCTGCGCAGTCATCCCAATCAACGCAGCTTCTAAAGCGAGCTGGTGATGATGATTACGATACTGAGTTCCTTGGGATGATCGCGGCCGTTCGCGTAGTTGACGATCTTGATGAGGCGCTGACCCACATCGCAGATCATGGCTCTCACCACTCAGAGGCGATAGTCTCCGAAAATGCCGAGAACATCGATAGGTTCTTGAACGAGGTCGATGCGGCTGCCGTCTTCGCAAATTCCTCAACACGCTTCAACGACGGCGGCGAATTTGGACTTGGCGCAGAAGTTGCAGTATCCACAAACAAGCTGCACGCGTACGGCCCAATGGGCGTGAAAGAGATCATGAGTTCCAAGTGGGTCGTCATTGGCAACGGCAACATTAGAAGTTAGAGTGCCCAAACAAAATTATCTGCCCGAAAAAGGAAATTAATTGCCCAACTTTTACTTTGAGCGGGAGGCGCGCACCGCGGCATCTGAGTGCTACACAATCATGGAGGCCGGTGAGGGGGTTGGACGGCTTGATCTCCACTTCGCCCGCACCATGGTCCATGGAACTCTGGTAGTCGCTGAGAGCCTGACCCAGGAAGCCATCCAGGAACTGGTTGAGATCATCGATGAGGACATCGTGGACGCCGTTGGGATTGATCGGGAAGAGCTGGTAGTTCACGTGCACCAGGGTCGGGACCTTGGCGTATACACAAATCAGGAATTTGGCGCAGCTGGAAACGGGGAAACACCAAGCGGAGCATGATCGCCCAGGACGGTCGGGCGATAATCGACGCACACACGCACATCCTGCCGGAATCGTTTCGCCGCGAAAGAGCAACCTACGCGCTTCGAGACAACACATTCGCCGCACTAATTGCACCCGCGAAGACCAGGATCGCCACGGGTGACGAGTTGGTCGCATCGATGAACAGTGCTGGAATCGACCGTTCCGTGGCTCTTGGGTACGGGTGGACCGACATTGAGATCGCCCGAGAGAGCAACAATTACCTGTTGGATCAGGCAGAGGCATTCTCGGGCCGAATAATCCCGTTCTGCTCGGTAAACCCCGCATGGGGCGACGCGGCGCTGGATGAGATTCGTCGCTGCGAAGAGCGTGGTGCAAAAGGGATTGGAGAACTTCACCCGGACTCACAGGGATATCGGCTTTCAGACACGAATAAGCTGAGGCCGATGATGTCGCTGGCGTTCGAACTTGGGCTCATCGTCTTGACGCACTCATCCGAGCCGGTTGGACACGCATACGCTGGCAAGGGCACCGCAACGCCGTCAGAGCTCGAAGCGTTCCTGATGGCGTTTCCTGAGAACAACATCGTATTTGCCCACTTTGGTGGTGGGCTGCCCTTTTACGCGCTGATGCCAGAGGTGAAGCGAGCCCTGGGGAATTGCTACTTCGATACCGCGGCAGCGCCGTTTCTCTATGACACAGACATCTACGGACAACTCCACGCACTGATTGGACACAATCTCATCTTCGGCAGTGATTTCCCTCTCGTCCCGCAGGAACGAGCACTCATGCACCTTGCAGACGGCGGAGAGATCGCCATTGCTTCATCCGGCGGAGCGGCTACCCTGCTGGGCCTTGAGTCGTGACATCATCTGGATACTCATCCACACCTCTGGCTCAGAAGCTGGGCATCAAGCAGGGCCACCAGGTTCACTTTAGAGACGCACCTGACTCATTTCTGGAAACACCAGGTGATCTGCCGGATAGTGTGACCAGGCGGACCACAGCCCGAGCGGAACGGTCGCTGGATGTGATCTTGTTTTTCGTAAAACGGTCTGGAGCACTTTCACAGTCATTTGGTTCACCAGCTTCCAAAATTCGCTGGAACGGTGGACTCTGGATCGCCTGGCCAAAGAAATCCTCTGGCGTCGAAACTGATCTGACCGACTATGTGGTTCGATCCATGGGACTTGATCACGGACTCGTTGATAACAAAGTTTGTGCGATTGACGAGACGTGGTCCGCGCTGCGATTTGTCCATCGCCTGGAGAACCGTCCCGCAGATTGAAACAGATCGCTGGCGACTCCATTTGCGGTTGGCTGCCGCCACGCCTAAGATTCCAACTCTTGGAATCACCATCAGATGAGTCATCCGGTAGGACACATGAAAGTATTAGTGACGTCGGCAAATTCACGGCTGGGGAAGATTTCCGCTGCGGGACTGAGATCCACACACGAGGTGACGCTGACAGATCTGCCTCAATTCGTTGACGCAAACGATGGCGTAGTCGCTAACGATCTCGACCACGATAAGGCCACCGATAGCCTCGTTGCAGACATGGACGCTGTCGTGTTCCCGGGCATCGAGGCACATTCCGGCGACGCATCCTGGCTGATCGATCACCACACCCGACGCTCCTACAATGTGCTGCGTGCCTGCGTGGACGCCGGCGTGCCGCATGTCATCTACCTCAGCACTCTCCAGTTGCTGGACGACTACGAGGAGCGGTTGACGGTGAGCGAACGCTGGCGGCCGCTTCCATCGACTGACGATGAGATTCTGGCAATACATCTTGGCGAATATGTGTTCCGTGAATACGCCCGCGAAGAGCCAATCTCCACCACAATCCTGAGGCTGGGGTTCCCAATCGTCGATGGCGATCGCACAAGTGCCAATGCGGGAGGCACTGCAGCACTGGCCAGCGACGATGCCGGGTTAGCTATCAGTGCGACGGTTGAGGCGGGTGGATCTGGTTATCGGCTCCTCCACATTCAATCTCCTGTGCCAAACGCGCGTTATCTCCTCGGAAATGCGGAACTTGCTATTGGATTTCCGGACAAGAAGGAATCTCTGGCAGGGGAGGGCGCAGCACGATGAGAATTCTGATTCTTGGCGGCAACGGCATGCTTGGACCATCCGTAATCGAGAGCCTCGGGAGTCGGCATGAACTCCGAATCACCGATATCAACGAACTGGAGACGGACCACGAATACCGGCAAGTGGATGTCTCGATAATTGATCAGGTCGTTGATGCTGCAGAGGGCATGGACGCCATCATCAACCTGTCCGTGCTGCGACCGCACCGGCAGATCGCGTTCGATGTGAACACGCGCGGTAACTACAACATGGCCGTAGCCGCAAAAACGCACGGAATCCGCCGATTGATCAACACCGGACCTCACTTCCAGCTGGCAGGACCCAACTACGAGGAGTTCAACTTCGAGTTGAACTCGGACATGCCTCCGCAGCCGGGAACCCGCCTCTACGCCATCACCAAGGCTCTGGGCCAGGAAATCTTGAAGGTGTTTGCTGAGCATCAGGACATCTACGTGCAGACGTTGCTGTTCTACAACTTTTACGAGGCAGAGACTCTCAAGCACCCAGCCGGCGGCTCCAGGATCGGTACGGATCTGGTGCCATTTAGCGTCTCCTGGACCGATGCGGCACAGGCGATTCGCCTTGCCGTCGAAATTCCCTTCGGTCGGCTTCCGAGTCGCTGTGAGACGTACTACGTTTTTACCGACCTGCCACATCAGAAGTTCGACAACACCAAGGCCCGAACGCAACTTGGTTGGCAGCCGCGTCACTTCTTAGAGGGCATCTGGACCAAGCCAATTTCCTAGACTTCCTTCCACGCACACATTACGGAGAAAAAACGTTGCAGTTTGTATTCATCTCTCTCGCTGGTGATCACCTCGTCAAGGTTCTGGAACTGGATGTTGACGGCGGACTGCACGAACGGTTGGAAGTGCCGATGGGCGGTGGTCCGGGTCCTCTGGCATTTTCGCCTGATAAGTCGGTCCTGTACGTGGGCATCAGGTCAACCAATGAGATGGCCAGTTTCCAGGTGCATGATTCAGGGGATCTGACGGAAATAAGCCGCATCGATCTTGAATCGGATCCATGTTTCATCTCAACCGACAACTCGGGGAAATTCCTGCTCTCCGCTTATTATGAGGCCGGGCATGTGGCAGTCCATGGCATTGGCTCCAACGGCGGTATCATTGGGCCAGCGATTGAGTGGCGCGCCACCGCGCACCGAGCTCATTGCGCACTCACGGACATAACCAACAGCCACGTATTCGTGCCACACGTGGACGACTCCAACGTGATTTTCCAGTTCAAATTCGATGAGAACAATGGAACCTTAACGCCAAATAGCCCTGCGACCCTATCTCCTCCAGACGGATACGGTCCCCGGCACTATCGCTACCACCCCTCAGGGCGATACGTGTACTTCGACAATGAGCAGGGAAGCAGCGTCACGGGTTACCACCTCGATTCCGACAAGGGAACACTCACACCTTTCCAGACCGTCTCCACGCTCCCCGAAGGATTCACTGGTGACAACTCTTGCGCTCAGATTCATATGAGCGAGGATGGCAGATTTCTCTACGCTTCAAATCGCGGACACCACTCAATCGCGATCTTTGAGATCGATGAGGGGACCGGTGAGCTAACGTCGCGAGGCCAGCAAGCCGCACCCGCAACGCCCAGAGCGTTTGGGATAGACAACACTCAGAGGTTCATGCTTGTAGGCGGGCTGGATGAGGGCGAATTGGAGACCTATGCGCGCGACGCCGAATCAGGCTTGCTTACCAGCATCAGCACACGCGTCATCGGCGATCAACCGATGTACTTTCTCTTCAAGACGAGCTAGTTGATCAGTACGCGTGATGTGGATTTGTTGGTCACGGCGTGGAGCAGATCATCCAGCCGAAATGGCTTTGGCAACACCGCATCTGCGCCAAGCTCTATCAGGCCTTGAGATACACACGGGGCGTTGGCGCCGCTAATTACGACCACTTTATCTGGTCTCTCCGAAACAGGCATCTCGCTGAGTTGCTTGAGAACGTGAAAGCCGTCGCACTCGGGCATGAAGAGATCAAGCAGCAGCACATCTGGCCGCTGAGAGCTAATCAACTTCAGCCCTGCCTCGCCATCGGTAGCGGTGACCACGTTCGTAACCCCCGCAATCTCCAGACAGGCAACGGTCGCGTCCCTCACGCCCTCAACGTCATCGATAATCAGGACGCGCAGATCAGAATGTGTATCCGTTGTAAACAGTGCCATGTGAGCGTTCTCTCCCCGGATGCTGCCCCCAATATCACTTGTGCTGGTCTGGTAATCATGTATTTCCAGTCCGCTACTGATGTAAACACATCCCAGAAATATCGGGTACTGGTATTCCTCCCCATACGAGTTGGGTCGCCAGACCTACTGGGTATGGGGATTCCTCGATCATGAAGGTTGGAAAGTTCTTGACAATGTGGGCTGAACATACCGGTGACCCGTAGACTCAACCGGTGGATACATTCGGAAAGTAGCAAAATTGTTCCAACAAGACCCCGACATTCCAGGTCGCGCATCACTCATTGATCGGTTGCTGGCATCTCAAACACCGGCGACTTTTGTGTTTGTTGGGATAAATGCAATTGTCTGGCTGGCACTTGAAGCAACAGGTGGTTCTCAAAATATTCCCAATCTGTTGCGATTTGGCGCCAAGTTCGGGCCCGACATCGCCGATGGTCAGTACTGGCGACTGTTCACGCCAATGTTCTTGCACATTGGGTTCCTGCACCTGCTCACCAACACATTTGGGCTTCTCATATTTGGACGGATTGTTGAGCGCTACTTCGGATCCCTGAACTTCACACTCATCTACCTGCTGGCTGGAGTCTTCGGAAACATTGCGAGCTACGCCGTTCTGAGTACTGGCGTGGGGGCGGGCGCTAGCGGTGCTGTATTTGGAATCGTGGCAGCGTACGCAGCATTTCTCTACAAAAACCGGGCGCTTGCCGGACCAATGGGACGTTCAAGCCTGGGCGGGCTTGCTCTAATCATCGGTGCGAACTTGATGTTCGGATTTGCCGTTTCAGGCATCGACAACTGGGCGCATATCGGCGGCCTGGTATCTGGTTTTTTCATCGCCTTCAGATTGGTCCCAACAGTATCGTTCCGACCGCAGGACACGCTAACTGGCCTGATAGGCGGGTTTCTCACACCAATTCTCTCTATGCCCGGCAAAACTGCCCGCATCGAAGTGATGCTTGTCAGCATGATCGCAATCGTGGTCACAACATGGGTTGTAGGTTCGGCTTACCCGCTCAACTAACTATTTGACCCGGGCCGGATGGGATGAAACAATCATGTTTATCGATACAAGGTATCAAAACAGGCACCTGACAAATGGTTTCAACAACTAGCTCTTCACAATCGGATCTGCTCCTCGCGATTGAGGACCAGGGTCACCGGCACACAGAGACCCGTCGGCTTGTGGCGGAGGCGATTGAGGCATCGCCAGAAAGTTTCACAGCCGAGGAGATCTGCGCACAGCTTCCAGCGGTCGGTCGGGCCACTGTCTACCGTACTCTCAAGCTATTCCTCTCTGCTGACGTGCTCTGCAAAGTGACCCTGCCGGACGGGGCGCCGCGCTATGCCATTGATACCGGGGGTCGCCATCATCATCACTCGATCTGCACCAGTTGTGGGGCAGTTAGCGAATTTCGCGCCTCAACTGTCGAGCGGGTCCTGCGCGCGTTGGAACGCGAAGTGGAGGGTGAGATTACCGGTCACCGGATGGAGATTTATGTCCGTTGTGGCAAATGCCAGTCTGGAGCTGCCAATTGATTCCAGAGCCCGGACCAGAGCTACAAACTGACTCTGCAGGCGCCATAAATATCGCTTCAGATGATGGCCGTCAAAATATCGTCGATGCTGATCACTGCACCTACTCTTACAGCTCTTTTGTGGCCGTGGAAGATGTGAGTCTTCACATTCAAGCATCTGACCTAACAGTGATACTGGGTCCTAATGGCAGCGGCAAATCTACGCTACTGAAATTGATGCTTGGGCTACTGAAACCCACTTCTGGATCGATGCGCCTGTTTGGTGTTGACGCCCATAAATTCAAAGACTGGCAAAAAGTAGCGTACGTGCCCCAGGTCGTGGAGGAGATGAGTGGCGGCTTCCCCGCAACCGTTGAGGAGCTGGTTGCTCAAGGCGATTACTCCGGCGTAAGTCCGCTGGCGATATTCCGGCGGAGGCCTCCCGAAGTTATTGACTCAGCGCTTGCCACCGCCAGCATTGAGCATCTCAGAAAACATCGCGTATCGGAGCTATCAGTAGGCCAACAACAACGTGTGCTCATCGCAAGAGCACTGGTGCGCAAACCTGAACTGCTTGTGCTTGATGAGCCTGTGGCGGGCGTCGATGCGGGTGGCCAGGAGGAGTTCTACTCGCTACTGCGGGGACTGGTCACAGATGGCACCGCGGTGACGCTTGTATCGCATGACATTGGCGTGGCAATGCGTGAAGCAACTGTAGTTGCATGCATCAACAAGACTCTCGTCTTCCATGGGCCGCCACATGACATCACCGGCAAGGAATTACACGACCTGTACGGTCTGCCAATGGACATCTTGCTCCACGATGATGTGCATGAGCATCGGTAGGGCCGATCTTGTCTAATCCGCTTGAGTTTGAGTTCATGGTGAGGGCGCTGATTGGTGGCGTCATGTCCGGCGCAATCGCACCGTCCCTCGGGCTATTCATCTACTTGCGACGTCTATCGCTGGTTGCTGACACGCTGGCCCACGTAGCGTTGATGGGCGTGGCGATAGGGCTTATCGTCAACGTGTTTCCGCCCTTCACAGCGCTCATCGCGGCAATCAGCGCGGCTGCAGCGATTGAGGTGATGCGCTCACGCCGGATCTTGCCGGGAGATGCCGCCCTCGCGGTATTTCTCTACTCGTCGTTGGCGGTTGCAGTAGTCATCATCGGATATTCCGACGGATTCAACTCAGATCTATTCGGCTACCTCTTCGGCAGCATCCTCACGGTGTCTTCAACTGACCTCTGGCTCCTTTTCGGATTAGGGGTCATAACGGTTGGCTTCGTCATGATCTTCTTCTCGGAACTCGCGCAGACCTCATTTGACATGGATCTTGCCCGAACCAACGGGATAAGAGTGGACTTGATCAATCTGGGACTGGCCGTACTGACCGGCGCAACCATCACACTGTCCATGCGAGTGGTTGGCGTCTTGCTGATCGGCGCGCTGATAGTTGTGCCTGTTCTCGCCGCACTCAGGCTCACCACCGGTCTTCGCCAGACGCTGTTTGTGTCGATCGTGATTGGAGTGGTATCCGCGATCACTGGCCTGCTGCTATCTTTCTACACCAACATGGCGCCAGGCGGAGCAATTGTGATCACTTCGATCGGGATCTTAATTGTCACCGCGGGATGGAGATTCGGCGTCACGAGATCCAGAACAGAGGCAACTCATCCCGCATCTTGAAGCTTGGTCGTTCCTGGCGAAATTTGGGATGGGAAGCCATTAGGTAAACGGCGATGAGGATCATACCCTGCTCTGTGACACCCGCAGTTCCCGAGGCAGCTAACTCTTTTCATATAGTCGCCGGCAAGATCAAAATGCGATCGTTTTCTGTCCACATATTCGACGATTGGGAAGCGTTAGCTCAAAAGAGGTCTCGCAATGCTGCGAGGTCTCTATGTCTCCTGGACTGGATCAGGCGGGTTCGATACCGACCTGAAATTCGCAGTGAATTGACTGAGAAATCCTGAGTCAGCGATATCAGTTCTTCATTTCTGACGGCCCTGTTCTGGTTCCCACCGCCTCACATCCCTTACCATCAGCCGTACGTTTCAACCACGCCGTTGGTAAAAAGGAGTAACAATGCCAAGACTCACCGGCGGTGAGATCGTGATCGACCGACTAATTACAGAGGGCGTGCCATATTTCGTCGGCATCCCGGGGCATGGTGCTCTGGGACTGATCGATGCGGCAAAAAATGCCGCTGACAAGATAGACATCATCCAGGTTCGGCATGAACAGAGTGCGGTGCATCTGGCTGACGGCTACTACCGCGTTAGCGGCTCCCCGCTTGCCTGCTTCACCTCCATTGGCCCCGGTGCACTCAACACGGCCATTGGGCTTAGCACCTGTTTCGTTGAGTCCACGTCCGCGATGGTCATCTCCGGTGCGCCACACACCTACATGCGCGGCCGAGGAGTCCTCCAGGAGATCGAGCGCAAAACCCCGGCTGATCTCCCATCCGCAATCGAACCGCTCGTGAAAAAAGCATACAGGCCATCGAAGCACAGCGAACTCTTCGACGCGATGGATGATGCCTTCACGCAGATGCGCACTGGCAGACCCGGCCCGGTGTTCTTAAGCCTGCCAATGGACCTGCAGTCAGGCGCAGCTAACGTTCCCAATACAGAAAGGCGCACCCCATCCGCTCAGCAACCGGAACCCGACTCGGCCGCGATTCAGAAAGCAGCTGAACTCCTGATGAACGCCAATCGAGCCGTGATCGTCGCTGGCGGCGGTGTATCTCTCTCCGGCGCGGAGGCAGAATTGCTCAAACTAGCGGAGCAGGCGGGCGCGGCAGTTGTAACAACTTTGCAATCTAAAGGATGTTTTCCGGAAGATCATCCACTATACGGCTGGCTACCCGGCAGCAAGGGCACCAGCATAGGCAACGCACTAACGCTTTCTGCTGATGTCATTCTGGCCGTGGGCTGCCGATTCACTGATCAGACTGCAAGCTCCTACCGCGCAAACACAACTTTCAATTTCCCAGAATCGAAGCTTATTCAGATTGATGTGGACGCCAGCGAGATTGGCAAGAACATGCCGGTTGACGTCGCCATAGTCGGAGATGCAAAAGCGGCGCTGGGAGCACTGATCGATAAGTTCGCGGACCTCGGACCGCGTGGTAGTGAAAAGACCGATAGCTATATAGAGGACATCGCAAAGCTGCGGACCGCATGGCTGGACGAGACCGCGGCGCTCCGGGAGTCGGACGCTGAACCATCAACCGTGCCACGCTTCTACAAGGAGCTGAGAGACGTGCTTGATCGAGACGCCATCGTGGTCACTTCGTCCGGTCACGCTCAGGCATGCGTACTGGAGTTTCCGTTTTACGAGCCACACACGAACATCACCGCCGGTGGCTTCTCCACCATGGGCTTCGCATACCCGGCATCTCTCGGCGCAAAGCTTGCTGCACCGGAGCGACAAGTAGTCGCGGTGGTGGGCGATGGCGACTTCATGATGACGATGCAGGAGATGGCGACCGCATTCCAGTACGGCATCAGCACGGTAGTGGTGGTGCTCAACAACTACGGCTGGTACTCCATCCGAGACCTTCAGATGGCTGAACTGGGTGAGGATCGCGCATACGCAACTGACTTCATCAGTGAGGACAAGACGCTCCCTCCAGACTTCGTCATGGCCGGAAAGGCGTTTGGTCTCCACGCGGAAGGTGTGAGTAATCCAGCAGACATCGGCCCCGCAATCACCCGCGCACTGGAGTCCGGCCAGCCAGCCCTGGTCGAGGTATCAGTGGCCCGTGACTTCCCCAACTCTGGAAGCACGGTGGTTGGCTGGTGGGATGTACCAGTCCCGGACTACCTGAGCGACCGACGAGCTGAATACGAGAAGAATCGTGCTGAGGAAATTCCACCCCACACACGCCGATCTCTGGAAAGGAACTGACCCCAAAAGTGCACGGTGCAACTGAGAAGGTGGGAGTGGGGTTCATTGGCGCAGGCCAGATTTCGGAGCTTCACGCTCGCGCATACAGGGATAACCCGACCGGACGATTGGTCGCGGTCGCCGATATTGACCCACGTGTGGCCGAAGAAAAGGCAAAGTTATATGGCGCTGAGCGTTGGTACACCGACTACCGGGAACTGCTCGAAGACGAATCTGTCGATGCCGTTGAGGTCCTGGTCCCGCATCACTTACACCTCCCGGTCACACTGGACTCATTGAGGGCAGGAAAGCACACCTCACTCCAGAAGCCGATGGCGCTCTCAGCGGATGAAGCTGATCAGATGATTGCCGCGACATCGGCCTCAGGCAAACTCTTCCGGGTATTTGAGAATTTCCGGTCGTATGAGCCGTTCATCGTCGCTAAAAAGATGATTGACGATGGAGAAATCGGCGAGCCCCTGGCAATTCGCGTAAAGGTCACCGGCGGGCGCGGAGTTGGCGGATGGATTCAGCCGCCACCAGCCAGAGCCTGGCGACGAGATCCCGAAACGGGCGGCGGTCCGCCAGCAATCTTCGATCACGGATACCACATCACCTCAATCGTTCCGTTCCTGATGGGCCACGTGGAGAAAGTCCATGCAATGATGAACTCCGATGCGGCCGGAACAACCGGCTTCTCTGGCTCACCCGCCGTAGTGTCGTGGAAGCATGAGGGCGTCGATAAATACGGCAGCTGGGAAGTGGTCAGAGCGCCTGAACTCATCGTGAACACGGACTACTATGGTGGCGATGAGTGGGTTGAGGTTACCGGCGAGCGCGGCGTGCTGATGGTGACCCGTTGCTCGGCCAATCTCTATAACGAGGCTCCCGTGATGCTGGCTCGTGATGGCAAGGTCCAGCGGTTCACCAACATGGAAACCGACTGGGGTGAGAGCTTCGCAGCGGGCGGCAAGGAATTCACCCGCGCCATCACAGAAGACTTCCAACCGGACCTGGATGGCGAAGAAGCCAAGCACTGCCTGCTCTTCGCGCTTGCCGCAGTCAAGAGTGGGATAGAGCACCGCGAAGTTGCACTGTCTGAACTGGAGACCAGTTGATGAAGATTACGAATGTGGAAACCATCTCATTCATGGCCAGAAGCCGTGCCTACCCCACCAGATGGGGCTATGGAACCATCGGCGATGAACACGATCAAATTCAGCGCATCCTCAAGATTGAAACCGATGAGGGTGTGGAAGGATTCTTCACCGGTGGCAACGCTTACTTCGTTCCGCCACAAGCCGAGGTCATTGAGAATCTCGTGAAACCACTCTTGCTGGGTGAGAACCCATTAGATCGAGAAAAGCTCTGGCAGTGGATGATGGGCCACAGAGGCCTGTCTGAGTCGGTGATCGGCGCTGTCGACTGCACACTCTGGGACCTGCTGGGCCGTTCAACTGGAGTTTCGGTGGCCAAACTGCTGGGTGGCTACCGAGNNGACAAGGTGAAGGCCTACGCCAGCACTGCGCCAAATCTCGGCTCGCCCGAGGTCTACGCGGAGCATGCAATCGAGTGCAAAAACCGAGGCTACACGGCGTATAAAGTCCATGCCAACATCTACTGGGATCCGCTCAAAGAAGAACCAGCACCGGGCAAGCCCGCATTTCCAAAAGAGGATGTTGAGATCTGCAAGGCAGTTCGCGAGGCGGTTGGAGATGACATGGTGTTGATGCTTGATCCGTGGGGCATCTACACATTCGAAGAGGCTCTCTACGTTGGCCGCGAGATTGAGAAGCTCAACTACTANNTGGTTTGAGCACCCAATGGACGAACGCAAGAGTGAGCCGTATCGCAAGCTAACCGCAGCGCTGGACATCGCGGTGCTCGGCCCGGAGATGGAGCCGGGGAGCCTGTACACGCGCGCGGAATGGGCAATCCAACACGCCTCGGACATGGGCCGAATCGATACGAATTTCGGCGGCATCACCGGTGTTCGCAAGGCCCTTGGCTTCTACGAATCCATCGGCATGCAGTGCGAGCTACACGTTGGCGGATTCGGCAATCTGGCCCTCTTCGGAGCAACTTCCGAAGAGACTTGCGAGTACTACGAACGGGGACTGCTCCGGCCTGACGAGGATTACGATGCACTGGTTCCGCCATACCTGAAGGAACTTTGCGACCCAATGGACCAGGACGGTAACGTGGTAATTCCACAAGGGCCGGGACTTGGGATTCAGATTGACTGGGACTACGTCAATGACAATCTCGTCAATGAGTGAGACGGCGCTCCGCCCTCAGACGTGCTGTCGAAAGAAGGCAATGACGCGATCAAACGCCTCTGAAACCTCAATGCTCGCCTGAATATCCGGGGCGTGATCGAAGCCGTGAGGACCTCCGGGAATAGTGATGAAATCATGGTCGATACCCGCGTCCGCGAGCTGGCGTTCCATGTGAACCGATTGACCATACGGAACGTCAGTATCGGCGTCACCATGAAGCAGCAGCGTTGGCGGATACTGTC
>DBZV01000053.1:0-4166 GCA_002311865.1 Dehalococcoidia bacterium UBA1151
CGAACCTGGATATTCGGGATGGCTATTTACACGCGCCGCAAGAGCCGGGACTGGGGACGCGGCTGAAAGCAGGAGTTCGAGACCGATCGGACGCTTCAGTGCGCGTCAGCGATACCCCCGGCATGAGTCTCATCGACGCCTGGGGACCCGCCCCGCAACGGACCGCAGAGACGCAGGCACGCGTAGACGAAATGGANNATTGAACGCGGGCCGCAGTGATGTTGATTTTGCCCCTTCTCTCGTTTCGGAGAGAAAAACGGGTCATGAAGACGGCTGCCGCTTTTGCTTAGTATTCCAGCAAGTCCTCGCGCGGCCCCATAAGGGCGGAAAAACCGGGACGGACCCGACGGAATGGGGAGTGGGACTCACCCGTCTCCACCATACTCACTTATCAATCGCGACATACTGGAGCGCCGCTGTGGTTCTATTAGACATCGGAGTCAGCGAATTGGAATTCCGCTCGCTCCGATTACAGTCGGTATAATGTAGTTATATATATACGAAGATTGATAGATAGAGGCCTTCTTTGCACGAGATTGGAGAATCGGAACAACGGCAAAAACTATGATTGAGCTGGCTGGTCATCGCACCCGACAGATGGTCACTGACAATGTGGCTTCTATTTTCCAGTTTCAACTGCCAGGGGAAGAGGACTGTATCGAGCCGTTTGGACACTGCTTGTCCGATGATGAGATTAATCGGGCCGAAAGTTTCCGAGTAAGGCGTGCGAAGCAACATTACATCCACGTCCGGGCAACACTCAGACACTTACTCGGCCTCATCCTGGAGATTGCGCCGCAAGACGTGGTATTCGGATATTCGCCCACGGGTAAGCCGTTCATAAGTGAGGCAACTTCGGGAGGACGAACAATCCAATTCAATGTCTCTCACTGTGATGATGTAGCGCTCATCGGCATCTGTGAAGGCGCCGAAATTGGTGTAGATATTGAGTCCATTGATCAACGCATAGAGGTCGATGAGATTGCCGCCCTGGTGCTCGCACAAAACGAACTCGCCGGTATTTCAAGATATACAGCCAGGGAACGCCGTTTGGGGATACTTCGCGCCTGGATACGCAAAGAGGCAATCGTGAAAGCGATCGGATGCGGATTTAGCGTTGACCCTCGCGATATCGTTGTAGATATCGGTCCTCAAGCGCGTCCTGAGTTGATTGAGCTTCCTGAAGAGATCGGAAAGGCCTCAACGTGGAAAGTCTTCGATCTACCTTTGGGCCTCTCACACGTTGGGGCACTGGCTGTCCCCAGTTTGGTTGCGAGTAAATCGACGATTGGCGTTTCAGATATTTGCCCTGTCGACGGTTATTCGCGCATTGTCGCACTGGCCTCCACAACAACATTGCAGCGAGCAGACTGCGAAGATTAATTCAGCGAACCAGATGGTCGTTCGGGCCAACTTGAGTCGGTCGTCTTACCCGAGAAGATCGAGATGAGAGGATTGATCCTGCTCCAGAATGAGGGGGCTACCCTGGACGCGTTCCGGCTTCGGAGAAGGCTGGGATGAGGAGGCTGTTGGATTTAAGACGCCGGTTTCTGTGAAGTGGTGCGGAATCAACCGCGCCCTCACCCTCACCCTTTCCCGATGGGAGAGGGGACAAGGCGGGAGATGGGGACTTTGAAAATTACGCAGATTGAAACCATTCGGGTGGGTGAGTTTCCTGATCTGATATTTGTCCAGATTCACACTGATGGTGGTGTGATTGGGCTTGGGGAGACGTGGTACGCCGCGAGCACGGTTGAGGCTGCGATTCACGATCATTTTGGTCCACTGTTAATCGGACGCGACCCGGCTGAGATTGAGGCTCACTGGCAGACGATGTTCAGGCTGTCCGATCACGCCGGGTACGGCGGTGCGGAAGTCCGGGCGATCTCTGCGCTGGACATTGCGCTGTGGGACATCAAGGGCAAAATTACGAAGCTGCCGATCTACGAGATGCTGGGTGGCGCAGTACGCACGAAAATCCGCGTGTACAACACCTGCGGCGTCTACGGCGAGATCGACGATGGGTGGGCCATATATCGCGACGCGGGGGAGGTCGCGAAGTCGCTGCTTGGCGAAGGCATCACCGGCATGAAGCATTCGCCAACGGACTATATTGCGCGTGATACGGATGGTCAGCTTGTTCACAATGGGGACCTCGACTGGTCGCTAACGCCCATTCGGCAGATCCGCGACGCTGTCGGAAACGAGATCAGTGTCGCCACCGATGCCCACGCCAAATGGAACTTGCCGTCGGCAATCAAGATCGCACGGGCATTCGAGCCGTACGCCCCGATGTGGCACGAGGAGCTGCTTTCGCCGTTCAACGAAGTCGCCCACTTGCGTCTGCAGGAGTCGACAAAAACGCCGATTGCCATCGCTGAGAGGCTTGTTTCGCGTTACCAGCACCGGCGATTTATTGAGAACGGTGCGGCGCGAATCGTGATGCCCGATCTCGAGTGGACCGGCGGAATTAGTGAGGTTCACAAAATCACCGTACTCGCCTCGGCTCACCAGTTGCCGATCGCGCCTCACGATTGCCTTGGCCCGGTGAACATGTTTGCCTGTGCGCAGATCTGCATGAGCTCCCAGAACGTGATGATCATGGAGTACAACCGTGCGATGGCGAAGGGCTGGTACGGCCGATTCGTAACTCCCGATGTGCCCGTGACCGACGGCTATCTGCACGCTCCCGAAGCAGCCGGCGTGGGCTGCGAGCTTCGGACTGAAGTGCGCGACCGCTCGGATGTGACCATCCGGCTCAGCGATGAGCGGCAAGAAGCGTGGTTGACGTCTCGGAAGCGCTACACCTACCCGCCACCAGACATCCAGGAGATGCTGGATAAGCGGCGGGCGGGAGCGAGTCAGGCGGAGCAGGAGTAAGCCCCCGCTCCACCCGATGTTCAGGCTATCGTGACTTCTGCGTGTGCCTCCAGGACGGAAGTGGCATGGAGGAATGTCATGTCGGCGCCATCCACCAGCGCAAACATTGGCGCGCACTGGGGTGATGACTAGGCCTCACCTGCGGCCTCATGGGCCTGCTCTAGCGATTCCCATCTCACGATCTCAACGTAGGTGTTTTTCTCAGTAGCCCGGAGCAATTTCCTCTCGATGAAGCCTGGCTTCTGCTTGACCCAATCGCTGACAGGTCCCGACGCCTCTAACAGCTGCTCGTGTGTGGCGTCCTCCCGAAGTTTGAAGACGACAATCTCGAAAACGGCCGCATCCAGTTGTGTGTTGTCTGGCATGATGACTCCTATGTGTGAACTCAGGGTTCAGATCGACCCCTGCAATACATCTTCGGAGGCAACCCTCACAGCATCATGTCAAGGTTGGTTTGATCCGCAATGCATCGGCTTGAACGCCTTTACGCAATCGTTGAGCACCTCAGAACTGGTGGGAATAGACCAACGCCAATTTACGAGCTTGCGGACCGGTTTGGTGTTGGCGAGCGTACGGTCTATCGCGATGTCGCAGCCCTGCGTGATCAGGATGTGCCAATCTACGGTGAACCGGGACGAGATGGCGGAGTCTGGCTGGGCGGCGAGTACTCAATGCCGCCAGTTGGATTGAGTATTGGCGAGGCCATTGGCCTATGGCTCGCGTTTCGCATGAGCGGATCAATCAGCGGTGCCGCTGGCCAGTCGCTCAGCGACGCGATGGCTAAGATCCTGGCGACCATGCCAGATGTCAGGAGGGCCGCGTATGAAACGATTCTGCGGCGAATCATAGTCGGTGTTCCGCCCAGCGAGGAGCTGCTGGTCGACGGCTCATCCGGTGCTCCAGAGATCTATCGGGAGTGCGAGCGCGCGGTAGTGGAGAGCCGGGTGTTACGAATTATCTACCGCGACCGAAGTGGCGCTGAAACAGAGCGAAGCGTTGAGCCGCACGGAATGCTGGTTTAGGCTCCACTCTGGTACTTGTTATGTCACGACCGTTTGCGAGCGGCCCCGCGAATGTTTCGGATAAATCGCGTGATTGAGGCGTCAGCCGACCCCGTTAAGCGATTTGCTGCCATTGATCCCCGGGAAATTTTTCAAGAAATCGTGGAGCATGATCTGGAAATCGCATAGTCCACTCTGATTGGACATCAGGCAGCGCTCCGGCGCTAGCCGTCCGATACGCCAATTGGGGGGCACACCACATCCGTCATCCCGGAATCGGAGGCT
>DBZV01000053.1:4299-24130 GCA_002311865.1 Dehalococcoidia bacterium UBA1151
CCTACCGGCGTCCGGGATGACGGTGTGGGCGTCGCGAACTATTGGGATGACTCTTCGTGAGGGTTCGCTCCGAATCGCTTAAGTTTCTATCCTGACGATACCGGTGGTCCCATCGACTGATATTGTTGAGCCATCGGCAATACGAGCAGTCGCTCCCGCCGCGCCAATCACAGCGGGTATCCCGTATTCGCGGGCGACTATTGCGCAGTGTGAGAGCACGCCGCCCGCGTCGGTGACGATGGCGGCTGCGATGGCGAAGAGCGGTGTCCAGGGTGGGGCGGTGGCGTAGGTGATCAGGATGTCGCCGTGGCGGAGGCGGTGGGCGTCTTCCAGCGTGAGAATTACGCGGGCTGTCCCGGTCGCCGTCCCGGCGCTGGCAGCGTTGCCGCGAATGACGTTTGGTTGCGCTGAATCCGCGGTGCCGGACGGTGAGTCTCCGCCGATCTGGCGTGGCGGGATGACTCCGGTCCACCGCTCTCGATCTGCTCTCCGCTCAGCGATGAGGTCCTGATATCGGGTGCCTGTTGTGCTGGCGGCGAGTTGGAACTCCTCCGGGTGCAGGTAAAACACGTCGTCTTGTGTAATGATGGTTCCCTGTGCCGCGAGCGCGTCCCCAATGGTCAGGCACGGATAGCGCAGGCATGTGTAGGCGCGCTGATCGATGTGGAACTGGTGGTCTTCCATCAAGATCGTGTTGTGCTGCGCGCGCCGGAGCAGCTCATCAAATCTTTGCACCTTCGCCTCGCTGCTGAGTCGTGTCCTCGCCTCATTGGTCCGTTCGACTCGACGTTCTGCGACGCGCTCCTGCATCGCAGCCGGGCTATGGTCATCCGTGGCGACGGCATAGTTCCTGATGGTCGTCAGCACGAAGCTGAGATTATCCAGCCACGTAGGGTAGGCGATCTCGAAAAACGATTCGTTGCGCTGGCCCCACTCGGCGAGAAAACCACGTAAGTAACCGCTATCCACCTTCTCAGCATCCGTCAGGCCATTCGAGAGGTGT
This sequence comes from Dehalococcoidia bacterium UBA1151, assembly GCA_002311865.1. Lineage (GTDB taxonomy): Bacteria > Chloroflexota > Dehalococcoidia > Lucifugimonadales > Lucifugimonadaceae > UBA1151. Next base: position 5,303 of record DBZV01000053.1, read on the forward strand.
TCAGCCAGTTCCCACAGCGCGATGCCCAACTCGACAGACTTGTTCGGCATTCCTGCCACCGTATCGATGGATATCTGCTCCCCATCGTTGCCAAATTCGGCGCGACAAAACGCCTGATACTGCTGCATCGTTACACCTGACCGCGTCATCGCGATATTGTGCAGCTCCCCCAATCGCTCACCGATGGCATCAACCTCTGAGAATCGGTCGACCATCGCCGTGAGCGGTTCGCCGGAGCGTGACCAACTCTGCAACTGATCGATTAGCTCTTCGACCTCCGGCAGATATTCGGAGGTCCACAGGTCCAACAGGCGGTCGCTGCGCTGCTTTTCATCGTCCGCCGCGATGTCGACCGACTGCTTGGCCAGTTCTTTAGACACGGGCAGCGATCTGGCAAACACGTAGCCGTTCGCGTGGATCCGCTCAGACGGCGATGGTCTGCCGATCTGCTCGCTCGCGCGGGCCATACCGGCGCGCTTGCGTTCCATGAAGTGGCGCGCCATCGGTGTCAGAGGCGTCGGGTTCTTAACCTGATCCCACGACCACACGAAGCCAGCAGCCTCAGCATTGGGCCACTGGACGGGAAACGCTGTGCCATCAGGGCACATATAGGTAGCGTTGAGAGAATCGGCCGATTGAAGTGTCATCAAATCAGGCGTTGATGATTCTTCGAAAATAAGCCATCGGTTTGTCTCCACTAGATCTGTTTTGCGCCCACGATCTTATCTACCGACCAGCCCAAATGGGGAGCACGGGGGGCGGCAGTGTGTTTCACTACGGCTCAGATTAACTGAAAGACGAGGGCGGCGGTGGCGAAGAAACTCATATTTATCGGCGCGGGTGCAATTGGCAGCTACGTGGGCGGCTGGCTTTCGAAAGAGGGTCATGATGTGACCCTTGTCGATCCGTGGCCGGAGCAGGTTGAGCAGGTCCGGGCCGATGGGATTGAAGTCCACGGCCCTCACGATCCATTCACTGAGCGATTGAAGATATTTCACGTTCACGAAGCGGCGCTGCTGGACCAGGACTACGACATTGGCTTTGTTGCAATGAAGTCGCAAGACACCCGCTGGGCAACTTACTTCGTGGATAGGTTCGTGGGCGATCACGGCTATCTCGTGTCAGCTCAGAACTGCTTTAACGACGCGCTCATTGCCAGCATTGTGGGGCAGCATCGAGCAGTTGGACTGATCATGTCGAGCATCTCCGTCGCCCTCTGGGAGCCGGGCAAGGTTGAGCGTGGTGTCGCGAAAGGCTCATCACGCGGACACAAGGTGTTCAGGGCTGGTGAGCACGATGGCACTGTCACCGCACGCACCGAAGAATTGGCCGAAATGCTGGCGCCCATCGATGGCTCTGAGGCCACCGCAAACCTGTGGGGCGAGCGTTGGTCAAAGCTCAGCCAGAATTCCATGGGGAACCCGCTGCATGGAATGACAGGACTGGGCGCAAGTGAGGTGAGCAGCCTGCCTGAGGGTCGCAAGCTGGCGATCAACCTGGCGCGTGAATGCGCGCTGGTTGGGTTGGCGCTGGGCCACGATATTCCGAAGTACGGCGGCAGCACTGCCGATCAGTGGGCGAACTCGGACCGGGGAGATATTTTTGAAGAACTTGACGCGGCGATGACTCCCGCGTCCCCGGATGCGTCGGCATGGCGGGCGTCGCTTGCGCAGGATGTTCACAAAGGCCGCAAGACAGAGATCGATCACATGAACGGTTTCGTCATCGAGAAGGGGCGGGAAGTGGATATCGCGACGCCCGTGAATGCCGCAGTTGTCGATATGATTCATGCCATCGATAGCGGTGAGATCAAGCCTGATCCGTCTAATATCGCAATCACGCTTCGCAATGCTGGGCTGGGATAGATCGACGCACCTTTGCTGATCGACCTGCATGTTCACACAACGCTGGGTTCCGCGGACTCAAGCCTTGCACCGGATGCACTGGTGCGTGAGGCGGCGCGGGCGGGGCTGGACGCGGTGTGCGTGACGGAGCACTCTGGCATGTGGTCAGACGCGCAACTTGAAGAGGCTGGGAACGGCAGTGTGAAGCTTTTTCGAGGACGGGAGATTGAGACCGAAATGGGCCATGTGCTGGCAATTGGAATGCCGGGCTTTCCAAACGGAATGCACCGGCTCAAACAGCTCGCTAAATACTGTGATGAGACGGGTGCGGCGTTGATTGCGGCACACCCGTTCCGACACCATGTGAACCCCCCGGCGGGCCAGTCCTGCCTGCTTACCCGAGGCGCTGATCTGGCGTTGGCTGATCCGGCCACGATTGTTAACACACTACCGAACCTGTCGTTGTTCAACGCCATTGAGGCATTTAACGGCGCGACCACATCCGTGGATAACGATGTTGCGGCGCAGGTGGCAGAGATACTTGGCGCGCCGACAACGGGCGGCAGTGATGCGCACTCATTCGAAGGCCTGGGAAGTTGCGCCACGCAGATTGACGGCGATCCACGCACCAATCGAGAGCTGGTTGATGCGATCAGATCAGGTGAGGTTGTGGGCGTGGTGCGCGACGGGAACTCGCGATCATGACGCAGTCGCCGTTAGAATTTGGTGCGCAGCCTGATCTGGCTCCGACGGAGCAGGTGATGGTGGCGCTGGACCTTGAGACAACCGGCCTCAGCAACAAGTCAGATCGAATTATCGAAGTCGGCGCGGTGAAATTCCGCGGTGACGATGTGATCGACACCATCTCGATGCTGGTGAATCCACACCGAAAGCTGAACCGATTCATCATTGGCCTCACCGGCATCACCCAGGATGACGTCGATGGCGCACCAAGCTGGGACAGTGTTGTGAGCGATGTGGCGGCGTTTATCGGCAACTACCCCATGGTTGGCCATCGCGTATCGTTCGACGCCGGGTTTTTGAAGAGCCACAACGCCCCGGTAACCGGCCCGCTCTTCGATACGTATGATCTTGCCGCCGTGTTGCTGCCCGCAGGCCCGGACTACTCACTGGGTGGCATGTCTTCACGTTTCAAGTTCACCCACGAGAATCCGCATCGCGCGCTCTCAGACGCGTTGGCGACGCGCGATCTGTTCCTCATGTTCGTTGAACAGATGCACGAGATCGATTCGGCGTTGCTGCGGCAGTTCGTGCGACTGGGGGCCGGTGGCGATTGGACGGTGGGCCGAATCGCCACGCAGTTGCTGGATAGCGCTGCTCCCAGCAAACGGCGCACGCTGCTCGCTCCACCCGGCATCGATCACAATGAACTCAGGGCACGGCTGCGGGTTGAGGCCACACAGTCGAGCACAATCGTCAATCCCACCGCAGTCGACGCCATCGCCGATGTTTTCGCGCCCGACGGCATCCTCTCGCAGAACCTGCCCGCGTACGAACACCGCGAGCAGCAGGTGAAGATGGCCGCGGCGGTCAGCGAGGCCATCAACGGAGGCTCACACCTCGTTGTTGAGGCCGGCACAGGCGTCGGGAAGTCACTGGCCTATCTTGTTCCCGCGGCGCTGAGGGCGCTGTCCGGTGGCGGCCCCGTGGTCGTGTCAACCAACACCATCAACCTGCAAGATCAGCTGATGACCAAGGACGTTCCAGCCGTTGAGGACGTGCTTGAAGCGATGGGAATTCCGAAGGGGACACTGCGAGTCGCCCAGCTTAAAGGTCGTGCGAACTACCTCTGCTTCAAGCGCTGGCTCCACGCTCAGTCATCCGAGGGCAATGACTTCGATACGTCTCGTGTCCTGGGCAAGACCCTCAACTGGCTGCAGACAACTGAGACCGGCGATCGAGGCGAACTCAGCCTGCCCCGGAATGAGAGCGCAATCTTCTCCAGGCTATCGTCCCAGGGTGCGATGGGCTGCCCATCGCCAGACGGCCCATGCTTCCTGCGAAAGGCTCGATATGCCGCGCAGACAGCGCACATTGTCATTGTCAACCACGCAATGCTGATGTCAGATGTGGCGATGGGCGGTGGACTGATCCCGGACCACTCTGCGCTGATCATCGATGAGGCACATCACCTGGAGGCCGTGGCGACCCGGCATCTTGGATTTAGCGTCAACCAGCAGCAGTTTGAGAGCGAGATCACAGGGCTGCAGGGAGAGCGCGGCGTGCTCTCAGACACCGTGAGAATCATCACCTCGATGGCATCTTCTGGCGGCGACCGGAACAGCGTGATTGACGATATCAATGGCGTGCAGGCAGACGTTGGAAGGGCTCGCACGGCGATTGGCGAGTTTTACGATCTGCTGGCCATTGTGACGAACAAACTCACGGGTGGCTCAGGCTACGAAGCGCGAATTACTACCGGCACGCGGGCGCAGCCCGCATGGGAGAACCTTGAGATCGCGTGGGAGAACATGGAACTCGCCACGGGCAACGTTGAGACGGGACTTCGCAAGGTGCTTGATCAAGTGGGACGCGCACTGCCGAAAGAGAACGAAGAGGCCGAAGCAGCGCACCTGAACCTGCAGGCCGCGGTTGATGCCATACAGGAGATTCGCTCCGAGCTAAGGAAGGCGATAGTTGAGCCGGAGCAGGGCCAGATCTACTGGCTCAACTCGCAGCAAAACGACACCGTAATTACCGTAAACGCGGCACCGCTCAGGGTTGGCCCAATTCTCCAGGAGGAGTTGTTTGCACGAGAGCGCTCCGTGGTCCTGACCAGCGGCACACTCAGCACAGGGGATGGGTTTGAGCGCCTCAGAACCGCAGTTGGCCTCGAAGGTGGCCGTGAGCTGGATCTGGGTTCGCCGTTCGACTACAAGGCCTCCGCGCTTGTGGCCATCCCGCAGGATCTGCCGGAGCCGAACCAGCAGGGCTATCCCGCCGCGGTACATGCCGCCATCCGTGATATCGCTCTTGCCACGCGCGACCGGACGCTGGTGCTATTCACATCCAATTCAGCGCTCCAAACGGCTCGGGAGGCGCTCAAAGAGGAGCTAGGTGCACAGGGAATACGTGTTATCGGCCAGGGTCCGGATGGCACTCCCTATCGCATCATGAGCCAGCTGAGGGCGGAGAAGGAGATCGTTGCACTGGGCGCCAGCAGCCTGTGGGAAGGCATAGATCTCGATGGCACATCTATCAAGACAATCATCATCGCTCGCCTGCCATTCCCGGTGCCATCGGAGCCTGTGTTCGAGGCGCGTTCCGAAATGTATGACGACAGCTTTAACGAATACGCTGTTCCAGAAGCGGTGATGCGGTTCCGACAGGGGTTTGGACGCCTGATCAGAAAGAAGAGCGATCGTGGTGCGCTGGTAATTCTCGATAGCCGTGTGACAAACAAGCGCTACGGTGAGCGGTTCATCGCAGCACTGCCGGACTGCCGAATTGAGCGGGGGATAGTCGCCGGGCTGGGTGAGAGGGTAAATCAGTGGCTCAACTGGTAGTGGGGAGCAATTCCTACGCGGTCCCTGACAGCCGAGGAATCGATCTCGGGTCCACGCTGGACGGAGGTCAGGCATTTCGCTGGTATGGCAACCCCGAAGCGGGCTATAGAGGTGTCATTGGCGATGCTGTCTATCTGATTTTTCCAGGTGGCACAGGCGTTGAGTTTGAGGTCCTAGCGGGCGCAAAGCCAGAAGACCCAGTAGCCACGGTCTCGGACTACCTGGGGTGCAATTCAGACTTCGCCGGATTCATGGAGCGCTATCGAAGTGATGAAGTGATCGGCCCCGCACTGATGGCGTGGGCTGGACTCCGGGTGCTGCGACAGGATCCGTGGGAGAATTTGGTTGCGTTCATCACTTCCGCCACGTCAAACGTTCCCCGGATCAAGCTGAATGTGGGCTCGATTGCATGTGAACTGGGCAATCGAATTGGTGATGGCGACCGCGATTTTCAGTTTCCATCTCCAGCAACCGTGCGAGATGCTGGTGAGGATCGATTGCGAGAATTGAGACTCGGATTCCGCGCGCCGTATATCGTTGAAGCGGCTGAGTGCGTGGCGGATGGTCGAGTGCCGATATATGAGCTGCGTGAGGCCGGCTATGTTGAGGCTCGCGCAGCCCTGATGGCGATCAAAGGCATTGGCGAAAAAGTGGCGGACTGTGTGCTGGCATTTTCGCTGGATAAGGGCGAGGCGTTTCCGGTAGACAGGTGGATCAAGCGGGCTCTGGTGCAGTGGTACGGCATGCCAGAGAACAAGAATAAGAGCGCCGCTGCCGATTGGGCGAGAGATCGTTTTGGCTCGGACGCCGTTTACGTGAATCAGTACCTGTTTCATCGCCAGCGGATGGAAGGGCGGGGGATCACCTCAGCCGCTAAGTGAGCGTGTCGCGCTGACTTCCTCACTGCGTCCACGCTTCGCAGAGGCGAGGGCGCTCGGATAACCCGCTAAATAAGCATCGGAAGCCGACGTCTCACGTGTGCCTCTTCCTCAAAACGAGACATGATTGTCTTGTCCAGACGGCCAACCTTGAGTTCACCAATTAGCTTGCCGATCAGCGGTCCTTGCGGTACACCCAATGCCAGCAGGTCGTCGCCATTAAGCTCTGGTTCCGAGTGCTGATAGTCAGTCAGGTAGCTGGAGAGCCGATCCCTCCGGAGCAGTAGGGGAGCGAGTTGGAGTTGAGCCTGGAGGGCGATTTCAGGGAAGGGAGAGAGTATCTCGACGACCTCACTCGGTTTCAGATCAGACTGATCGAGTATCGCCGCGACACCTTTGAATTTCGATCCTGCTTGGAGCGCTTCCGCCCAGTCGGAACTCAGCTCCAGATCTCTGCTCAGCGCTTCAGCTTCACCTTCCGTGAGTGCCGAGCCGATAAGCGCCGCGTAGTACGTGTGAAGCTCCTCGGCTGAGAGCGAATCCGGCGCGCGATCAAACTTGTTCAGCGCCAGACTGTTTATTCTGAGTGCGGGATGAATACCGCCGAGCAGCCCCCGCTCCTCTGCTCGCTCTAGAATATCCACCGCGGTTTTCTCCCCGAATATCAAGCGCAGTTCGGTCACGCGCCTGAACGGCGAGACAGTCGTGAGACTTCCGGCAGATTCGATCATCGAGGAGAGGGTTTTGGGATCCATTTTGAAGCCGAACCGAGATTCGTAGCGCAGAGCGCGCAGCATCCGGGTTGGATCATCAGTGAAGCTACCCGGGTGCAGCGATTTGATCCTCTTCAGCACTATGTCTCGCTGACCGCCGTGGTGATCCGACAGCGCACCCCAGCGCTTCGGCGTGAGATCGACTGCCATCGCGTTGATGGTGAAATCGCGTCGAGCCAGATCTTCCTCCAGCGTCCCGGGCTCTACGAGCGGCAGGGCCCCAGGCTCCGCATAGCTCTCACTGCGGATCATGGTGATATCGATATCCAGACCTGTCGCCATGATCTTCGCGGTGCCGAACTCCGACCGGAACGTCACCTTGCCGCGAATTCTGGCTGCCAGTTCATCGGCAAACTCGGGGCCATCGGCGTCTACGGAGATATCAAAATCTATTGACTGGACGCCAAGAAACATGTCTCGTACTGGACCACCCACCAGATACGCGGCCGTAGCTCCCGCATTGTTCTTGCCCGCGGCGAGTGAGCCGGCTTCCCCAAGAATGTGGAGAACATTTGGTAATAGAGTCTTGTCCAGGAACGATCCGACGTTTGCCATTGGGTCGATTGTAGCGCCGAGGCCTGTCTACTCAGGCCGTTCCAATGGAGAAACCCGGTAACTAGTAGACTTCGTGGGTACGGAATACCAATTTTCCCAGCGGCCCACAAGAACGGAGAAGTGGATTGAGCCATACAAGAGCCGAAATCTGGATGGATTTCACCTGACCGTGGGTCAACCAGACAGCCGTGTGGCTGGACAAAGTTAAAGAGCAACTTCCCGAGCTGGAAGTTGAGTGGCGTTCATTTTCCCTGGAACAGCAGAACTCCAAAGAGGGACCGGAGTGGAAGGCGTGGGAGCAGGGGCCAGAGTATGAGTCGCGTGGTCTTCTCGCGCTGCGAGCTGGAGTTGCTTCAAGGGCATACGGTGCGGATGTCAGCTGGAAGTACACGCTGGCGCTGCTCAAGGCGCGTCACGATGACAAAGCAGACATTCGTGAGATGAGTGTCATTCTTGATATAGCCGAATCAGTTGGAATCGACCGCGATGACTTCGAGTCGAAGATCAATGACCCGGAGATGCTGGCAACAGTTGCACGTGAGCATGAACAGGCAGCCGAGCAGGAAATATTTGGCACGCCTACTTATGTGTTTGAGGGGGCAAAGCCAGCATTCTTAAAGATGTTTGCACCCCCTGATGAGAATGTGATGGAAGCCTGGAATGCCATTTCCGGCATTGTCGCGGCAAACATCCAGTTTGGCGAGCTCAAGCGGCCTCAGCCGCCATGGCCACGAGGTGTCTTCGATTAGTTCTCACCGAAGAACCGGCAATGAAAAGCTGGAGATAGAGGCTTTGCGATATTGAACGAGGAAGCCCAGGCAAAAGCACTGAGCAAGTTTGCTCAGAAGATCGGGATCAGCTTCAGTGATCCCGATCTTCTGCGTTTGGCGCTCACCCATGCCTCGTACCCAAACGAGAGAGGCACCAGCCCGCTCGACTCAAACGAACGCCTTGAGTTTCTGGGCGATGCGCTGGTTGGCTTCTTTGTGGCGGAGTATCTGTTTGAGAAAATGCCAAATACTCGCGAAGGCGATCTCACCGTGCGGCGCTCACACGCCGTGCGCGGGGAAGCACTCGCAGTGGCAGCCAGACGGCTTGGAATTGGCGACTACCTGATCCTGGGCAATGGCGAACGCAATGCAGGTGGATATGACAGGACGTCGAATCTGGCCGGTGCATTTGAAGCTCTTGTAGGTGCGATTGCTCTGGATGTTGGCGAACGTGAAGCAAAAGAGTTCGTACTGCGTGCCCTCGCAGAAGAGATTTCTGCGGCGATGGATCCCACAGCCGGAAAAGACCCCAAGTCGCTGCTTCAGGAGTACCTGCAGGCCAGGGCGATTCCACTGCCAGAGTACGCGGTCATCGAGGAGACCGGATCAGATCAGAACAAGCTGTGGCGGATGGAAGTTCTCATTGAAGGTGAGTCAGTTGCCACAGGAGAAGGTCGTCGCAAAGTCGATGCAGAACGACAGGCCGCAGATGTGGCGCTTGCCGCGCTGACCCGCGATGATTCAAAGCCATAACGGCATTTTATCAATGCCCTCCACAATGGGGCTACAGGAGCAATCAACTGTTCAGGTTTCTAAAACGCGGCGATAAGACCGCTGAAACGGCGGCTAAGTCTGGCGCATCGTTTTCCCGGCTTCTTGGCGGATTATTTAACCGCGATGCACTTGATGATGAGTTCTGGGAGGAGCTTGAAGAGGCTCTCATCGTCAGCGATGTTGGCATGGATACGACCATGGACCTGGTCGACCGAGTACGTGCCCGGGTGGACGACGAGGGAATTTCCGAGCCGGCGGCGGTGCGCGGGACTCTTCGTGAAGAGATCACGGCTACGCTCAATTCAGCAAACGCGTCGACCGATGTTGATGGTGATGCAAAAGTTATCTATCTAGTGACCGGGGTGAATGGTGCAGGCAAGACCACCAGCATCGCCAAGCTCGCTCACGCTGCAAAGTCGGAGGGCAAATCGGTTCTGCTGGCTGCTGCAGATACGTTCCGAGCAGGCGCCATTGAGCAGATTCAGATCTGGGGCGGTCGCCTGGACATTGACGTGATCGCGCATCAAGCAGGTGGTGATCCTGGTGCAGTTGCGTACGACGCCATCAAGGCAGCCAAATCACGCAATGTCGACGTACTATTTATTGACACTGCCGGCCGACTTCAAACATCGCACAACCTGATGGCTGAGCTGGAGAAGGTTGGTCGGGTAGTTGAGCGAGAGGCCGGGGACTACGAACAGCGTGGGATTCTTGTGCTGGATGCGACGACGGGGCAGAACGGTCTGGTCCAGACCAAATCATTTGGGGCAGCAGTGCGTTGCGATGGAGTTGTTTTGACGAAACTGGATAGCACAGCGAAGGGAGGCATTGTTCTGGCTATCGCGGGTGATCTGAAGCTGCCAGTCTGGTACATCGGAACGGGCGAAACACTTGAAGATATCTCCACTTTTGACCCTGAGGCGTTCGCTCGGACACTTGTTCCCGACGCTGCTCCAGAGGCATAGGCACCGTTGGCTGGTGAACAGCTGATCTCATGAGCGAAACCATCCGTTGGCTAATCGTTGCTGAGGTGATTGGGCTTGCCGCATTTCCAATCGCCTACGCTGCCTTTCCTGTGTTCAAGGATCGCGGATGGGGGTTGGCTAAGCCGCTTGGGCTGATCCTGTTCTCATTCGTCGTCTGGCTTGGCAGCTACGCGCCCCCCATCGAGAGTACCGTCACGACCTACTGGGTTGTGACCGCAGTCGCGGCGATACTCGGCTGGCGGTACATGGCAGGTCGCTGGTCCAGCGTTCGCGCGTATGTGAAGGGCGAATGGCGTGCGATTGCCACTGCGGAGATCCTGTTCTTGCTCTTCTTCTTTGCCTGGGTTGCGTATCGGGCATACGACCCCAGCATCAGCGGAACAGAGAAGCCGATGGACTTCCTGTTTCTCAATGCCTCCACGAACGCCACCAACGCCCCGCCGCAAGACCCGTGGCTGTCCGGGTCGTCGATCGCCTACTACTACTTTGGATACTGGATTCTGGGCGGCATCACGCAGATGGCCAACGTCCCAACATTTATCTCATTCAACTTGTCATTAGCACTGATCGCGGCGCTTTCGGCGGGCGCGATCTTCAGCCTCACCTACAACATGGTCCGATCTGATCATGCGCGGCAGGCAAGGGCGATTGGCGCAGGCGTGCTCGCATCGATTCTGTTACTGGTGGCGGCGAACTCAATTGGCGTCTGGGAGATCGGATCGGTAACAGGCGTTGGCACTGAGAGCGTTTACGACTGGGTGGCAATCGATCGCGTGGAGCCGGATCAAAACGCCAACAACTGGCGGCCCACAGATCACTGGTGGTGGTGGCGGGGCTCACGGGTGATCAATTCCTTTGGTGAGACTGGCGATCAGCTCGACTTCACAATCCAGGAGTTCCCGTTCTTCAGCTTGTTGCTTGGCGATCTACACCCGCATCTGATGTCGATTCCGTTCGTGCTGCTCGCGCTCGCGTTCCTGTTCCAAATACTGATTGCGCTTGAGGGCTTCTCGTTGGGTTGGATAGCGGCAAATAAGCTGCGAGCGCTGCTGTTGGCTATCGTGATCGGGGCGCTGGGGTTCATCAATGCGTGGGATTTCGCGACTCTGGGGGCGCTGCTATTCATAGTGGTAGTAATTCGGGTATGGCGATCTAATCATGGCAATCTATTCAGCGCGATTATTAAGGCCATCCCGCCATCGCTGTTTGTGGGCGTAGCCGCAATTGCGCTGTATTCGCCGTTCTACCTGGGTTCGTTCAGTAGCCAGGTGTCGCCGGGCAGCCCTCTTGGCGCAGTGGAGCACTCAACAAGATATATACATTTCTTCACGATATGGGCGCTGCCGTTGCTACTTGTGGCGCCTCTATTTATCGCAACGGTACGACGTCCTGTTGGTGCGGTCATGAAGTGGTTTATTGACCCGCTCCGGCCAAGTTTCCGACGCTCCGGTGGGTTATCCACCACAGCCGGGCCATCGGCAACTGCCAGTTGGATCATTACGTTGCTGATCACGGCTCCGTTCGTCGGCCGGGCCGTGGCCCACCCGATCGTCAATGATGGCTCGTCGGTCAGGGAAGTTTCCCAACGGTTCATCGATGTCCTGCCGCTCGCGCTTGCCGCAACGGCTGTGATGTTCGCAATTTTGTGGCGAGCCCGCAGGGGCGCGTCAGATGGACAGCTATTTGCGATCGTACTTGTGGGGCTGTCCTTCTACATGATGTACGGAGCGGAGTTGATATTCGTACGTGATCACTTCAACACCCGCATGAACACAATCTTCAAGTCTTACTACCAGATATGGATATTCATGGCCATCGCCGGTGCCTACGGAGCGCACTACTGGACGAGTCGCCACTCAAACTGGCGTCAGTCGGCCAGGGTGCTGAGCAAATCTAGCGCGGGATTGGTCACCGTACTAATCGTTGTAGCTCTTTACTATCCCGTCGCGGCGTCGTTCAGTAAGACGAACGGGTTTAACGCAGAGCCAACGTTGGATGGTCTGCGCTATGTTTCGCTCAGCAGTTCACCCGAACGAGCGGCTATTGAATGGGTCAGCGAGAACATGGCTGTGGATGATAGGTTGGTTGAAGCTGTAGGTGGATCGTACACGGCATTTGGAAGAATTTCGTCGGCGACCGGCAGGGCAACGGTGCTTGGCTGGGAAGGTCACGAGTTCCAGTGGCGTGGCACCCGAGAGCTGTTTGAAGGGAGGGCGGCAGATGTTGAAACTCTCTATAAGACTGATGACCTGACCAAGGCATCGGCGCTTCTGGATCGGTACGATATTGATTACGTTTATTTAGGAGCCAGAGAACGCGGCGAATACGGCCCAGCCAATTTCGATAAGTTCGACCAGCTGGGCGACCGAGTTTTCGAGTTCGATTCAACAGTGATATTCAAGATTTTCAGGGTCCGGGAGTAACAAGCTGACTACGTTTAGCAGATCGGGTGATCACGATACCGATCAATCATCGACCGTGATCCCAGTGTCAGATTTCGAATTTCAGCCTGCGCCGCCGATGGGTGATTCTGGACGCTGGGAAAATGGAGTCTGGATTGTTGAGGGGCCCGGTGGTGCTTATTTCCCACCTGTCGGACCACTGGATGCGGCGCACGTGTCCGACTCTTCACTGGAGCCTATAGACGCCGGCGAATTCGTCGATGAGTCACAAACCCGCGGCCGTGGTTGGATGCCGAACTTCCCGTTTCGATGGGAGATTGCCGCGTATGTATCACTCTTTTCTGTCGCGATACTCATGCGGCTCTTCGACCTGGGCAGTCGTGCCGTGCATCACGATGAGAGCCTTCACGGAGTCTTTGCGAACAACTTCGCAAATGGTGAGGGTTATATACACAACCCTCTAATGCACGGCCCGTTCCTGTTCCACTCGACGGCCGCATCATTCTTTCTTTTCGGGACAAGCGACTTCACGCTTCGGCTAGTTGAAGCTCTTTTCGGCGCGTTGCTGATCTTCGTCCCACTGTTGTTGCGGCCACGCCTTGGGAACGTTGGGACACTTCTTGTTGCCCTGATGCTTGCCTTCTCACCCACGCTGCTCTACTTCAGCCGGTTTGCCAGGAATGACATATTTATGGCGGTATGGACGCTTGCTCTTGTGGGCGTCGTCTGGCGGTACATGGATGAGAAACAGACCAAGTGGCTCTACGCCGCTGCCGCGCTCATGGCGCTTGGTTTTGCCACAAAAGAGACGCAATTCATCGTCGTTGCTCTGGTCGGACTGGGGCTTCTGGCGTTGTCCTGGAAAGAACTTGGCGAGTGGGTATGGGGCCAGCGGTACATGGATGAATTTAGCTCCAGTGGAATTCTGGTGATAGTCCTTGGGGCCATGACACTTCCGATGCTTGGTGCGTTCTCCGGAATCTTCCAGGACACATTTGGGATTACGCTAGCGGCCGCAGAGGGCACAACTGGTCTTGCGACAGGTGAAGCTGAGGGTATTGGAATCATTGTTGCCCTGATCATCACCGGTGTGCTATCCGCGATATCTCTTGCGATCATCCTTCGATGGAACCTCAAAATCGGCTTGATCTTGATGGCGATTTTCTGGATGATCACCTTCCTGCTATTCACTTCGATTGGCACAAACCTTATTGGCATTACCTCCGGCGTCTGGCAGTCACTCGGTTACTGGGTTGGACAACAGGATGTTCGCAGAGGAAGTCAGCCCTGGTACTACTACTTCATCATTGTCTCGGTCTATGACTTCTTGCCGTGTGTTGTGGCGGTCGTCGCGGGTATTTTCTACTCCATGCGTGGCTTGAAGAGCTACTACTGGACGATTATTCCCGCATCTTTGGCAGCCGTCGCCCTCGCCGTCACACTGGCAGTTTCGGTGTCCCTCGGTGGAGTGCTTTTCGCCGGGGTGCCAATCGTTTTCACACTGATACCGCTGGCAATGGCGGAGACATCAGAGCAGAAGTTCACACGGTTTCTCGCGTTCTGGGCTGCCGGGACGTTTGTCGCATACAGCCTTGCAGGCGAGAAGATGCCGTGGCTCACCGTTAATGTCACGTTGCCGCTAATCCTCCTGGCTGGCAAGGCTCTGGGCGATGCGTTCGCGGGCGTTGAGTGGCGCAGACCAGTCTTGAACGGCGGCTGGATGTTGTACATCGGCGTACCGATATTTCTTGTGGTGGCGTGGCGCGCCATATTCTTTGAAACCCACGGCAATGGCTTCACAGATCTCATTGAATTGTGGGTGTTGCTGGCCATCATCGGCTTCTCCCTTTTCGGCATGTGGAAGCTCATCAATAAAATTGGGCGAGCGCCAGCGTGGACGATCAGCCTGACAGTTGTCGTCGGCGTGATGTTCGTGCTAACGGTGAGAGCCGGCTGGATTGCCACATACATCAACAGTGACGTGCCCAATGAACTTTTGATCTACACGCAGACGGCACCGGACATACCCAGACTTGCCAATGAGATTAAGGCGGCGAGCGAACTCACTGGCGAAGGGTATGCCATCAATTTGATCGTTGACGGCACGGATGGGTTCACCTGGCCCTGGCTCTGGTATCTCCGTGACTACACCGCCACTTCCTACCCGGAATATGACAAAACTGGAAAACTTGAAGACACGCCGGAGAGCTCGATAGTGGTTGTGAACGCACGCAATGCCAGCGTTGTGCGGGACGCCCTGGAAGATCCATCCTTCAGCGAAGGCCGACGATTCCGTCATCGCCAGTGGTTCCCGGAGGATTACAGGAATATCACTGCGGGGGATTTCTTTGGCACCGTAATTGATCGTAGCCGGTGGGAAGGCTCAATTGACTTCTTCTTCTTCCGCAAACTACCTTCTCCGATTGGTGCTGTGGACTCATTTGTCTATTTCCGTGACGATATTCCGCTGAGCGTGCCGAAGTAGATTCAGGCCGGCGGTTGCCGGAGACTGGACCAGGTTTTGGTCGGACAGAAAGCATTTTGGCTTGGACTAGCGGCCAGCGCTGCGTTGCTGGCTGCATTTGCGTACCTTTTTTTACCGCGCCAGGACATTGGTGATGTCCTCAGGGACGCTGATCTGAGGTATGTGCTTCCCTCTTTAGTCCTCTATTTCCTTGCCGTCTGGGCACGTTCATGGCGTTGGCGTTACATACTCCGCCCGTTAATCGGGAAGCCCAGACGCAGCCTCTATCCGGTTGTAGTTGTCGGCTACATGGCAAACAACATCCTGCCCATTCGGCTGGGGGAGATTGTTCGTTCTTACTACACCAGCCTGCGCGAGCCGATAAGCCCTGCGGCAGCATTTGGGACTGTGGCAGTTGAGAGGGCATCTGACGTGGTGACGCTGCTCTTTTTCCTGGCTGTTGTCTGGATCGCTCTCCCAACCTCAGGGCTACTTGATGAGCTATCAGCTTCCGTTCCCGGTGGCACACCAGTTCTCATCAGCGTGTCTGTGCTGCCATTTATCGGTGTGACGGGCGTGATGGTGGTGATATCTCTCGTTTCAGAGAGCACGGTTCTGCGGTGGATTGGCAGGTTTCTGACCCCGATGCCTCCCGGAATTCAGGCAAAGGCGCTATCTATTTCGGAGAGGCTGATTGAAGGGCTCACAGTTCTCAGATCCCCAAAGGCGCTGGGTGCGGTGCTGCTTATGTCGCTGCCGGTGTGGCTGTTTGAGGCGGCGATGCTAGCGGTGATCGCTCTTGGGTTCGATATCGCAGACTCGTTCGATACCAATGCTGAATTCCTCGCCGCGATACTTCTTTTTACTGCGGTGGCAAATCTGGCCGGGGTCGTGCCATCTGTCTCAGGAGGAATTGGACCGTTTGAATTTTTTGGAGCCGCGACACTTGTGGCAGCTGGGGTGGCGGACGCGGAGGCAGCAACTTACGTGATCACAGCTCATGTGGCTCTTCTGGTGCCGGTATCAATCCTTGGCGTTGTAATGCTGCTTCTGGACGGCACCAGCCTGAGATCGCTTGTGAAAAAGGCAGAGACGGGGCCAGCCGGGTTAGAAATTGAATCGTCTTCAGGTGCGCCTGAGTCGGCCGCGTGAGAGCTGAATCGGCTGCATGAGAATCGGAATAGTTGGCGCCGGCGCGGCAGGACTGGCTGCGGCCTACGATCTGGGCAAGGCGGGGCACGAAGTGGTGGTCTACGAGTCTGCACCATTCGTGGGCGGGCAGGCATCCACCATCGAGGTTGGAGGTGCACGACTCGAGCGCGGCTACCATCACCTGTTTTTGAGTGATCTAGCAATGATCGAGTTGATGGAAGAGCTGGGTGTGGATGGCTCGCTACAGTGGATCCCGTCCACGGTTGCAACATACACAAACGGCAAAATGTACCCGTTTGTGACACCTCTCGATCTGCTCCGCTTCAAACCATTGTCATTTTTGGACCGGATTCGGCTGGGCATTCTCAGTCTCCGATTACAGCGCATGAAAGATTGGCGGCCACTCCAACATCTAACTGCGGCGGAGTGGATCAAGGCAAACGCCTCCCCCGGCATCTTCACGAACATGTGGGATCCGCTCCTCAGAGCCAAATTTGGCCGCCATCATGACGTGGTGGGAATGCCGTGGCTCTGGTCCAAGTTCCAGACCCGGGTGACATCCCGCAAAGGCATGTTTGGACGTGAAGTCCTGGGCTACCCTGCGAACAGCTTTGACGAGGTTTTCGAGGCGTTACAGGACAGAATCAAGAACCAGGGCGGACAAGTTCATCTTGAGAGTCCGGTCCGTGAGATTCTCCGCAATGAAATTGGCGCCACCGGCTTGCGGGTGGAACCCGAAAAGGGAGATCCCTTCGAACAAGATTTCGACACTATCCTGGCCACCAATGCGTCGTTCGATTTCGTCAAGTTGATCGATCTGCCTGATGACTATCGGTCGAAACTTGAAGATGTGCACTACATGGCTGCCGTCGTGCTGATCGTGGAGATGAAGCACCCTCTGACATCCACCTACTGGATGAACATCGCCGATGAATCGATTCCATTCCTCGGGCTGATTGAGCACACGAACCTGATGACGAAGGAGATGTACGGCGGCAACAACGTGCTCTACCTTACGAACTATCTGGACCGTGATGAGCCGATGTTTTCCATGAGCAAGGAAGAGCTCCTTGCCCACTACCTGCCTCACCTCAAGAAGTTCAATCCAGACTTTGATGAGTCGTGGATCACGAAAGTCCACTACAACGCGCTTAGTGCAGCGCAGCCCATAATTACGCCCAACTACGCTGAGCGAATGCCCTCGCATCGGACGCCGGTCAAAAACCTCTATTTGGGCAACACCACGCAGATCTACCCCGAAGATCGCGGCACGAACTACAGTGTGCGCATGGGTCGTGAGCTGGCCCGGATGATCATGGACGACGCTGATAAATCGTCCTGATCGCTGCGGTCGCCGTGGGGCTTGCGCCGCCACGCCTGTCAGACGAGTACGCGTGGATCAAGCGCGCCGCTCGGACACCGGAAGGCCGGGCAAGCCCGGCAGCTACCGGGACATCGCTTGGCACACCATTTCGAGCTCCCGGATTCCGCGTCTCAAACGTGCTTCACGTGCTAGACTCCGGCACCTTGCACAGATTGAACTAAATCATCAGATATTCAGGGGTTGCACACAGCATGGGGTTGTTTGACGGGAAACTGATTGTTGTCACGGGTGGTGGGACTGGAATTGGCCAGGCGACTGCATTGAAGTTTGCCGCTGCCGGCGGGGAAGTTGTCATCTCAGGCCGTCGACAGGCCCCGTTGGACGAAACAGTTGGACGCATTGAAGCCGCTGGCGGCAAGGCCCACGCGCTGACCCTGGACCTGGAGAACGGCGAGAGTGTTGCAGCATTCGCAAAGTCGGTCCTTGATACGCATGGTCGTATTGACGTTCTGGTCAACAATGCTGGCCATAGCAGCAAGGTCCGCAGCATTGCCAAAGTTTCGCAGGAAGAGTGGGACTCCGTGCTTGCGGTGAACGTCACTGGCGTCTACCAGATCTGCAAAGCCGTCATTCCGTCGATGCTGGAAGCAGGCGGCGGCACGATCATCACCGTCTCCTCCATGGCGGCCATCCGGCCCGGCCTTCTTGGTGGCGCTCCGTACGGGGCCGCAAAAGCCGGTGTGACGAACCTCATGGGCGATATAAACGCTGAGTTCAGCAACCAGGGCATACGAGCAACGGCGGTGATGCCGGCTGAAGTTAATACTCCAATCCTGGAGAACCGGCCCCTGCCCCCCGGCGAAGAAGCTCGTTCATCAATGATGGGACCGGAAGACCTGGCGGATGTCATTTTCATGTGCGCCGCACTGCCGCACCGGACAACCATTGATTCGGTCGTCCTGTCGCCCACAATCAAGCGCGACACTTCGGCCGATCTTGCGGCAGCGAAGGCAGCTGGCGGTTAGTAACTACTTTCCGGCGACGTAGGCCACCATCGGTTCGAAGTAGTGGTCCACCCAGCCACCCTCGTACCCCTCGGCTTGATCATCAGGCACGTTGGAGTGCTTTAGCGTCACTGTGGTGGACTCATCGCCATGGGCCGCGAGGGTTACTTCAATCACCGAATCTTCGTCATCGTCGGTGAACTGACTGGTTCGCCACGACTGCAGAATGCGGCTTGCCGGCTCAAGTTCCAGGTTTTTACCCCAGATGTAGCCATCCCAGGCAGTGAACTCGCTGCCAACGGTTGGTTCGCCTGTCGCCTCACCGCCGGTCATATTGGTGTGACTCTTGAAATCCAGCCACGCGGCGTAGATCAC
>DBZV01000053.1:24176-24409 GCA_002311865.1 Dehalococcoidia bacterium UBA1151
GGCCTCAACCGTGAATTCTGTGGTCATGAATTGATTCCTCGCTGATCGACTATCGGAATATCAAGGGCGCTTTCTGAGCGCGCGCTGTCCATCGTCATTCGTGTATATCTCATAGTCGCTCGTGAAGCCACCCCAGTGATCACCTCCGGGCTCATCGCTGGATTCCACCCTCAGGTCAGAGCGATCGAGCATCTCTGATTTGAGGCTTGTGCCCAGGCCGGGGCCTTCTGGCG
>DBZV01000053.1:24461-30770 GCA_002311865.1 Dehalococcoidia bacterium UBA1151
CGGGGCCTTCTGGCGCAAGCAGGTTGCCATCTTGAACCACTATGTTCGGCTCAACGATCTTGTTGTACCAGCCACCGGGGCCGTAGAACGCCCGCACCGTTTCCATCACCCACGCGTTTGGCGCGTTCATGCAGATATGTGCGCATGCGAAGACGTTCACGGGTCCGGTGGTATCGTGCGGCGCCACAGGCGCGTCTTCGGCCTCCGCCATGGTGGCGATCTTTTTGGTTTCCGTGATTCCGCCCGTCCAGATTAGATCTGGCATCACGATCTCAGCCGCTCCTTCGCGTAAGTATTCCCGGAACTGGAACTTGCTGATCAGCCGCTCCGAAACGCAGACAGGCGCATCAATCTCATGGGCAAGGGTGACGTGATTCTGAACGTTGGTCGGCTGGATCAACTCTTCCTGCCAGAACATACCGAACTGATCCATCGCTCTGCCTATACGTATCGCATTCTGGAGATTCCATCGGCCATGCCCATCGTTGGCAATCGCCATATCTTTGCCCACCGCAGTCCTGATCTGCCGCATTGGTTCAAGCATCAAGTCCAGATCGTTATCCGACAGGTACATGCCCCGGGATGGATCAGCAAACGGATCAGTGAAGGCCCATTTCATGATCGAGATACCATCGTCAAGCAGACTCTTCGCTACCGTTCCGGCATCTTCCATCGACAGTTCAAGATCATGCACATCACCGTACGAAGCGTTCGTGTTGTAAGTGGGGATGCGATCGCGGCAGGCACCTCCGAGCAGGTTGTAGACGGGCTGCTGGGCAATCTTCCCGGCGATATCCCACAGTGCGACGTCAATTGCAGAGATCGCTCGGGCTTCTGCGCCCGCAAAGCCAAATGCGTTAGCCATGTCGAACATGTCACGCCAGTGGCGCTCAATGGCCAGCGGATCTTTCCCGATGAGCATGGGCGAGAAGATTTCGTGAATGGCTCCAGAGACAGCCCTTGGGCCAAACCAGGTCTCCCCAAGCCCAACTACTCCACCGTCTGTGTGAACCTGAACCCACGTTGCGGCGGGAAACTCGTCTAGATGAATCGTCTCAATACGGATGATTTTCATAGCGTTTTCCAGATTGTTGAGCAATCTGCGCATTCTATCTTCTGGGCAGATCAAGAAATGATCGTTCCAGATCACACATTTGCGGCGGTCGCTTTGCTAAGATTGTGACGAATTTCTCAGGTCGGAAATCCCGACCTTATTTTTACGATGATGGAGTTCGCCGGTTGGCAAACGAAGCGTCCAAAGCCGCTGACGATGTACGCACACAGATTCAGACCGTATTGAACGGGCAGAATCAGCCGACCGTTACCGTGCTATCTTCCCTCCTGGAGATCCAGGATGTTCTCCACTATCTCCCGAACGAAGCGATTGAAGAAACCGCCGCGTTTTCCAAAACCACCATCAACGAGGTCTGGTCCGTAGCGTCGTTCTACACCAACTTTCGTTTCACGCCACCCGGGGATCACACTTACGAGATCTGCTGGGGACCGTCCTGCCACGTGATGGGTGCTCAGCAAATCCTGAAGCGCGTTCAGGATGAGCTCGGCATTGATCGTGAAGGTGAGACTGAGGACGGCAAGGTGACCCTGAAGTACGGCACCTGCCTGGGGGCGTGCGCTCAGGCGCCTGTGATTGCGATCGATCACCATCACAAGGGCAAAATCACCACAGAGTTCGCAGCCAAAATGGCGCGCGAGTTAATGGCCTGAGGCGGCTGAATTGGCACATCTGAAATCTCAAGAGGCCTACAAATGACCGTTGCGTTTGCAGAACTGCGAGAGCGTGCAGACCGCCGATGGCAGGAGTTGAATGACACTGCGTGGATTCGAGTTGGTGGCGGCGTCTCAGGTGAGGCAGCTGGCTGCGACGACGTTATAGAAGCGTTCAATTCTGAGCTTGAAAGCTCTGGCACTACGGGCACGGTCACCAGGGTTGGCATGTATGGCCTCTGTTACGCCGAGCCACTTGTAGATATCAAGACGCCGGACGGCCCACGGGTTTGGTACGCGAACGTCACGCCTGAGCAGGTTCCCGGTCTGGTTGCTCAACACGTGAAGGGCGAGCAGCCCGTCATTGCACAGGCATTTGGCTATGAACCGGCACACGAGGGAGACGTTCTGCACGGAGTAACAAAGCTCGAGGATCTCCCGGACGTTGCTGTGCAAACGCGGATCGCAATGAAAAATTTCGGAGACATCGACCCGTTGGATCTCCTTCAGTACATTGCAAACGGCGGTTACGCGGGCCTTGAAAAAGCCCTTGATGGCATGTCGCCGGATCAGGTTCTGGAAGAAGTTAAGGGATCAGGACTACGAGGCCGCGGCGGAGCTGCATTCCCAACGGGGCTCAAATGGAGCTTCCTCTCCGGTAACCCGGCAAAAGAGAAGTACATTCTCTGCAACTGTGAAGAGGGCGATCCCGGGGCGTTCAACGACAAGGCAATCCTGGAGAGCGACCCGCACACGCTTCTGGAAGGCCTCATTCTTGCCGGCTACGCTACGAACTCTTCAAAGGGGTTCATCTTCATCAGGCAGGGCCACGACGAGCCGATCAACGCGGCCCGAAAATCTATTGTGGACGCCTACGAGGCTGGACTGCTGGGTGAGAATATTCTTGGGTCTGAGTTCAGCTACGACGCAGAAGTTGTGTTGACGGGTGACTCTTATGTGGCTGGCGAAGAGACCGCGCTTATGGAGGCCATAGAAGGCAAGCGCGCTCAGCCTCGCTACCGGCCGCCTTTCCCAGCCGAGGCCGGTCTCTGGCAGAAGCCAAGCAATATCAACAATGTGAAGTCGCTCGCCTACGTGCCACAGATCATCGCCAGAGGCGGTGAGTGGTTCAAAAGTGTCGGAACTGAAAAAAGCGCAGGCACCGCGCTCATCTGTCTTACGGGTGACATTGAGCGGCCCGGCCTTTTCGAAATTCCGATGGGCCTCACCATCAGGCAGGTCCTGGATGACGTAGGTGGCGGTGCTCCGGGTGGAAAGAGGATCAAAGTCCTGCAAACCGGAGGGCCGCTGGGAGGCGTCCTGGGCGAAGAAGCGTTCGATACCGAGATCGACTTCGATGCCATGTCCGCAGCCGGCGCTATTCTTGGATCCGGCGGAATCATCGTTGGCGATGAAGATGTGAACGTGGTTGACCTGACACGCGCGCTCATAGCGTTCAATCAGTTCGAGTCGTGTGGCAAATGCTTCCCCTGTCGTCTAGGGACTACCCATATGCTTGAGACGCTGGACCGCGTGTGTATGAACAAAGCGTATGAGGAAGACTTTGCGCTCATGGACCGCATCGGAACCAGTATGAAAGTTGGCTCGCTGTGCGGGCATGGCCAGCTTGGCTACAACCCAATTCTTTCCGCGGTGAAGTTCTTCAAAGATGAATTTGATGATTGTATTAACAAACATGCCGGTCCTGTGGGGGCGTTCGCGGATGGCAGTATGATCACCCCCACCCAGACAAGGCCGTAGGAGACCAGATGGCAGACGCAGTAAAGTTCACCATCGATGGTCAGGAGATCGAGGCTCAGCCCGGTCAAACGGTAATCCAGGCTGCGATGGACTCCGGTTTATACATTCCGTACCTCTGTTACATGCCAAAGATGGATCCGTACGGTGCCTGCCGCATGTGCGTGGTTGAGACCGAATCAAACGGCCGGACGATGACGCAGGCCTCATGCACCACGCCAGTCGCTCAAGACATGATCGTTCGCACCAAGACGGATGACATCCAGGAGTTGCGGCGCGGGATCATTGAGCTGCTCATGACTGAGCATCCCCACGGCTGCCTTACCTGTCACCGAATTGAGCTATGTGGCCCGCAAGACATCTGTCTGCGCCACGTCCGCGTCACGGACCGATGCACAATTTGCCCGAAGAATGAGCGCTGCGAACTTAAAGACACGGTCCGCTCGATGGAACTCGATCTGACAAACCCTATGGAATATCACTTCCGTGATCTGCCACGGCACGTAGACGATCCTTTTTACGATCGCGATTACAACCTCTGCATTGTGTGTGTTCGCTGCGTTCGTGTGTGCGAAGAAGTCCGTTTTGACACCGCCCTCACACTTACATCCCGATCTGGCACGGCGCTTGTGGGTACCTCGCACGGTACGTCGCTACTTGAGTCTGGCTGCGAGTTTTGTGGCGCCTGCGTGGATGTGTGCCCCACTGGAGCGCTGGTTGAGCGAGAGTACAAGTGGGATAAGGCCGAGAAAACGGTCACATCGATCTGCTCCAACTGCCCGGTAGGCTGCCAGGTAATTACCGAAGTAAACAAGCGCAACAAGGTCATCCGATTTCGGGGGGATCTTGCTGGAGAGGCCAACAACGGCCAGCTTTGCTTCAAAGGCAAATTTGCCAGCGACTACCCAAACAAGAAGGGCAGATTCCGCTACCCTCTCATCAAGATAGAAGATGAAATGCAGCGGACAACGTGGGAATTGGCGCTGGAATCGGCCGCCGCGAATCTCAAGAAGTTCAACCCGGATCAGGTAGCAGTAATTGCATCGCCACGTGGCACCAATGAGGATAACTACGTAGCCGGAAAGCTGGCACGTGTGGCGCTTGGAACGAACAACGTAGATAGCGCCCTCAATCTGAATCCTGAGGTTACTGAGTCATTGCTGGCCTCGATCGGGTATGCAGCGGCAACCAACCCCATCTGGGACCTGGAAAACTCCAAATGCGTGATGATCATCGGCGGCAATCCCACGGAAGAGCAAAATGTGCTCGCGGTTCCGGTCAAGAAAGCAGCCCGTGCGGGTGCTGACATTGTCGTTATCGACCCTCGGGAGACCGAACTCACCCGGTATTGTAGAGATGGCCTCTGGCTGCGATCAAAGCCGGGAACTGAAGTAACCCTGGTTGGCGGAATCCTGCGCGCTGTGATGGATGAGGCGCTGGAAGATAAAAAGTTTGTCAACGAACGCGCCGATGGCCTTCAGGAAATCAAACAGGAACTCTGGAACTTTGACCTTGTTCGGGTCTCTCAGATCACCGGTATTTCAGAAGAGCAGATCCGTTTGGCTGCAAGGGCATATGGCTCGGCAGAGTCGGCCGCGATTTTGTATGGCGCAGACACCGTGCCTGCAGAAGAGAAAGGTGATCTCGCACTCGCCGCTGCCAATCTGGCGCTCGTTACCGGGAACATTGGCCGATCGGGGGGAGGCGTGTTCCCGTTGTTCGGGGGAGCAAACACACAGGGCTCAAACGACGTTGGTGCAAATCCGCGGTTCCTGCCAGGTTACGCTGCAGTTACAGACGCATCGGCGCGCGATCGATTCTCCAGAGAGTGGGGCGTCCAAATCTCAGCTACGGCCGGTCTCTCCATCAGGGAGATTATCGACGCAATGGCTGATGGGAAGATCAAGGCCGTCGTTTTTATGGCCGATGGCATATCCCCGGAACAGCCCGGACTGGAGGGCCTGCTAGAGGGGCTCGCCAACCTCGATTACCTGGTCGTATCTGAAGATTTCCCCGGTGAGGTTTCCCACTTTGCCGATGTGATTCTTCCCGCCGCCACGTTCACAGAAGTTGATGGCACGTACACCAACCTTGAGCGACGCGTACAGCGAGTACGTCAGAGCATGACCCTGAATTACGAGGAGCGGCCCGGCTGGTCAGCGCTCGCGAGACTGGGAAGTGCGCTAGGCGCCAGTGGCTTCGAATACGACTCGGCGGCAGATATATTCGCTGAGATCGCGAGCGTTGTCCCCAGCTATGCAGGTATCTCGTACGAGCGGCTGGAGAAGGGCGGCATCCAATGGCCGTGCGTAGATCCTGAGGCACCCGGAACGGCAATTCTTCACGGCGTCGAAGATGAGAATTTCAGGCCGAAGCTGACACCGATGTCGATTCGGGAGATTCTCAATGTGCATGATGCTGAGTACCCGCTCACACTGGCCCATGGGCGTGTGCTCCATGAACCAGATCACCCTGTGGACGTGGAAAATCGGAATGGCATGAACTACATCACCCGTGACAACTACGTTCAAATTCACCCGGATGATGCATCAGATGCCAGCATCATCGATGGTGACATGGTGGAGTTGCGCGCCAGGGCGGATCGGGGTGGCAACGCCGTCACATTTATTGGCTATGCGAAGTTGAATTCGCCTCACGCCGGCCTGGTTAGTATCACGACGCTATTTGGCGAAATAGCCATAGCCATGCAAGACAGTGATGATCCAGATCCTGCACCGCGAGTGCGCGGCTTGCCGTTGATGGCGGTAACGTTATCCAAAGTTAATGTTCCCGCCGGAGTTGCCTGAATCTGGTGAGTTCCAACCA
>DBZV01000053.1:30861-31285 GCA_002311865.1 Dehalococcoidia bacterium UBA1151
GCTGAAAAGCACGTGTCCCGGACGATAGTCTGGGCAGAAGTTGTCGGGCACTAAACATAGCCCGAGGAGAATACAACGCATGGTAAAGCCCCTGGCCGTTACAGATGCCACCTTCACCGAGGAAGTTTTGAATTCAGAACAGCCGGTACTGGTGGATTTCTGGGCGGACTGGTGTGGTCCCTGTAAGATGGTCGCGCCTGTGGTTGAGGAACTTGCGGAGGACTATGCCGGTAGGTTGAAGGTGACCAAAGTTGACGTTGATTCAAGTCCGTTGACCGCCGGAACCTACGGCATCCGCTCAATCCCAACGCTGCTGCTGTTTAAGGACGGCAAGCCCGTGAACCAGGTAGTCGGCGCAGTGCCGAAGCAGGTTCTTCAAGAGAAGATTGACCAGCTGGTCTAACCACTTGTTCTAAACACAGAT
>DBZV01000091.1:0-351 GCA_002311865.1 Dehalococcoidia bacterium UBA1151
AGGCGCTCAACGCCAAGAATGATCTTGCGCCCGCCAAAATGATCCATGAACTGTGCGAGGTGGGCTTCTGATTCCGGGGATACGGCGAGTTTCTGCCAGTAGTCGACGTCGATGCCAATTGGAAACGTGGCCACCTCGCACCGTCGACCGCCAAGCTCCGCGGCACCCTCGCGCATGTGGACGCCCGCGACCCGCAGCACGGAGCTCACGAAGTGGCGCGCGTAGTCGTAGGTATGAACGCCAACCACATTGGCGCCAAGCAGGCCTTCAATGATCTCTTCCCGCTCCGGAAGCAGGCTAAACATCTCTGAAGAGGGGAACGGGATGTGGAGGAAGAATCCAATCCGGGCA
>DBZV01000091.1:441-6639 GCA_002311865.1 Dehalococcoidia bacterium UBA1151
ACAACTATTTGGGGCAGGTCAACCTGCCGATAGATCGCAAATTGAGACCGATCGAAGTGCGCACGCTCCGGAAGGTAGTGAAATATGGGCCAGATGGACGAGTTGGAGTAGCCGTAGTAGTAGCCCTTTGTCTCTTCCGGCGAAACGTGCACCGGAAGATACCTCGCCTCTGTTAGCGCGGCGCGGGATGCGTCATCTAGCTCCCCGCTGGGGTTCCCAATCCAGAGGCCGTCGCCAGCATCGTGGATCGGGCCAAGGGCGGCGACCAGCCCACCGCTACTCCGTTCAAGAGTGGGCGTGCCGGAATCATCTGCGCTAACCGTTATGGGCAGGCGATTGGAGACGAGCAATAGTCGAGCCATTCACGCCTCCTTAGTTTTGTTTGGGTTGCGTTTGAGATCAGGCGAATTGGACGCCTGATCCCAGAAATTACGGGGTAACTATATGGCCGTCTACGAGTTGGCTGCCATCACGTCGATGAGTTCCTGCACTGAGTCAGCCGATGACTTGAGTGCAGCAGCTTCACTCGCCGTGAGTTCAACCTCAATGATCTCTTCAATTCCGTCGGCACCCAACTTCACGGGCACCCCGGCGAAGAGACCGTTGATGTCGTACTCGCCGTTAAGCAGGGCGGCGCACGGCAGAATCTCTTTCTTATCGAAGAGAATCGCCTCAACCATCTGCACGATTGCAGCGGAAGGGGCGTAGTAGGCGCTGCCCGTTTTCAGCAGCGAAACGATCTCCGCGCCGCCGTCTCGGGTGCGCTGAACGATCTCTTCCAGTCGGCCTGCCTCAATTAGCTTCGCAACGGGAACGCCGCCTACCGTGGTGCTGCCAATCAACGGCACCATCGTGTCGCCGTGACCTCCCAGTACGTAGGCAGAGATGTTTGTCACAGAGGTGCCGAGCTCCATCGAGAGGAACGTGCGGAACCGTGCGGTGTCCAGGATGCCAGCCATGCCAACGACTCGTTCGCGGGGCAGCCCGGAGAGTGAGTAGGCATGTTGCACCATGGCGTCCAGCGGGTTCGAAACGACGATCAGGATTGCATCGGGAGACGCCTTCACTACCTGTTCCGTCACGGAACCAACGATCTTCATATTCGTCAACAGCAAGTCATCCCGGCTCATGCCGGGCTTCCGTGCGATGCCGGCCGTGATAACGATAACGTCTGATCCAGCCGTGTCGCCGTAGTCGTTGGTGCCGACGATATTCGCGTCTGATCCAACCACCGGACCGGCTGAAAGCATATCCAGCGCCTTGCCTTGCGGCAGACCTTCAACGATGTCTATCAACGCGATGTCCGCGTAGCCCTTATCAACGATACGTTGCGCCGTAGTTGCGCCCACGTTGCCTGCGCCAACTATCGTTACTTTGCTTCTCACTTCTGCGATCTCCCTTGAAGTATTTCATCGCCCCACTCAAATACGGGTGGGGGCTACAGCGGAATGTTGCCGTGCTTCCGTTGGGGGTTGTGGTCGGTTTTTGTTGCGAGCATTCTCAGTGCTTTGATGATCTCTGGGCGTGTCTGAACCGGGTCGATCACATCGTCCAGCCATCCGTGTTCCGCTGCGATATAGGGATTTGCGAGCTTCTCGCGGTACTCGTCGATCATCTCCGTTCTGGCGGCAGCAGAGTCCTCGGCATCGGCGATTGCCCGGCGGTGGATGATGTCGACAGCGCCTTCTGGGCCAAGCACTGCGATCTCAGCGGTCGGCCACGCCAGATTTACGTCGGTGCGCAGCTCTTTGCTCGCCATCACAATGTATGCGCCACCGTACGCCTTTCGCGTGATGACGCTGATCTTTGGGACGGTCGCTTCAACGTAGGCATAGAGCAACTTGGCTCCGTGGCGAATCACACCACCGTGCTCTTGCTGCGTGCCGGGCATGAAGCCGGGCACATCTACCAGCGTGACGATCGGGACGTTGAAGGCGTCGCAGAGCCGGACAAAACGCGCCGCCTTGTCGGAGGCGTCGATATCCAGCACACCGGCCAGGTAGTTCGGCTGGTTGGCGACAATTCCGACGGTGCCGCCATCCATCCGGGCGAACCCAACCACGATGTTTGGCGCGAACGCGTGGTGGACTGGCATGAAATCACCATCGTCCACAATCGCATAGATCACATCGTTGATGTCATATGGTTGGTTCGACTCCGCCGGGATCACCGACGCAAGTTGCTCAGCGATACGGCCGGGATCATCTGTTGTGGCAACCCGAGGCGGGTCTTCCGCGTTGTTCGAGGGCAGGAACGAGAGCAGTCTTCGGACATCCGCCAGCACCGTGTCTTCGTCCGGGCCGGTGAAATGCGCGACACCGCTCCGGCTGCCGTGCATGATCGCGCCGCCAAGGTCTTCGAACGTGACATCTTCGCCGGTCGCAGCCTTCACCGGGCCGGGGCCTGTCAGGTACATCTGGCCCATGTTCTCAACCATGAATATGAAGTCGGTGAGGGCAGGGGAGTAGACGGCGCCACCGGCCGATGGGCCAGCGATAACCGTGATCTGCGGCACCACGCCAGACGCCATCACATTGCGTCGAAACAGCTGGCCGTAGCCCGCGAGAGAGCCAACGCCTTCGTGAATGCGGGCGCCGCCAGAGTCGTTGATACCAATCACTGGCGCACCAACTCGCACCGCGTGATCCATCACCTTACCGATCTTGCCGGCCGCCACTTCCGAAAGCGTGCCGCCAATGACGGTGAAGTCCATTGCAAAAACGAAGATCTGTCGGCCGTCGATGTTGCCGTACCCGGTGACGACGCTAT
Source organism: Dehalococcoidia bacterium UBA1151 (assembly GCA_002311865.1). GTDB lineage: Bacteria > Chloroflexota > Dehalococcoidia > Lucifugimonadales > Lucifugimonadaceae > UBA1151. The sequence goes on from DBZV01000091.1 coordinate 3,211, forward strand.
CGCCATCGAACCGCATGCGATCAAGGCCAAAGTCGGTGGACTGGTGACGCACAAGCGGGTCGATCTCGTTGAAGCTGCCCGGATCGAGAAGTTTGTCGATTCGTTCGCGGGCTGTGAGCTTCCCTTTTTTGTGCTGCGCCTCAATACGAGCTTCACCGCCGCCAAGTTGGCCTTTGCTCTTGCGATCAGCTAGTTCAGACGTGAGGTCGGGTCGTGTTTCCGACGACTCAGCACTCTCGGTTTCTGAGTTCTCGTTTTCACTTGAGCTGGTGGAGATCGTTGTGCCTTTACAGAAAAGGGTTGTGGTTGATCGTTCGTTCAGCGGGTTTCGCGCCAGAAAACGCGTTGAAAATCGTATCTCAGGCCAATGGCACCCGCAACTTGAAATCTATCTGGCAATGTAGTGGCGATGCTACCATCGAAAAATGAGCACATTCGAGCACGGCGAAGGCGAACCACAATTCGGCGCAACCGATCAGGCGGAACAGGCAGCGCGTACCGGGCCTGCGCTATTCGAGTGGGGCGCCAAAACATTCGTCATGGGCGTTCTCAACATCACGCCCGACTCGTTCTCCGGGGACGGGCTTGGCACAGATGTTGAGCGCACGTTGAAACAAGCTCGTGAGTTCGTCGCGAACGGGGCGGATCTTCTCGATATTGGTGGTGAGTCAACGCGCCCAGCCGGGGTGTACGAAGATGCACAGCCGGTGGACGCGGAAGAGGAGTTGGGACGCGTGATTCCCATCATTGAACGGCTGTCTGCCGAACTCGAGGTCCCACTCAGCATCGACACGCGAAAGGCGTCAGTGGCGCGTGCTGCGGTGGATGCGGGCGCGGCCATCGTCAACGATGTCACCATGCTGGGCTACGACGAGGAGATGGCAGCCACCGTGGGCCAACTGGGCGTGCCCATCGTGATCTCGCATATCCGGGAGAAGGCCCGCTATGTAGATGTCGTCGGCGAAGTCATCACCGATTTGATCGCCACGGTGCATCGTGCCGAATCGTCCGGCGTCGCCCGCAACTCGATCATCCTTGATCCCGGCATCGGATTCGGCAAAACAGCGGCGCAGAGCCTGACTGTGCTCAGAAATCTGGCTGAGCTGACGAACCTCGGCTTCCCGGTGCTGGTTGGGACGTCTCGGAAATCGTCAATTGGAGCAGTGCTCGATCTTCCAGTTGATGATCGGCTGGAAGGAACCGCCGCAACCGTGGCATTGGCGATAGCGAGCGGCGCGGATATGGTGAGAGTCCACGATGTGAAAGAGATGGCGCGCGTCGCAAAGATGTCGGACGCTATCGTCAGAGGATGGTCCCCCAAATAGCGAGATTCCCGAGATATCCAGTGCAGTACGACAACGGAAAGCGGCCATTCGGCGAACCAGAGCCGGTCTTCGTGGCGCTTGGATCCAATCTTGGCGACAGGGCAGAGAACCTGCGCGTGGCGCTGGAGCGAATTGGCGATTCGGAATCGATCTCGGCGGTATCAAGCGTGTACGAGACTGAGCCGTGGGGCGTGCCAGACGAGCAACCTGCCTACCTCAACCAGGTGTGCGAGCTACAGAGCTCGACCCCCGCGAGCGATCTGATGAACCTGCTGCTGGGGATAGAGGCCGACCTGGGCCGCAAACGCACATTCGAGAACGAAGCTCGCCCGCTGGACCTCGATATTCTCTTTTACGGCGACCGTGTAATCGACATCCCCGGCTTGCAGATTCCGCATCCCCGGCTGCACGAGCGCGCATTCGTACTCGCACCGCTCGCGGAGATCGCCCCGGAGCTAATCCATCCCATTCTGGGTGCCACGCCGGGGGATTTTTTGCGAGACGTAGATGCCTCCGGGGTGCAGCGCTACCCGGCGAGTCCACGAATGTGATTGCCGCGGACTGAGGACCTGCTGGTCGGTAACGACAGAGCCTGCACTCACATTCCATTAGTCACCCTGAGGCGGGAGGCTCCGCGACCAACGTGAGGGCCTTTGCCGGTTCCGAACCATATTGACAGTCCATAAATCTGCGCGGAGCAATCACAGCGTCAAAATGAACCATCTCCTCATTCCAACCCGGCAGAGCCCCTCACGTCACTACGTTCCTCAGGGTGACAGTGTGGTAACTGAGGCATGGACGCGACCCTGAATAGGAGTGAGGCGATGGGGTGGCCATATCTGAATCCAGGCCCCGCCCCTAACTAACCGCCCGCAACCCATCATCAAACAGTATCGCCAGCAGGTTCGCGAGCAGATAGATAATCACGCCCAGAAATACCAGCGCGTTGTAGCCCAGTAGCCACGAAAGTTTTCGCGTCCACCGCGGACCAGAGTCGAAACCGCTGTCGGACTGCCGCAGATTCCACATCTGCACGAACATCAACACCGCTAGTCCGAGCTTCACGCCCAGCACTGCGCCGTACGTCCCTGTTGCCGCCTCATCGGACAGCCGATCCAGCGTGAGGATGAGGCCGGAGAAGATGATGGCCACGACCGATATGTCCACCAACTCACGATAGTAGCGTGAGATGTGAGGCATCACGGCTCGCATGCCGTCCGGCTCAAGCGCGCCGACCGGACGCAATACGAACGCAAAGAGGATGCTGCCGCCAATCCATGCGACCGCCCCGATCGCGTGAATCCAGCGCGCGACTAACAGGAGGACTTCGAATAGATCGAGGTCTGTCATCTGCTCAGGCTAGCCGGAAATGTCATCCCGCATAGCGTCGATCTGATCGGAGATTGCAGTGTTGAGGTTCTCGATGGGCACCCGAATCTGCTCCATGGAGTCGCGATTCCGGATGGTTACTGCGTCATCGTCGATCGTATCGAAGTCGACTGTCACGCAGAGTGGCGTTCCCGCCTCGTCCTGCCTTCGGTAGCGTCGGCCAATGGACTGCGTATCGTCGTACTGGGTCGTTCGCTCTATCTTCACAATATCGAACACCCGCTGCGCCGTTGGTGTGAGCTTCTCGTTGCGACTCAACGGCAGCACAGCCACCGTCATTGGGGCGATATCGGGGTGGAGCCGTAGCACGGTGCGAGGCTCCTTTTCGCCCTCTTCCTCGTCGTACGCATCAACCAGCATCGCCAGCAGCGTTCGGTCGGCGCCCATCGCGGGCTCGACGACGTATGGGATGAATCGCTCGTTGGCCTGCTGATCGAAGTACGAGAGGTCTTTGCCGCTCTTTTCCTGGTGTGCCGAAAGATCGTGATCACCGCGGTTATTGATCGTCTCAAGCTCCGACCAGCCAAACGAGAATTTGTACTCGATATCGGCCGCGGCCAGGGCGTAGTGCGGGCGTTCATCGTCCGTGTGCTCACGTTCACGCAGGAACTCACGGCGAATCCCGTAGCGTGTGAAGAAGCCCATGGAGAAATCCACCCAGTGACGGAACCACTCATCTGCGTCGGTGGGATGGCAGAAGAACTCCATCTCCATC
>DBZV01000091.1:6760-14452 GCA_002311865.1 Dehalococcoidia bacterium UBA1151
CTCCATCTCCATCTGCTCAAACTCACGTGTCCGGAAGATGAAGTTACCCGGCGTGATCTCGTTTCTGAACGACTTTCCGATCTGTGCGATGCCAAACGGAATCTTCTTGCGCGAAGTGGTCGCCACGTTGTCGAAGTTGACGAAAATTCCCTGCGCCGTCTCTGGCCGCAACCAGATCTGCGCCGCCTGATCTTCAACCGGNNGTCTTGAACATGAGGTTGAACTGGCGGGCATCGCCAAGCGTCCCGCCACAGTTGGGGCAGACATCGCCCACAATGTTGTCGGCGCGAAAGCGCTCTTTGCACTCGCCCTCGCACTGCACAAGCGGGTCGGTGAATCCACCAACGTGGCCGCTGGCTACCCACGTGTCCGGGTGCATCAGGATCGCGGCGTCCAGTCCCACAATATCGTTGCGCTCGCGAACCATCGCCCGCCACCAGGCGTCCTTCACGTTGCGCTTCATCTCCACGCCCAGCGGTCCGAAGTCCCAGGTGCTGCCGAGACCGCCGTAGATCTCACTGCTCTGAAATACAAATCCGCGCCGCTTGGCGAGGGATACGATCTTGTCTAGCTCAACTGGCTGGGTAAGGGTTCTTTGCAACGGACTCTGCTCAAAGTAGATGTGGAAATCAAAAGCCGCCCACGTTGGGAGGCGGCTACTGAAGTTTACTCCGTGCGACGTGCACACTCGTCATTCCCATGGCAATGGGAATCCAGGCTCCCGCACCCATGCCGCAACATGCGTACACTTGCGGCCACTAGATCAAGTCCAAACAGGCGGGGCAGTTTGCGATGACGCAACAACAGAACGAAACGAGGCAGCTCGAAGGCAAAACCGCGCTCGTCACGGGTGGTGGCAACGGGATTGGCGCCGGTATCTGCCGTGTACTAGCCGAGCGAGGCGCATCGGTGGCCGTGAGCGACATCAGCCTTGAGCGGGCGCAGACTATTGCCGATGAGATCACCAGCGCTGGTGGAACGGCCATCGCGATCGCGATTGACGTGACAGACGTTGCCTCGCTCGACGCCGGCGTGAGCCGGGTGATCGATGAGTTCGGGCAGCTCGATATCTGCGTGCCAAACGCCGGGGTCGTCGGCTCGCAGGGATTCTCCTCCCGCAACGATTTCACCGACGGCGACTGGGACGCCACAAACGCCGTCAACGTGCGTGGTCTCGTCAATACGGCCGAAGCGGTCCTGCCGCACATGCGCGAACGCGGGTACGGAAAGATCGTCAACATCGCCTCGCAGGGTGGTCGCGCACCGCGTGGGCCAGACGTGATTCTTGGGCGGCAGATCATCCCGTATCTGGTGTCCAAGGCCGCTGCCATCCAGTGGACGCACGTGCTTGCGCAGGACGTTGGCAAGCACAGCATCAACGTCAACTGCATCTGCCCCGGGACTGTCTGGACCGACATCTGGGAGGCGGTTGGAGAGAATCGTTCGATGTTTGAGCCTGAACTTGGAGCGACATCCAGAGAGGTGTTCGACGCCGCAGTCGAAACTCGGCATCCGCTGAAAGTGGATCAGACGCCAGAGGATATCGGCTACGCGGTTGCGTACTTCGCATCGGATCAGGCCAGCGAAATCACCGGACAGGCGCTGAACGTGAACGCCGGGTCGGTGCTCTCATGACCGCCGACCGAGCAATCCTCTCAAGGCAACTCGAAGGGCAGGTGGCGTTGATCACTGGCGCGGCGTCGGGCATCGGTCGTGGAATCGCCGAAGTGCTGCACTCCCGCGGCGCGTCGCTCGTTATCGTGGATATCGATGGCGATGCAGCAAGGCAGGCAGCGGCAGAGATCGCTGGCAACGGCGGTGCTGCGATGGGGCTCTCTGGCGACGTGACTGATCCTTCAACGCTGGCCACAGCAGTCGATACTGCGCTTGAGCGATTTGGAGAGATTGACATCTGCATAGCGAATGCAGGTGTGATCGGCGGCCCCGGCTTCTCAGATCGGCGTGATTATAGCGACGCCGACTGGGACGCCACTCAGGCCGTCAATCTGCGAGGCGTCGTGAACACCAACGATGCGGTGCGCCCGCACATGGCAGAGCGGGGCAGCGGTCGCATCATCAACATCGCATCACACGGCGGCCGCGCGCCGAGGGGAGACGGAAGCGAGTTGGGCAGTATCCAGGTGCCGTACGGCGTATCGAAGGCGGGGGTAATCCAGTGGACCATGCACCTCGCCCTCCAGATCGCAAAGCACGGCATCACCGTCAACGCAGTCTGCCCCGGCACACTCTGGACACCGATGTGGCAACGTATCGCCGTGATGCGGTCCCAACAGCAGGCCAGGTACCTGGGCATGGACTCAAAAGAGATATTCGATCGGCAGATCCAAGGCAGCGTCCCGCTGGGCCGCCCGCAGACCCCCACCGACATTGGCAATGCAGTGGCGTTCCTGGCCTCCGACGACGCCCGCATAATCACTGGCCAGGCGTTGAACGTAAACGGCGGAGCAACGATGAATTGATTCACCAACAGCGATACAGGCGAACGAGGACGATATGAACGATCTTGAACTGATGACGCTTCCGGGATGGAAGCAGCGCGACATGGTGGTGGGTGGTGAGGTCTCGTCTCGAGAGCTGGTTGAGGCGTCGTTTCGGCGAATCAAGGCCATGGACGGGCAGTTGCATGCCTTCCTGACGCTGGACCCGAACGGCGCGCGCAAAGCCGCCGATGCCGCAGACGCCGCGGTTGCAGCGTCGTCAGACCCGGCGGGCGAGCTTGGGCCGTTCCACGGTGTGCCGATCTCGATCAAAGACCTTGAGCTAACCAAAGGCCTCCGCACAACGCTTGGCTGCAAGGTGTACGAGGAGTGGATTCCCGACTACGACTCTGCCGTTGTGGAGCGAGTGCGTGCGTCGGGCGCAATCATCGTCGGCAAGACGCAGACCCCGGAGTTTGGCAACGCTGCTGAGAGCTACAACAAGGTCGGTCCGGCGACCAACAACCCCTGGAACGTCGATCGCACCGCGGGCGGCTCCAGCGGAGGGGCAGGGGCGAGCATTGCGGCTGGAATGGTCAGCATCGCCACCGGCACCGATGGAGGCGGCTCAGTACGCATTCCTTGCGCGTGGAACGGCATCTTTGGCATGAAAGGCACGCTGGGGCGGATTCCCCGCTTCGGTGGCGTCTCCAATCCTGCGCCCAACCAGACATCGTCCACCGGACCGATGACGCGCTACGTCAAAGACACGGCAGTCATGATGGAAGCGCTTTCCGGCCACGACGTGCGAGACACCAGCTCCCTGCGGCTTCCCGCACCCGATCTGCTCTCCACGATTGACGACGGCGTGAAGGGGATGAAGATTGGCTGGAGCATCAGTCTCGGCCTCTCACCAGTAGAAGCAGACATTGAGCAGTCGGTGCACGACTCTGCGCTGGCGTTCAAAGAACTCGGCGCTGACGTGAGCGAAGCGCCACTGACTCTTGAGATACCGCCGTTCTCATACTGGTGGGATGTGTGGACCGGCAACCAGGTAGCGATGTACGGCGACCTGGTCGACTCCAACCGTGATGACCTCATGCCGTACACCGTTGCGATGAACGAGGCCGGCCGACTGCTCTCCGCAGCCGACTACGCCCGCGCACTCAAGCACGCCGATGTCCTGCGGTCGCAGTTGGCCGACTATTTCGAGAAGTACGATCTGCTCATCCTGCCAACAACGGCGGTATCGGCGTACGAGCATCAGACGCCACCAACTGAGATTGCAGGTCAAAAGTCGGAGACCGTTGCGGGCATCTCCTACGGCGCGATTCCAACCACAATGGCTTTCAACATCTCCTGGAATCCCGCCGCCTCAATGCCGGTCGGATTCGACGTTGATGGGATGCCCATCGGCCTGCAGGTGGTAGGCGACCTGCGGGACGAGGCAACTGTCCTGCAAGCCTGTGCGGCGTACGAGCAGGCCCAGCCCTGGGCCCACACGATGCCGCCGGTGAGTTGATTCCCGTCGCATAATCCTCCATTTCCGCTGAGACTTTGCGCGCCGGTGACTCGGGGCGCATAATTCACTGCTGGTCACCACCAATTGATGGTGCCTTCAGCCCTCAATGTGGACCTTGATAAGGAAACCAAGAATTGACAGATAACCCCGGAGCCACCTCCAGCACAGACGGATTTAGCACGGCATCCAGCCCGTCGGATTTAAAGATCACAGACATGCGAATCGCGTCTGTTGGACAGGCCAACTGGCGGTGGCCAATCATCAAGCTGTCCACCAATCAGGGGCTGGTGGGCCTGGGCGAGGTTCGAGACGGCGCAAGCGCACGCTACGCCCTGCTGCTGAAGAGCAGACTGCTGGGCGAAAACCCAACTGATATCGATCGACTGTTTCGCAAGATCAAGCAGTTCGGCGGCCATGGCCGTCTGGGCGGCGGCGTCTGTGGTGTTGAGATGGCGCTCTGCGACCTCGCAGGCAAGGCGTTCGGGGTCCCTGCCTACATGCTCGCAGGCGGCAAATATCGCGACAAGATCAAGGTCTACGCGGACACCCCGTCGCTCAAAGACCCGGAAGAGATGGGCAAGGCGCTGAAGGGCCGCATGGACCGCGGATTCGAGTTCCTGAAGATGGACATCGGCGCCTGGATTGCTGAGCCACACGAAGGCGGAGTGGTCAACAAGTCGATGATGCAGGAGTCGGCCAACATAATGCACCCGTTCACCGGCATCCAGGTGAGTGATTACGGAATTTCCAAGATGCAGGAGTACGTGGAAGTGGTCCGCAGCATCATTGGCTACGAAGTCCCGCTGGCGTCCGACCACTTTGGCCACATGGGCGTTGAGAACTGCATACGTATCGGCAAGGCGCTCGACCAGTTCACGCTGGCCTGGTACGAAGACATGATTCCGTGGCAGTTCGTAGACCAGTGGAAGCAGCTCAAAGAGGCCGTCGACACACCGGTTGCCACGGGTGAGGACATCTATCTCAAGGCAGGCTTTGAGCCGCTGGTTGAGGCGCGAGCGATTTCAGTTGCTCACCCTGATCTTGCAACGTCTGGCGGCATCCTTGAGACGAAGCGAATCGCAGACTACTGCTACGAGGCGGGAATCTCTGTCGCACTGCATCAGGCTGGCTCGCCAGTAGTCGCAATGGCCAACGTTCACTGCGCCGCAGCGATCGACAACTTTGTGGCGCTGGAGATGCATTCCGTCGACAACCCGTGGTGGGACGACATCGTCGACGTGATCGGCCAGGACGGCCCAATGATCCAGGATGGATTCATCAAGCTACCGGATGCCCCCGGGCTGGGCATCGAGCTCAACGAAGAAGCTGTCGAGGAGCACCTCAACAAAGAACCGACGCGCTTCAGCGTCTACCCGGAAGGCCTGTTTGAGCCGACCGACGACTGGGACAACCTGGACGCTCATGATAGGACATGGAGTTAACGGGAATACGTAATTGAACGCAAAAGGGGTGCCGCGTGGCACCCCTTTTTTTGTTGGGGGGACCTATCCCTCGATCATATCCGCGTTAATATCAACGCCCAGACCCGGGCCTTGCGGCAGGGACATCAGGCCGTCAGAGTCGATCTGCGGCGCGTTGCTCATGATTGCGAACTTGTGCCTGTAGTCGCCGATTGGCGGATCGTGCAGCAGCTCCATGAACGGTGCATGTGGCCACGAGGCGACCAGGTGCATGTGCGCGATGACTCCAATGCTGCCGCCACCGTGATGCGGGACGATCTTCTTGCCGTAGAACTCGGCCAGGGTGCCCACCTTTCGAAGTGCGGTAATGCCGCCCAGCACCATGCTCTCCGGCTGCAGTACATCGTAGACGTTGTTTTCAACCATCATCACGAACTCGTGCAGAAGCGTGTTGTTCTCGCCGCCCGCAATCCGGATGTTGACGTTTGAGTTGAGGTCAGCGATCTCCCCGTAGTGATGCCGCAAGATCGGCTCTTCCAGCCAGTACACATCCAGATCTTCCAGCGCCAGGGCCGTATCGAGCGCCCGCTGGATATCCCACTGGATACCCGGCTGCCACTCGCCGCTCGACTGCGCCTGGTTGCCGTCAACCAGAATGGTCATCTTGTCGCCAATCGCGTCGCGTACGGTCTCGACCACCCGGATGTCCTCTTCCAGAGTTTCGTGGTGCAATCGCAGCTTGATCGCTCGCCAACCCTGCTCAACGAGCGCTGAAGCCATCTCGGCACGCTCTTCGGGCGTCGAGAGGCGGATCATGCTGGCATACGGAATGACCTTGTCTTTCCCACCGCCAAAAATCTTGTACAGGGGCTGCTCGCATGCCTTGCCGATCAGGTCCCACAGCGCCATGTCGATTCCCGCGACACCCTGGTATGCGAGTTCCGGGATGTAGTAGCGCAGAGCGTGGGTGTGGTGTTCAACGTCGAATGGGTCTTTGCCAACGAGATACTGTTTCGCGGCGTCGATGAACTGGGCGTTTACTGCCGGACCGATGCCAACCAGTCCCTGGTCGGTGTGGACCTCGACAATCGCCCCTCCGCCAACGGTGATGTTCATCATCACGCCGGGATTCCACGCCGCCTCAATGCCGCCGATCTCTTCGGCAACCCGGAGCTTTACCAGGCGGACGTCAGTGATTTTCAAGCGAGGATTATCAGCCAACAGAGACCTCAATTTCGTGGTGGGGATATTGTCGTTGGGCGACTTTACATGACAGGGGCGGTGGATGGGCGATGGATTGGGTAACCTACGCCGATGGCCAAACAGACTTACGATGTGATCGTTATTGGTGGCGGTGTGATGGGTTGCGCCACGCTCTACTACCTGACGCAGATGGGCGTTACTGACGCGCTGCTAATCGAGCGCGAGGCGCTGGCGTCTGGTTCTACTGGCCGTTCCGCGGCGATTCTGCGCTCTCACTACTCCAATGAGGTGACGACCCTCATGTCCATGTACGGGCGGGAGGTGATCTCGAACTTCGAGGATGTTCTGGGTGAGCCCGGCGGCTTCGTGAAGACTGGCTACTTCTTCATGGTCAGCGAAGAACGGGTAGAGGGTTTGCGGAAAAACGTAGCGCTGGGCCAACGTGTCGGTCTGGATACGGAGGAGATATCACCTGGCGAAGCACTCGATCTGATGCCAGACGGATTCGAACTCGACGGCATTGCGAGTGTGGCCCATGAGCCGGAGTCTGGGTACGCCGATAGCTCGGCGGTGACTACCGGTTTCGCCAACGCCGCGAGGCGCGCCGGAGCGACCATGAATATTGGGAGCCCTGTAACGGAGTTGCTAGTGGAAGGCGAGAAGATCGTTGGTGTCTCAACGCCCGATGAGCGCATCTACGCCGAACGCGTTGTTCTATGCGGCGGACCGTGGACGAATGACCTGCTGACCACGGTAGGGGCGCAATTGCCATTGGTATTCGTGCGTCACCAGGCGGTCGTCCTGCGTCGGCCCCTCGATCGCTTGCCGGTGTTGCCAACCGTGGGCGACGAACCGGGCGGCTACTCATTCCGGCCCGACAGCTCAGATATCACGCTTGTGACGATTAAAGAGGAACCTGCAGATCGGGAAACTTACAACCGCAACGTTGATACAGAGGTGGCCGCAACCGCGCTAGAAGTCATGACGAAACGCCACTCAGCGTTTGCCGACGCCGGCTGGGATGGTGGCTGGTCGGGCATCTTCACCGTCACCCCAGACTGGCACCCCGTGATCGACGCCGTTCCCGGTGTGGGTGGTCTGTTTGTGG
>DBZV01000091.1:14510-14712 GCA_002311865.1 Dehalococcoidia bacterium UBA1151
GGATTCAGCGGCCACGGCTTCAAGATGGCACCAGCAATCGGCCGCGCACTGGCCGAACTGGCAATCGACGGCTCAAGCCAGTCCATCGACATCACACGTCTGCGTTACGCGCGATTTGCAGAGGGCGATCTTATTCAATCCTCATATGGGACTAGCGTGTTTGCGTAGGGGCGGTCGTGCGACCCGCCCACACTGGTAGGGG
>DBZV01000007.1:0-229 GCA_002311865.1 Dehalococcoidia bacterium UBA1151
GCGGAAGAAGGTCATCCAGAGCTGATAGTTATCGGTGGTGTAGGTGGCGTGTGGTTCGCCTTCCATATCCACGCCAGCGGCCTTGAGCGACGTATAGGCGGCTTGAACATCATCCACCTGGAAGTAGAGTGTGGAGTTGTTTTGTTCGCCCTCGGAGCTGAGCATTAGACGAGTGCCACCGCAGTCGAAAAACGCGAGTCCGGGCGGATCGAATATCGCAATGAACGGC
>DBZV01000007.1:451-822 GCA_002311865.1 Dehalococcoidia bacterium UBA1151
TGGACCTAACCACTTGATCCTAGCGATGCATTTCCTTACTGGGCTGCGCGGTCCCGCCTCCACGGGAGTGCAAAAGCCGATGCCATCACACCAAATCGAATACAAGCAATCCCGCGAACACCAACATCANNGCCACACTGACATACCACCCTCCGTCGATGCACATGGCCATGAGCGCCACGCCAAGCAGTACCAGGACATCTTGATCGGTACCAATGACGGGCGAATAGATTGCGAGAAGCCAGGCCAGAATCTTGGGATTGAGCAGGGCAATGGAAAATCCCTGGATAAAGCCAGCCCGGCCGGACGCGCCATGTTCATCGCGATAGTCAGATTCGGGATGGCCAGCGTCCGCGCTCCTGGTGAACATG
>DBZV01000007.1:909-4766 GCA_002311865.1 Dehalococcoidia bacterium UBA1151
GGCCAGGTAGATGAGCAGAGCGATGCCTCCCAACCGGATGACGTTGGACACGTCAGAACTCGCAGAGATAGCGGCGGCAATTCCTACAGCAGCCATGAACGCATAGATCCCGAATCCAAGAGCATGTCCGAGACCTGTCATAACTCCGTTCCTGCGTCCGCCAACGATGCTGTTATGCAGAACCACAGCAAGTGACGGACCGGGGCTCATTGCTCCTAGCGCAAACACCGCCACCAGGGGCAGCAAGAGATCAATTGACATCGTCTACTTGCACCAAATCGCCGGACAGTTGATTTGCGGGATAATCCCAGCCGCGCTCAAGGTCAAGACAATCCCGCTCACCCCCGACCGAAACCTTCCACTGCGTTGGCGTGGAAGTAGTCCAAGTTGATATCGATACCCAGTCCTGGTTTATCGCTGAGTTTCAGCGAGCCGCCGGAATTATCGAGCGGCTCTTGGATCAAGCGGTTGTAACCGCTCAGGTCCTGGTTTGCCGTTTCAAGCCGGTAGAAGTTTGGCGTCGTCATCATCACATGTGCGCCGGCTACAACGTTGATGGGGCCACTGGCATCGTGTGGAGAAACCGGGATGTAGTAGGTTTCCGCCATCGTGGATATCTTTTTCAATTCCGTGATTCCGCCGGTCCATGTGACGTCTGGCATCACATAATCTGCCAGCTTGTTCTCGAAAATCGGCACGAACTCCCAGCGGGTGTGAATTCGCTCGCCCACTGAGATCGCTACATTCACTTTTTCACGCACCTGGCTGAGGGCGTGGTGGCTCTCCACCGGTACAGGCTCTTCGAACCAGTCGATCTGGCCCGCATCCTCAAGCGAGTTGCAGAGTCGAATAGCCGTTGGTACATCGAACCGACCGTGGGCGTCAATCAGCAGCTCGATGTTTGGTCCGGCATACTCGCGAATCTTCGCGGTCATCTCGGCGGCGATGCGCTCGCCTTCAGCTGGCATCTTCCCGCTCAGGTAGCCACTGTTTGTGGAGGACTGCTCACCGAGGTGCGGAAACGGGTCGAACTTCATTGCCGTGTGGCCTGAATCGACGATGGCTCTCACTTCTTGTTGGATGCCCTCATCGGAGCCGAAATTACGCTGGTTTGGGTGGGTATAGAGGGAGACATCGTCTCGAACCTTTCCACCCAGCAGGTTGTAGATGGGTTGGTCTAGCATCTTTCCCCGGATGTCCCACAGTGCGATGTCGATTCCGCTGATGGCGTGGGTGGATGCGCCGCGGGAGCCCATATATGTGAAAGAGCGGAATATCCTGTGCCAGAGCCGTTCGATTTCCGTCGGGTCTTCGTCGACGAGTGAGTCGTTCAGCTGCGTGATGATTCCCGCCACGACACGGTTGGCGACAAGCGTCGTTGTGGTAATTTCACCCCAGCCCGTGATGCCTTCATCAGTGTTGATTTCTACGAAGAAGTATTCACCCCAGTAGGTGTTTGGAACTTTGACCAGCCAGGATTTTATTGCCGTGATTTTCATGTTGGCGTGTGTCTCGGTGCTTGACCTGGCGAGACGATGGTGAGATTAATCGCCCCTGAACTCTTCGTCGGCGTTGGCGCGGAAGAAGTCCATGTCAGGATCAAGACCCAGGCCGGGTTTGTCAGGGACGTGTAGCTGACCATCCTTGATGACTAGGGGCTCATCTATGAATAGATCATAGGCGTGGAGGCTGAAGCGAGCAGTTTCCAGTTTGTAGAAGTTGGGCACCGTCATCATTACGTGTGCTCCGGCCAGGACGTTTATAGGCCCGCTGGCGTCATGTGGTGACATTGGAATGTAGTAGGCCTCCGCCAGGGTTGAGATTTTCTTCATCTCAGATATTCCGCCGGTCCAGGTGACATCTGGCATCACGTAGTCAGCCAATTCATTCTCAAATATGGGGACGAACTCCCAGCGCGTGTACAGGCGCTCGCCTACTGAGATGGGCACTTCTATCTGGTCCCTGACTTGCTTGAGCGCGTGATTGCTCTCTGGTGGAACAGGCTCTTCCCACCAGCCCAGGTTCCACTCATTGAGTCTGCGGGCCAGCCGCACAGTGGTTGGGACGTCGAACCGGGCGTGGGCGTCAATAAGCAGCTCCATCTCATTGCCCGCGCCTTCGCGAATTGCCGCGGTCACATCGGCGCCTATCTGCTCAAATTCCGGGCTGAGCTTGCCGCTCATGTACCCGTTCTTTTCCTCGGGCATGGTTGGGAAGGGATCAAATTTCATGGCTGTGTGGCCGGACTCAGCGATCTCTTTCGCTTCTTGCCGGGCCTGATCCGGGCTGATGTTTGGATTGGGGTGGGTGTACAGCTCAATTGTGTCGCGAACCTTGCCACCCAGCAGCTTGTAGATTGGCTCGCCAAGCATCTTGCCGCGGATGTCCCAGAGAGCGATATCCACTCCGCTGATTGCGTTGGTGGATGCGCCTCGCGAACCCATGAAGGTAAACGCCCGAAAGGTCTTGTGCCAGATGCGCTCGATCTCGGTCGGGTCGTCGCCTACGATCAGATCGTTGAGCTGCTGGATCATGGCGCAAACGGCGCGATTGGCGACGGGATATGTAGTGGTGACCTCACCCCATCCTGTGATGCCTTCATCCGTGTTTACTTCGACGAACAGATAGGTCCCGCGCCGACCGAAGTTGTAGGCGATGTCGGCATGGATGAGCCAGGGTGTAACGCGGGTGATCTTCATGGTGGGCCTCTGCTTGGATGAGGTGTGCGAGGCGGCGATTTTAGCTCAGGCGTTTAGAGGGGGTTTTTAGATGGGGATCAATCGCATGGTCTGTCCAGACCCTGTTCAGAGTAGAATTCTTCAAGTTTGCTGGCATTACGGATGTGTATCTGAGTCAGATGTTATCCATAGTCATCAAGAAACTGTTGTGGTTGGCCATCCGCTTGGACCAGCCGCGTGAGATCCTCAGACCGATGTACCAGTAGATCAGAGAGTCGCGGCGAAAGAACACTTGCCTCTAGGTTTCAACGTTCTCACCGCAGATCAGCCGCCTGTCCCGCGTCCGGGCGACAGCTCGCGTGAAAGTTCGCCAAAATATCACGCGCCACGGCAACTCCAGCCAGATAATGGTGTCGGCGCTTTCCAGCATGGATGGGCCAAGTGCCGTCAGGTACTGGCCGTCCGTGATCCATGAGTCACCAGCATCGTTCAGTCGACTCTCTACCAACGTCTTGAACTCAACTGCATCGCGCACTTTCCAGTCGGGAAGCCAGTAAAGCGCGTCAAGCTCAATAACGGGGTATCCAAGCTTCGCTCCAAGGGCGCGTGAAAGCGTCGTTTTGCCGCCGCCCCCCAGAGCAAGATTCTCTGTCCAAGCGGGCTCTGAGGCTGGGTTAAATTGGTCATATTGTTCTCATCCGAGGGGCTGCGCACCGGGGTATAGCTCCCCTGTGTCGCGTGGGTAATACAACCCCATTTGTTTGGGCCAAAAACATCACTGGACTGATTGATTTCACGCGTTTACCTGCCCAAATACCAAGTGGGCTGGCGCTCAAAATGTGTCAGGATCAATTCTGATGACCAAACTCAGAACACCTAGATATAACTGGTGGCGGCAAGGAGTGTATGGCCGGTCGAACATTTGGCGGCAAGAGACACTTGTACAAAATTTTGCTCGTTGAGCCGAATCTTGAAGATATGTCTGTTATCCAGGAACGTCTAATTCACCCGGATGGTGTGAGCACGGTTGTCACGCATGAGCGTGACGCAGACTCAGCTCTGGAGTGACCTGCCCCCCAAAAACCGATCCAACTCTAGAGTTAGAGTTCTGGAAACGGAGAAAAGGGAGATATGGCACGCAGGAAGTACACACCTGAGCAGATCATCAGCAAGTTGCGC
>DBZV01000111.1:0-4126 GCA_002311865.1 Dehalococcoidia bacterium UBA1151
AGGGCATCATACGGGCAGATAGGAAATTTTTGGCAGCAGGAACCGGACCCCAGGTACTGAGACCCGAAGGAGTGTGGGAGTAAGAGATTCGGATACCGCTTGAGGTGCCGAACACCATTGGGCAAACATCACGTGAATCTGTTTTTGATTGTCACAGACGTCGATGCTGTCCAGTTATCAGTTCTCACTATTGGACCCGTGGCCCCCTGACAGCATACGCGCCCGCTGGTGGAGACAGGGAGAACCGAACCACCGGCAAACACGAGGCGAGGCGGTCAGAATTCGAACTAGCGTTCAGGATTTATGCTGAACCCGAAGTGCGTCACGCTTCGCTGCCTGTTCATCCCAGCCCATGATAGTCATCAGATTCGCATATCATGCTAGAAACTATGCCTTCAGAGCGCGTGCAGCGGCGAATATATGCGCTGTTGGAACAAGCCGAAGAATCGCCGCGAGAGCGGAATTCACCTGCCAGACCGTGAGAACCCGACCAGCAGCCAACTCGGCAACCTCATGAAGGGCAAGTTAGGGGCTAGGGCCCATAACGGTACTTGAGGAAGACAATTTGCGTATCACCGATATCGAACTGATCATCTCTGAGGTTGATGAACCGG
Organism: Dehalococcoidia bacterium UBA1151; assembly: GCA_002311865.1. GTDB lineage: Bacteria > Chloroflexota > Dehalococcoidia > Lucifugimonadales > Lucifugimonadaceae > UBA1151. Next base: position 615 of record DBZV01000111.1, read on the forward strand.
GTGCGCTGGATGAATCACCTTCGAAACCTGGGGATGGCTCAAGCATTGCTCCCAAATCAGAGATTGTTGTGGTGACGATCAAAACCGATGCTGGAATTGACGGGCATGGTTTTGGGTGGGGTGTGAAGGGTGGGGCTCGCCTTGCCCACACCATCGCTGAGGTCTACAGGCCCGAGTTGCTGGGGGAGGATCCACTGGATCGAGAACGGCTCTGGCATAAAGCGCATAGGGCTGACAGGTTCGGTGGGCTCACCTCGTTTGCAGCGTACGGCTCGCTTGACGTCGCGTTGTGGGATATCGGTGCTAAGCAGGCCAAGATTCCACTCTACAAGTACATCGGCGCGTATCGGGATGTCATTCCTGCCTACGCCAGCTCCCCATTTCTTGAGACTCCGACTCAGTATGCTGATCTGGCCTTGGAAGCGCAGAAGACCGGCTACACCGCGTTCAAGCTTCATCCTCCCGGCGAAGCGAAACTCGATATCGAGTGCTGCCGCGCCGTTCGGGAGGCCGTTGGCGACACTATGGAACTCATGTGTGATCCAGTAGGTGGGGCTTACGATCATGAGGACGCGTTGCGAGTTGGAAGGGCGTTGGAAAAACTTGATTATCTCTGGCTGGAAGAGCCACTCTACGACCACGATATTCACGGTCTGGAGATGCTATCGAGAACCCTCGATATCCCGATTTGTGCAGCCGAGTGGAACTCTGATTTCTTTTCAAAACTCAACTTTCTAAAAGGCGGAGCGGTGGACATCATCCGTGCTGACGTGTCATGGACAGGCGGGATCACCGGATCCCTAAAATCGGCCCATCTAGCGGAGGCGTTCGGTGTTAATTGTGAACCACATATGACGGTGTTGTCCCTGATGGATCTAGCAAACCTCCATCTGGCGTTGGCGATCAAGAACTGTCGCTATCTGGAGATCCCGTACCCGGATGGGGCGAAGTTCGGCCTCAAGAACCCGGTCGACATCGACTCTAACGGGATGGTGCATCCACCAGAATTGCCCGGATTGGGTGCTGTCATTGACTGGGAGGCGATACATGCCAACGAAGTGGCACGGATTTAGGCCGTTTTCGCTGCCTCTGTGATTCGCTCTTCTGGCCATGTCTACAAAGAGCGGCCGGATTTCCGCTACATTCCAAAAGCACCAACAGGAGGATTCCAAGATGACCACGCTCATTACGGGCGGAACTGGATTCGTCGGCTCGTGGATGACCAGAGAACTCCTAAGTCGAGGTGAACAGGTCGTCCTTTATGACCTGTATCCGCGTACCGATCTGATTTATGACCTCCTCGATGAGGTAACAATGGTCAAGGGTGATCTGCTTGACTTTGGGAATCTCGCAGACGCCTTGAAATCGCACAACGTCGACCGGGTCATCCACGCCGCTTCATTTCTGGGCTTCGAATCCCAGGCCCGGCCACCGTTGGCCATCAAGGTCAATTGTGAGGGCACCGCCAACGTATTGGAGGCGAGCCGCGTCATCGGTGTTAGGCGGGTCGTCTTCACCAGCACCCAATCTGTCTACGGTGTTACCCCCATCGGGCAGCCAGTGACAGAGGACGATGCCCCAAATCCAACGACCGTATACGGAGCTACCAAGCGAATGTGCGAATGGCTGGGAATCAACTACTCGACCAATTACGATATGGACTTCATCGCCGTACGGTTCCCGACGGTTTACGGGCCGACGAAGCTTGGCCGAGGTTGGACCGTTCCTCTCATGGACGTAGTAGAAAACCCCGTCGCCGGCATGTCCGCGACGATCGCTACCGGCGGCGACGTTACGCAGGAACTGCTCTATGTATTGGATGCCCCACTCTCTGGAGAAAGGATGCCGCACGGACAGTGGTAAACGCAGCTTTCGTAGAGGCTTCCGAGCACCAGATCTTCAATCTTGGTTCATCGACAGCGCACACGATGCACGAGATGGCCGACGTTGTCAGAGACCGTATTCCCGAAGCCGATATTGAGATCGGCGATGGACCGGACCCGCTCTACGGACTGGGCGGCCGTCTTGATCTGACCCGGGCCAGTAATGAGATCGGCCACAAGATCACGTACACACTGGAAGAGGGGATCGACGACTGGATCGAGTTTTTGCGTTCTCGCCCGCAGCGCCTACCCTCGGCCCCGCCCACGATATCGACGGATATTCCAACGATTAAGTAGTCGAACAAGATGGAAATTGGCAATTGTCCGACTACGAGATAACCAATTGACCGTCCCCGCCCCAACAAGCTTCCTGTGTGTACTTGGTGAAAAGAATCTACTTGCGCCTTGCGACGCGCTTGCCGCGCGCCACCCAATAGTGAACTGACACGCCGTTGTACTTCGGGGTCTTCAGCTCGCGACCAGGTGAACGGCTACTGTGACTAACTATTCCAATACACCCGGCGTACCATTTCAATTCAACATCAATCACCGCCTTGAGATGGTGCCCGACAGCGGGCCTCGAACCGGAGTTTCCAACCCCCTTGAGCGCTCTCCGCACGAATGCTGCTGACCAACCGGTGGGCCCTGCGCGCTCTCGATTTAGCGCCCTCAAGTACCCGGCCTTCCGGCGATTCTGGCTGGGTTCGATAGCCTCCGCGGCCGCGTTCAGCATGAACCAAATCGCGCAGGGGATCCTGATATTCGACCTGACGGGCTCAGTGTTGAATCTCGGAATCCTCGGCGCGGCAACCGCCGGGCCAACCATTCTCATAACAGTGTTCGGTGGCGTCCTTGCCGACCGCGTTGATCGTCGAAAACTTCTGGCGGCGATGCAAATTGTCCTCGCAGTCATGCTTGGGCTTCTCGCCACCCTCGTCGCAACCGGTGTGGTTGAGATCTGGCACGTGTACACAATTGCTGTGGTTAACGGCCTGGCAACCGGACTCGATTGGCCTACTCGAACGGCCATCTTCGCAACGCTTATAGAAGATCGCCGGGACATGATGAGCGCCGTTGCGATGGATACCGTCCCCTGGCAAGGTGCCCGAATAATATTTCCAACGTTTAGCGGTCTGCTGATAGCGGCGTTTGGCACAGCAATCATTTTCTACATCGCTGCCACAGGTTTTGTCCTCATGTTCATAGCACTTATGACGGTCCACATGCCTGCTCTGCCGCAACGAACAATCCGTAACCCACTGCGGGAATTTTTCGATGGTGTCGACTACATCCGCAACTCCCGCCTGTTCGCTGTACTGATCCCTCTCACCTTCGCCAACATGTTCTTTGGAATGACGTACATCCATCTCATGCCCGCTTACGTCGATGATTTTGGGCGTGGCACGAGCGAAATTGGATTCATGTTGACTGCAGTCGGCATCGGGTCTTTCGCTGGCACATTTGTGGTTGGGAGGTTCCAGGGTGCCACCTACCTGGGCTGGGTGATCCTTGGCGCATGCTTTATCTTCTCCATGATCGTTCTTTTATTTGCCCTCGCGCCAGACTATTTCCTTGCGATGGGGTTGGCCATCATCGCCGGAGTCTTCAACTCCATCTTCATGATCAGTA
>DBZV01000111.1:4248-8238 GCA_002311865.1 Dehalococcoidia bacterium UBA1151
CTTCAGCCTCATCCCAATGGGCGGATTACTGGGCGGTGCTATCGCTGAATTCTCTGGTGAGTTCACGACGGTAACATCACCGATCAGGATCGCCTTGGCGACAGGAGCGCTGGTGCTTGCGGTCATCGTTGTATTCGTGGCCGCTACTCAGCGCGAAATTCGAACATTGAATGGGCAGGTGCTTTCGGAACCCTCTGACGCTTGACGGGAATCGTTGCGGGTTAGAGCCTCGTCCGCTTGATCCAGGAGCAGGTCGATCAGGCGTCGTGTGTACTCGGTGGGCATAGTGCCCAGCATGACAAGCAATCTAAGTCAGTACCGCGAGCTTCATGCGTTCGATCAATTCAAAATCGATCTCTGCGCCAAGGCCCGGCTCGTTGATGGTGTGGACAAGACCGTTCTTATCGGGAGTTACATCCTCGAGAAGACCGTACCGTTGTGCTTCTTCTGGAAGCAGGAACTCGAACATTTCGGTGTTCTTCATCGCCATAGTCGCGTGGAGGTTTGCCACATTGTTCAGCGAGTTACCGCCATGGTGGACCTCATAGTTCATGTGAAACGCTTCGGCCAGATGCGCCGTTTTCATCACCGCGGTAATCCCGCCCTTCACCGCAACATCACCACGCAGATAGTCGGTCGCCTGAGATATCAACCACGGCGCGTAGGCGGTAAATCCGCCCGGCGAGTGCTCGGTTGCCATAAGCGGGATATCAAGACGCTCCTTCAGTTTGACGTAGTTCAGCAAGTCATCATCAGCCAGAGGGTCTTCGTACCAGTAGTAGCCAAGTTCCTGTATGGCCTTACCCACCTCTAGCGCCTCGGGATAATCGTAGGCCCAGATGGAATCCAACATCAGCTTGTAATCGTCGCCAACAGCCTCCCGAACAGCAGTGCAGACGGCAATATCTTCCTGAATTCTCACCGCAGGAGGATGAATTTTGTACCCCGTCAATCCTGCAGCCTTGTACCGGGTTGCCTCATCTGCGTAGGCCTCAGGACCGGCAAGTCTAGGAGAACTTACATATGCGGGAATTGACTCTCTGTACGTTCCAAGCAATTGATGAATAGGCAGACCAGCGACCTTGCCGGCGATATCCCAGAGAGCGATATCGACAGCTCCAACCGCTCGGATAGTGGTGTTGCGCTCAATGCGGATCATCACCTCGAATAGCCTCTCGCGATTGAGCGGATTCTGCCCCATCACGATGGGCTTCAGATAGTGAATCAGCGACCCGGCATCAAACTCCGCGCTTCGCCCCGATGATCCAAGGAATGCGTGGCCGTCTACTCCTTCATCGGTACTGATTGTGAGCAAACCAAGTTGACTGTCTCCCCCGATGGCTCCGGTGTGAGCTTTTGCGATACCTACGGGAATTCCTTCCCATTTGAACAAAGTGAGAGTGACGTCTGTGATTTTCATTTGAGATCCTTATTTGCCGGAGAGTGATCGTGATTTCGGAATCACGGTCAAGCCATCCGTTGGCCGCCGTCAATGTGAATGGACTGACCCGTTATTGAACTCGCGTCATCTGAAGAGAGGAACGCCACGAGTTTGCCAATTTCTTCCGGTGTCTGCTCTCTACCCAGCGGAATGACGTCCTTGCTTTTTTCCATAAAAGCATCGTGAGCAGGATCAGAGAGATTTGACGGATCTGCACCGTGAAATGCGGTCCACACCTGGCCAGGACAGATCGCGTTTACATTGATGTTGTATTCGGCCACGCTTGCAGCCAGGTACTGCGTGTAGTTGATTACCGCGGCCTTTGACGGACCATACGGGTTGGCCATCCCTTCCGGTCCCTTTGCAGGCCCCCACCATATCGGTCCACGACCTGCGCCGGACGCGGTGTTGATGATCTTCCCGTAATTCCGATCGATAAAGTGACCCAAAACAGCTTTTGCGCAGCGCATTACACCCTGGACGTTAATGTCCATAACAGCGGACCAGTTCTCTTCCCAGTCGTCTTCGAGGCTGGACCCAGATGATCCGGTGAGGCGTCCTATGCCGGCGTTGTTGATCAGAATGTCGAGATGTCCGAATCCCGATATCGATTCTGCAACGCCGCGTTTCACGGAATCGTTGTCAGTTGTGTCGACCTGAATCGAGATACCTCGTCGACCGAGTGCCTGCACTTCTTCGGCCACTGATACGGAACGTTCATCATTGATGTCCGCAACTGCGACATCAGCCCCCTGTTCGGCCAATACTAGGGCGATTCCACGTCCAATTCCCTGGCCGCCTCCCGTTACGATGGCCGTTTTGCCGGAAAGATCTGCAAGCACTATTTATCCTCAAGTCCATCTACGCCGTCTCGCTTTTCATCTCCCACGCGTGTCCCGAGACACTACCCCTGAGACAGTACCGTTACAAGTACCGGGACAGGAAAGGTGGTCACCGCCGATCAAAATAGATTGACGTTCTATCCAGATTCAGAGCGGGCAGTTGGGGGCGCGCTATCGCAATTCGTTTGAGACGCAGGAGTTGATGGAGCCGGGTGAGGTGTACGAGTTTGAGATTGATCTGGTGGCGACGGCGAACGTATTCAAGGCAGGCCACAAGATTCGCGTGCAGGTGACCAGTAGCGAGTATCCGATGTTTGGACGCAACCTCAATACGGGTGGCGTAAACGCTGCTGAGACTGTGGGTGTGGTGGCGCACAACACGATATTCCACGATGCCGAGCGACCATCACACATCTTGCTGCCCGTGATTGGCTGAGCCAGAAGGCCAGACCGCACATTTGAATCGCAAAAATTGCAAGCGCACTCCTGTGATCAACTGAGGCAGCGGCCGCTCCCCCAAGATGGGAGTAGGCAATCCTGAGGATCGGCACTGATTGTCCAAAATCTAAATTCGATTCCCCAACCCAATCTTTCGGCTGGCCGCTAACGCGCGCTCTTGGGCGGTACTCGATGCATAGCGTTGAAGCATCGTCCTCGATTTCCAGCCAGCCGATCTCATCAGATCACCTTCAGTTCCACCATCAGCCAGCCAGGCATGTGCAAACGTGTGCCGCATTTGATGAGCATGAATATGCCCCAGCCCAGCCTGATTGCCTCGCCTCTCAATCATCTGCCGAATGCCATCGGCAGTGAACTTGCCACCCTTGCCCAACCAAAGATCGGGCAGAAAGACCCTTGAGTGCTTCGCACGGACCCGCAAGTATCGGTCCAGCCCCCCCGCACCAGTCCTCGGGTCGAGTGGAAGCAGTCGATCACGCCCACCCTTGCCAATGACCCGAGCGACCGCCATATCAAAATCGAGATCGTTCGATTCGGGTTCATCCGGGTCGTAGCGGAGACCCGCGATCTCCGCTCGTCGGGCACCGGTCGTAATGAACATTCGAAGAATGGCCATGTCTCGGCGAGACTCGAAAGTGTTACCGGTGCACGTGCCTAGAAGATTCTTGAGATCACTCTCGCTCAGAACCGGGACGATCTGCTCTGCCACTTTTGGCGGCCGCATGTTGGCCATGGGGTTGCGGCTGATCTCCCCCTCTTCCATCAGAAACTTCCAAAAAGCTTGCAGTCCGCGGTAGCGGTTATTCGCTGTTGAGGCGCTTCTGGTCTCAAGGAGCATGTTGATCCAGTGCTCAACGTGCTCCCGGCGCAGGTCACCTAGGGAGAGTGGCATGCCCTTTTGAACGATGAAATCTGCGAACTGAATTACGGCCTGTGAATAAGTGTCCTGGGTACGCGGGGAGTAATTCGAGGCGCGCAGGTATCTTTGGAAACTAATTAGATTGACGTTGAAGTCGCCCTGCTGTTCAATATGTAGGTTAGTGTTCCGGGTCATTGTTTTCTTTTCAAGCATGCGGTCGTGTTCAGTTATCTGCTGTATTTGAACTGAAAACAGGGGCGGTTAGCTCAGCTGGTTAGAGCGCATGCTTCACACGCATGAGGTCGGAGGTTCGAGTCCTCCATCGCCCACCAGCATGCCCGGTTGGACGCCTGCCGAGGTGGCGAAATGGTAGACGCGCTACGTTCAGG
>DBZV01000198.1:0-5452 GCA_002311865.1 Dehalococcoidia bacterium UBA1151
GCCTTCTCGAATACTGGAAGGTATCGGCGTCATCTGGCCGTAGAAAAACCTGACCCAATAAAACCCCCGCCATTTGGCGGGCGTTTCTACTATCGCTTTATCGCAAGCACTAGCCGGCGTAACTCAAATCGACGCCCGCAAGCGTCGTTGCCTCGCCACTTGAAGGACCGACGTCTCCCCCAACCACTTCGCCAAAAAAGACTGTGTGGTCCCCAGGCTGGCTACTGTCCACAACTTTGCACTCAACCCAGCCTACCGCCACGCCCAGAACCGGAGCGCCTGTTTCGTGAACTGAGGATTCTTGACCCTCAAGTCGGCCCTCACCAGAAGTTGAGTGGGCTGTCAGCTTGAGAGCAAGATCATGTGTTCCCCCAGGCATGAAGTTGATAGAGAAAACACCTGTTGCTTTGATATTGGATGCAGTGTGGGAATCAGACTGCACAGCAATCGAGTAGAGACGTGGCTCGAAGGAAACCTGCGTCCCCCAATTTGCCGTCATTACGTCTTTTGTACCGTCGGCGGCAACGGATCCCACTGCCAGCAGGCCGTAGACGGCCTTGCTAATACCTGCACTCGGGTCGGCTTCGGACATCTCTCGCTCCTGGAAGTTATTTATGTGGCGGCTTATTTACTTCGAACATTCATTTAGATAACGGATGGGCGAATACGATCTTGATCCACCTAGATATACCACGTATCGAGTTGTCGATCTTCAGGTTGCGAACCTGAATTGTGCGCCCATCTTATGGTCAATTCCGTCAGGCCACAGACGCCGCCAGATGAAAGTGGCGAAAAAGTGGCCCCGGAAGCCCGATATCAGAGGAATCAATTAGTCGTCAGGAGTGAACGATCGGCGATGTATTCGTATCGCAGAGTTTCATGTATTGGTACACATTTCTTGCGTTAGGTCTGGCCTGTGTGGACGCGGTGAAATCACATGCCAATGATCGAGGCCAGAGCTATCGCACAGTGATAACCTCAAAAGGTTGAGAGTCCTGCAACCAGGCTCTCGGTTCTCCAGTGTGGAATAAGGCCGCTAACCACCGGTCAATCGGCACAACATCGTGGGGCTGTAGCTCAGCTGGGAGAGCACCTGCTTTGCAAGCAGGGGGTCGTCGGTTCGAGTCCGATCAGCTCCACCACCACATTTGAACTGACAAACGGTCATTTCCGCGTCGCTGCGGGGTGGCCGTTTTCTTTTTGACAGCAGTTGGACTGAAATTAACTCCAAAGACAACCAGCACCATTAGAACGCGCTGACTCCTCTAGGCCAACCAATGTGTCGCGGTGCTGCCCATCTCGCGCCCATGCTTCGGCCAGCCCATCGCCAATCAAGATCACATCAATAGAGAATCCCTCTGCCGTGTACACATAAGCCAATCGTCTCCCAAAGGTATCTGTTGCCCGCGGCCCGTTCTCCAAGCGCACGGTAGCGCCCGCCAGTCGGCGCAGACGATCAGTAGCTTCTGCATAGCAGGCTTCACCGCGCTCAGGGGTGTCTACTCCATAAAGACGCACTCTAGTGCCATCTGATAGGTCCAGCGTGTCACCGTCGATCACACGGCCTACTGAGAAGGCTTCACAACCGGGGCAATCGAATGATGTGGTCGGTGGCTCTGAGCTGATGGCAGGCTCATCAAGCGTTGGTGTCAGGCTGGTGGAATTACTACCGCAACCGAGCGCAGTGGCGACGCAGATCAGGCCAAGGAGAAGCGCGAATTTGATGTTGATAAGGCCCACTCCGCTAGGTTACCAACTTGACCGCCGATGGGCCTGCGGGGGCTTTGTATATATCGGGGTGGTGGTGTGAGTGTTGACATTTCACCTTCAACTGCGACGTACTGGATTCCACCATTGACGGGACGATCGCAACCTTCGGCCAAGGAATGCCTCCCTAGGCGCGCGGTGAGGCACGGTTCTGCCTCCGCCGCTCGTCCTTGTACCTAATCCCCCATGGGAGTCCTAGCCGTAGGCATAACGTTCCAGCCAAGCTGAGACAGCCGATGGGCGTGCGTCTTACGAACACGTGATATGAAATGAGCAGCACGATGCTCACGCCGAATAGCAGTCCAAAGAATTTAACGGCGGAGGGAGCATCCCACGTACGAACCCATGATTGAGCCAGAATCACCAGCGGGAGGTGGATTACGTACATCCAGTAGGAAGCGTCCGACAGGTATCGAACGACTCGATACTCCTGAGAGAGCAGAGCGCGAAACAGCCCCAGCAGTCCGAAGATCATCGCCCAGGTGAACGCGATCTGGAGAACTGATGTGATCACCCAGGGCGTTTCCGGGCTCAGGAATGTGACTACTAGCCCGATGGGGAACAGGATGATGAGCGTAAGCGGCAAGATCACGAACCACCATCTGCCCGGCGCATCGATCATCATAGTGCCTCGAGCTGTGCGCCGGCCAAACGCAATTGAACCGAACGCGAAGAACACGGCGTAGTAGGCAAGGACGTGCCATTCAGGGATCAGCCCGGTTGATGTGTCAGGTCCGAATACTGGCTTATCGCCTCCGGCGCCCATTTGAACCTGGAAGAGCAGAGTCACCGGGATCAATAACCATATCGACTGGCCAACTCCGGGCAATACACTCCAGAGGCTGTCAGTGACGCTGTTGGCGACGGCTGCGACGACTACGAAGCCCGCGAGAAGCCACAGCAGGAACCACAGAAACCACAGGTGGTGAAAACTGGTGATCCACGTATCTAACTCCGACCGCTCAGCCTTATTCTGGGCACCGTGTCCCCATTTTTCGCCTTTGGGATTCTTGAGATCCTCCCACTCAGTTCCCTGTGGACGGACATCGACAATCCCGAACTCGACAAGGACATCGGCTACTTCGTTTGACCCTGCGAAAAAGGCGTAACCGAATGCTGAGTCGCCATTTTTATCTACGGCGTTCGGGTCGGCTCCAGCCTTGAGAAGAATTTCGGCGATTTCAGCGTTGTCGATAAGCGCGGCCAGATGAAGCAAGGTGAGACCGTTGTCACCTCGGGAATGGGGGTCATTGCCGTTGTTGAGGTAATCCTCAACTGCACCGGCGTTCTGGATCATGATTGCGCCCCAGATGTCATCGACCTGTGACTTGATCACTTCCGCAGATACCCAGTTCATCAACGGCACGATGGTCACGACTCCGATGGCCAACGGAAGCGCGATCCGGCGGACGCGGTGCCACACGAATGACCTGGTTCCATACCGTCGCCACAGCATTGCGGTGAATAACCCACTCAGCAGGAAGAATAGCGGCATGCGGAACCCATGAATCGCGGCGAGGACCTCATCATATTGCCCGTCGATGCTGGATGTCTGGTCCTGCACCGGCCAGAACGATGGGAAGAATGCAAGCGAGATGTGCAGGACAACGCCGAGGAGCATGGCGAATCCCCGGAGCGCGTCAAGGTCGTGTCTTCGCGTTTCGGGCACCGTGGTGATTGGAGAGTGCTCGGGTGCTGGGATCTCGATCTTAGTAGGGTGGATCATACATTTCCTTGAAGAGTCACGGTGAAGTGTGCGCCGTGGTCTGGCTCATTGGCGGCAGTAACGGTTATTTTGTGGGCACCAACAATCGCCGCCACAATCGCCAGACCCAGACCTGGGCCATCATCAATGACATCAAGGGTGATCCGCTCATCTTCTTCACGCAGTGTTACAAATACCGTGGCGTTTGGTGGCGTGTGCATTCGTACATTAGACGGTGCCGGTCTAGTCAGACGCCGGCAGCTCGAGCTATCAACACACCAATCCCGGCCAGGCTTGTGTAGGCGATGAATGGCTTCAGCGATGCCTTTGTCAGAACATGAAGGAAACCACCTATCGCCAGGTAGCCGGTAATGAACGCTATCACCGCACCAAGCACAACTTGGCCCCAGTCTGCGCTCTCCATCGCACTATTGGTCAGGGCATCAACAATCACATAAAGGCCCGACCCTCCGAGGGCCGGTACAGCCATGAGAAATGACAATCTGGCGGCTGAATCGCGGTCCATATTAACCGCTATTCCAGCGGCGATTGTAGTTCCAGACCGCGATACGCCAGGGATAACCGCCAACGCCTGAGCGATGCCGATGATGACACTATCTTTCATTCCGATGGACGTGATGGAGCGGCTTCGGTTGCCAACATACTCAGCAAAGATAAGCATCGCAGATGTCGCAAGTAGAAACGCTCCTACTGCCTCTGGCGAACGCAGGTGATCTTCAAGCGTGCTCTTGAAGATCACGCCGAAAATGGCAAGTGGCACGCTGGCCAGCACAAGTAACCAGAGCAGGCGTATCGCCGGGATTGACTGATCAGCCGACGCATCCCCTAAACGCACGACATCGCCTGAGAAGAAGCCTCTGCCCATAGATATCCAGGTAGCACGGAAGTAGATCAGCACCGCACCAAGGGTTCCAAGATGCACCGCACCATCAAAAACCAGACCCTGGTCGGGCCAATCAAAAAGCCAGGATCCGAGTATCAGGTGCCCCGAACTGCTCACCGGTAGGAACTCCGTCACTCCCTGAATTATGGCGAGCACGATGGCCTGGAGGGTGCTCATGGCTTGTTGATTCTGTTCGAAATTGTTTGGCAGGGTGACATCATCAATACATTCTCAACTTTCAGCGCACCGGATGTCAGGCGATAATCTAACGGGCCATCGCCAAAATCACGATCTGGCATGCGGTGCGGCCGTACCGATCGCAACTGATACGTCATCTGAACTTAGCTACACGTTTAATCTTGTCCGGAGCCGATTGAACATTACGACACCGCGTTATTTCGCATCCATCCAGGTTTCCATTTATGCACTGCTCTTTGTCGTGGCGTTGGGCGCAATCGCTTGCTCCGGGAATGAAGGTGATGGAAACCAGACGCCCAGAGTCGAATCGATTCAAATGCCAACGATCGCTCCAGAACAGGAGCACCTCATTGAGGTTGGCGACGCTGATTACCGCGGTTGCACTGGTCTTGTGGAACTTGGCGATGTGGCCCGAGCAGCGAACTCTCAGGTCGTGATGCGAGAAGACCCGAACAGATTTAATCTGGGAGTCCCGGGAGATGCTGACATCCTGGGAATTCTGGCTGTATGCGTACTTGAGTTTCACTTAGTTGGAACCCATGGCGAACCTGGCACCACCGTCACCCTCCGCTCAACCTCGTTTTATTCAGACGAGAATGCGACATCACAGTTCGCGAGGTTGCAGGTTAGCGCCAATATAATCGTGCTGCACCTGGAGCCAAGAGCGAAGCTTGCGACAGACCAATTTGGACCCAACTCATATCTTCTAATCGCCAACGATGACCGTCTGGGCGCGATTGCGGCATTTCGGGTGAAGAACACGGTCACGCAGTTGTCTACCACCATCGCCGATGACGGTTCACTGCTCCTCGATTCCGACGATCTTCAGGATCTGGCAGAAATCGTTAGGACAAATCTCATCTCCGGCGGATAGCTTC